>JAKEFB010000265.1 GCA_022616275.1 Chloroflexota bacterium
CCCGTGATCCTGCTGCATGGCGGACTCGGCCATAGTGGCAATTGGGGTTATCAAGTTCCAGCGCTGGTCAGGAGTGGCTATCGCGCCGTTTTGATAGACAGCCGAGGCCACGGCCGCAGCACGCGTGACGCGCGGCCGTATGCGTATGAGCTGATGGCATCGGACGTTTCAGCGGTAATGGATGCTTTGCACCTTCAGAAGGCGGGTCTAGTGGGCTGGAGCGACGGCGCATGCACCGCATTGATTCTTGCTTCGAAAGCTCCCACACGGGTTGCAGGCGTGTTCTTCTTTGCGTGTAATATGGACCCGAGCGGGGTAAAACCAATTGAAGCCAGTCCAACTCTGGACCGGTGCTTCAGCCGGCACGCGAAGGACTACGCCCGGCTATCGGCTACGCCGGAGCGCTTCAAAGAGTTCGTCGAAGCCGTCACCCTGATGCAGCAGACGCAACCCAACTACTCCGCGCACGATCTCGCGAAGATCAGCGTGCCTGTCGTGATCGTACACAGCGAGCATGAAGAATTTATCAAGCGCGAACACGCCGAGTATCTCGCTCGAAGTATTCCATATGCAGAATTTATCGATCTTCCTGGTGTGAGTCACTTCGCGCCACTGCAGAGGCCTGAACGATTCAACACAGCGATGCTTGCATTTCTCGGCAAAGTTCTGCCTAACAAAGCACTAGACGGCGATATGACTGGCCAAATGGAGAAATGACATGAGAAGTGAGGTAAAAATGCGTAAACTCATTGTCTGTAACATCATGTCACTGGACGGCTATTACGAGGGGCCGGGTAACGATGTCATGGCCCTGTTCGACTATCGCCGGGAGGCCTACCCGGCGGACGAAAGCTTCGATGCCTATAACGCCAAACGGCTGCGGGCGGCCGATACGCTGCTGCTGGGGCGTATTTCGTACGAGGGGTTCAAGGGTTTCTGGCCGCCTGTAGCCGATGACCCCAAGGCCACGCCTATCCAACGGGAGATATCCCGGCTCAATAGCGCCATAGATAAAGTCGTCGTCTCAGACAGCCTGACGGCCGAAGCGACGGAGCCGTGGCACAACACCCGCATTATCAGACGGGCGGAGGCTCACGAGCAGATTGCGGAACTCAAACGCCAAACAGGCAAGGAGATCCTGGTTTTTGGCAGCCACATACTCTGGAACGATTTGCTGGCTCACGGGCTGGTTGACGAATTACACCTGATGGTCGGCCCGGTCGTGTTAGGCGCAGGCACGCCATTATTCGACGGCCGGCCGGCGGTTACGCTGCGGCTGATGGACACACGCACGTGGGATGGCTCAGGGATCGTACTCGTGCGGTATGAAGCCGGCCGCCAAAAGACGTGAATCTGCTGGCACAATGCCTGCCCATAGGGAGAATACCGTGTCTCAGGAATATATAGAAATCCGGGGCGCCCGCGAAAATAATCTCAAGGATGTGTCTCTGCGGATTCCCAAGCGCAAAATTACTATCTTTACGGGGGTATCCGGCTCGGGCAAGTCGTCCATTGTCTTCGATACCATTGCCACCGAGGCCCAGCGTCTCCTGAACGAAAATTTCAGTATGTTCGTTCGCAGCTTCCTGCCCCGCTACTCTCAGCCAGATGCGGATGCTATCGAAAACCTGAGCATGGCAATTGTCGTTGACCAGAAGCGTTTGGGCGGTGGCGCCCACTCGACGATGGGCACGATCACTGACATCTACGCCGTGCTGCGACGGCTGTTCTCGCGCCTGGGCCAGCCAAACGTGGGGCACTCGAACGTCTTTTCGTTCAATGATCCGCAGGGCATGTGTCCGGAATGCAGCGGTGTTGGCCGGAAGATTGGTGTAGATCTGGATCTATTTCTGGATAAGTCCAATTCACTCAATGAAGGAGCCATCCTGTTCCCGGACTATGCTGTTGGTAGCTGGGATTGGACCATTTGCACCCAATCGGGCTTGTTTGACAATGACAAAAAACTGGCTGACTACAGCGATGAGGAGATGGAACTGCTCCTTTATAGCAAGCCCTATAAGGTTGAAACAACCGTTGCTGGCAAACCGTTCAAATTAACCTTTGAGGGGATCATCAATAAGTTTAGCCGCAAGTACATCACGCGTGATGTCAAAACGATGTCAGAGCGCACCCAGAAAACCGTTGAGCCATACATGACCTATGGCCCGTGCATGCTCTGCAAAGGCGCACGCCTGAGCCAGGCGGCCTTGAGCTGCCAGATCAATGGCTATAATATTGCCGAGCTGTCTTGTATGGAAGTTGGCGAGCTGATCGAAGTTATCAGGGAGATCAAAGACCCGGTTGCGGCTCCGATAGTTCAAATACTCACCCGGCGGTTGCAGCACCTGATTGATATCGGCCTCGAATACCTCACCCTCAACCGAGAAACCGACACCTTATCCGGCGGCGAATCGCAGCGCGTCAAAATCGTCAAACACCTCAGTGGCAGTCTGGTGGATGTAATGTATGTTTTTGACGAGCCCAGCATCGGTCTGCACCCGCGTGACGTGCATCGTCTCAACGAGCTGCTGCAAAAGCTGCGGGACAAGGGCAACACTGTCCTGGTGGTCGAGCACGACCCTGACGTGATTAAAGTAGCCGATCATATTGTAGATGTGGGGCCTCAGGCGGGTAGTCGCGGTGGCAGTATTGTTTATGAGGGCAGCTATGCTGGGCTGCTTCAGGCCGATACCCTGACAGGCCAGCATATCAAGCAGTCGCTACCAATCAAAAAAAGTTTTCGCCCGGCAGCGGGCAAGTTACCCATCACCAATGCCAGAGTGAACAATTTGCAGAATATCAGTGTGGATATCCCTGCCGGCGTGCTCACCGTCGTTACTGGCGTTGCTGGCTCTGGTAAAAGCTCGCTCATTCATCAGGTATTTCTGCACCAACACCCTGAGGCGGTTGTGATCGATCAGTCCGCCGTGGGCGTCTCTACTCGCTCCAACCCTGCTACCTATACCGGCATCATGGACGACATCCGCAAAGCCTTTGCGACAGCCAATAAAGTCAGCGCTTCGCTATTTAGCTTCAACTCCGAGGGGGCCTGCGAAAACTGTCAAGGGCTGGGTGTCATCTACACCGATCTGGCGGCTCTGGGCGAGGTCAAATCACCTTGCGAAATCTGTGAAGGCAAGCGCTTTAAGGATGAAGTGCTGGCCTACAAACTGAACGATAAATCAATCACCGACGTTTTGGCAATGACCGTTCAACAGGCGCTCGACTACTTTGACATCCAGAAAATTGCCAGCAAGCTGCAGGCCATGAGCGACGTGGGTCTGGATTACTTAGCGCTTGGCCAGCCTCTGAGCACGCTATCCGGCGGTGAATGCCAGCGCATCAAGCTGGCCAGCGAACTGCACAAAAAGGGTAGTATCTACGTCATGGACGAGCCTACCACCGGGCTGCACAAATCGGATATCAGCAGGCTGCTGGCCATCATGGATCGTCTGGTAGATAAGGGCAATACAGTGATCGTGATCGAGCACAATCAGGATATCATCAAAAACGCCGACTGGATCATTGACCTGGGGCCTGAAGGTGGCCACAAGGGTGGAAGAGTCATGTTTGAGGGGACGCCGGAGCAGCTTCTCAGGGCAAAGCATTCACTGACGAGCGCGTACTTGCGCAGCTAAAGTACCTTAATGGACAAGAAACGATTTGAAAGGAGATAAACAATGATTAAGCAATTTGCCAGCGCTTCAATCTGGAGCGAGGACCTGAACAACCTGCTGCCGTTCTATCGGGACGTGCTGGGCGTGAAGGTGGCCATGGAGTCACCGGGCTTTGTCGTGCTGGGCGCGGATTCGCCAGAGGCCCCGACGCTGGGACTGGGCACGCACAGCGAGGTGCATGGCCGCAATACCGACCCGGCGCGGCACATGGTCGCCTTCACCAGCGACGACCTCACGGCCGACTGGCAGCGACTGAAGGAGGCCGGGGTCGAGTTCATCCAGGATCCCACGGACTACGGCGACCTGTGGATCGCGACCTTGAAAGATCCCGAGGGCAACCTGGTCCAGCTTTTCCAGTATGGCCCGGGCTGACCGGCCGTCGGTATGAGCGGCCGCAGGACACGCGGCCGCTCATACCGAGGGATTCAGCGGCCAGAAGAGATTCAGGCCATCAAGGCACCGGCCCTTGTCATGGTCGCAGATGGCGACATAGTCTGCAAGGAACATCCATGAAGAGTAATCAGAACGATCAGCGAGAAAGCGACCTCCCAATTGGACTGGCTAAGCCGGCGCAACGGGCACTTGCCGCGGCCGGTTACTGGCGACTGGAGCAGTTAACCGAGATCAGCGAGGTCCAGCTCAAGCAACTCCATGGCATCGGGCCAAAGGCGCTCGATCAACTCCGCCGTGCCCTCAGTGCTAAGGGTCTATCGTTCGCCGCCGAAAAGAGAAGTAAAGAATAAGGAAAGAAGGGGAAGTAGTCGGGGGCGCCAGCACCGCCCAGCAATGCCTGAAAGCGGGACTGGCCGATGAACTACACGTTGACATCATACCGGTGCTCCTTGGCGGCGGTCTGCGGCTATTTGAAGATATCGGCGGTGAACAGATTCAACTGGAAAGAATGAGAGTGAGCGAGTCCCCGGCCGGTAGGACGCACCTTAAATTCCGCGTCGTAAAGTAACATGAGAGGAGAATGAACATGTTGCTAACGATAACGATTGCTTCAACACCAAGCTGTTCCTTGGTACAGGTGTGCGCTGTCCAATCGTACGTTGTAAGAGCCTCCCTTGCGCTGTTACACTGATGTTCAGCGTAGCCCGCTTCAGGGTAGCTCAAAGGAATTACCGATGGCTCTTGCACCCCTCTTCGGCGTCTTTCTCGATCCGACGGCCGGCGATCCGCGCGAGCCGTTCCGGCTGGCAAAGATCGCCGACGAAAACGGCCTGGATTTGCTCACTATCCAGGATCACCCTTACCAGTGGCGCTTTTACGAGAACTGGACGCTGCTAACCGCGCTGGCGATGGCCACTGAGCGGATTCACGTCAGCCCGAACGTCGCCAACCTGCCGCTGCGCCTGCCTGCTGTGCTGGCCAAGCAGGCCGCGACCCTCGACGTACTGACAGGCGGCAGAGTCGAGCTTGGGCTGGGCGCGGGCGGGTTCTGGCAGGCGATTGCCGCCTATGGTGGCCCGAAACGACCACCGGCCGAAGCCTACGCGGCCTTTGAAGATGCTCTGCACATCTTGCGCGGCATGTGGGACAACACTGGCAAATCATTCACCTATCAGGGCAAGATATACGCCGTCAAAGGCGCGAAGCCTGGTCCGGCCCCGGCGCACCGCATCCCCATTTGGACGGGCGCGCTTGGCCCCAAAATGCTGCGCCTGACCGGTCGCATGGCCGACGGGCTGTTCATCTCTATGCCTTATGTGCCGCCGGAAAAACTGCCGCAAGTCAATGCGCTGATTGACGAAGGCGCAGGCGCGGCCGGGCGTTTGCCCGAAGCGATCCGGCGCGGTTACAACCTGAGTGGCGTCATCCGTCCGGGCGAGGGCAGTATCAGCCTTCCAGGGCAGCCGGGCGTCATTGAGGGCACGGCCGGCTATTGGGCGGACCAGATCACCCTCTTCTACCAGAAATACCATCAGGATACGTTCATCTTTTGGGGCAGTGGCGATGTCGCCCAACAGATAGAACTCTTCGCGCGGGAAGTCGTTCCCGCCGTGAAAGAACGTGTCGCCGCGAGGGAGTCCTGACCGGCGGCCGCAGGGACCGGCGAATTCCAACAACCATCAGGCTACTAACTAAGGTCTATACGCCCTCACATTGGCGCCGGCATCATCTCTTCATGATTGCCAGCGCCAAATGTGGAGGGTGACAGCCTGAACAACCCATTTCTGGGTCTTGACACGTAAGCTATTCCTTACGTATAATAAAAGTGTTCTAGAACATTTGTTCTTAAGGTGATCACCACTTGTGAAAACAGTGCAACAGGCCGATGCCGATACCTTCACGGCCGTCGCCCATCCGGTCAGGCGCCAGCTTCTCGACTTGCTGGCGAAAGAAGACCAATCGGTGAACCAGCTTGCCGCCCACTTCTCGATCACTCGCCCGGCCATCTCCCAACATCTCAAGGTGCTGCTGGATGCCGGGCTGGTCTCGGAGCGGCGCCAGGGGCGGGAACGCATCTACAGGCTGCGACCCCGGCCGCTCAAAGAACTCGATACCTGGCTGGAGTCCTACCGCCACTTATGGGATGCCAGACTGGATCGCCTGGACGACTATTTACAGGAATTACAAGCAAAGGAGAAAAAACATGGCCACAAGAAATAACCCTGCCACCAACTCTGCGGAGCGGGAGCTTGTCATCACGCGCATCTTTGACGCGCCGCGCGAACTTGTGTGGAAGGCCTGGACCGAACCGGAACAGCTCAGGCACTGGTGGGGACCAAAAAGCTTCACCTTGCCTGTTTGCCAGGTTGACCTCCGTGTGGGCGGCAAGTACCTTTTCTGCATGCGGTCGCCGGACGGCCAGAACTACTACAGCACCGGCGTCTACCAGAAAATTGACCCGCCGAATGAATTCGTCTGCACCGATAGCTTCGCCGACGAGAAAGGCAACGTGGTCCCGGCGTCGCACTACGGGCTGGACGAGGACTTCCCGCTAGAGCTGCAGGTGACAGTCACATTTGAAGAGATTGGTGGTAAAACAAAAATGACCTTGAAGCACGTTGGCCTCCCGGCCGGAGAGACGGCCGAACAAACTGCGGCCGGTTGGAACGAATCCTTCGACAAGCTGGCCGAAAGCCTGAAGTAGCCTAAGAAAGAGGTGGATATGAACCAAGAAATCACTAATATCTCGATCCCGAAGCTCCGCGCCGCCTTCAATGGCCGGGTGATTGCGCCAGACGACGCCGGGTACGATGAGGCCCGCACCATCTTCTACGGCGGGATTGATCGCCGGCCGGCGGTCATCATCCGGGTCGCGGATGCGACCGACGTCGCCCGCGTCGTGTCGCTCGCGCGCGAGACTGGACTGGAACTCGCCATCCGTAGCGGCGGCCACAGCACCGCCGGTCACAGCGTCTCTGAGGGCGGGATCGTGCTCGACCTGTCGGACATGCGGGCGCTGGAGATTGATGCCGAACGGCGCACCGCCTGGGTCCAGACAGGGTTAACCGCCGGCGAATACACGACTGCGGCGGACGCCTACGGCCTGGCAACCGGGTTCGGCGACACCGGCTCGGTTGGCATCGGGGGGCTCACCCTGGGTGGCGGCGTCGGATTCCTGGTCCGCAAGCATGGCCTCACCATTGACCATCTGCTGGCCGCCGACGTGGTAACGGCCGACGGCCAGTTGCTCCGCGTGGATGCTGAGACGCATCCAGATCTTTTCTGGGCGATCCGCGGCGGCGGCGGCAACTTTGGCGTCGCCACCCGGTTCCAGTTCCGGCTGCACGAACTCGACACGATCGTCGGCGGGATGCTGATCCTGCCGGCAACGCCTGACGTCATCGCCTCGTTCATTGCCGAGGCGGAGGCGGCGCCGGAGGAGTTGTCAACCATCGCCAACGTCATGTCCGCGCCACCGATGCCGTTCCTGCCGGCCGAGTACCACGGCCGGCTCATCATCATGGCTTTGCTGGTTTACACCGGCGCGGCCGAGGCCGGCCAGCGCGCCATCGCGCCGTTCCGGGCCCTGGCCACGCCCATCGCCGACATGGTCCGGCCGATGCGCTACCCGGAAATGTTTCCGCCGGAGGAGGAGTACCACCCGACCGCGGTGGGGCGCACGCTGTTCGTTGACACCATTGGCCGCGATGTGGCCGAGACGATTGTCGGATACCTCCAGGCGTCCGACGCGACGCTGCGGGTGGCCCAGCTCCGCGTGCTGGGTGGGGCCATGGCCCGTGTGCCGGCCGAGGCTACCGCGTTCGCCCACCGCCAATCCCGGATCATGGTCAATGTGGCCGCGTTCTACGACGGCCCCGAGGACCGGGCCAGGCGCGAAGCCTGGGTCACGGAGTTTGCTGCGGCCTTGCGCCAGGGGGACGCCGGCGCGTATGTCGGCTTCCTGGGTGACGACGGTGAGGCGCGGATCCGCGAGGCGTACCCGGGACCGGCCTGGGAACGGCTCAGGGCGATCAAGCGTCGCTACGACCCGACTAACCTCTTCCGGCTCAACCAGAACATCCCGCCGCTAAAGGAGGAATAGTCCGCTCCGGTCACTCGTGGGGCAATTTAACAAATTGCCCCACGAGTATAGATAAGGATGGTGAATGATGGGAATGGTGGCAGGTGGTGCAAATACCGTTCAGCAGTATATTAGAGCTGGACTGCTCGATGAGATACAGATTCACTTGATACCTGTACTACTCGGGGAAGGCGTCCGCTTGTTCGATCATTTAGGCACAAAGCACATTGGGCTAGAACAACTGGGGGTAATAGAATCTCCTGGTGTAACACATCTTAGCCTAAATTTCGCACATTAAAAAACGAATAGAGAAACGAAAAGGTGGTGAAGATGCCCCCTTGGTGGCAAAGTATATGGTGTCAACCCTTTACCG
>JAKEFB010000266.1 GCA_022616275.1 Chloroflexota bacterium
CCAACATGCGTACCCGTGCCGAAGAGCACCACGGGACCTTTATCGTTCGCTCCATCCCCGGCCGCGGTACGTCCGTTTACCTGAAGTTACCTTGTTAGGGGTGGGCCAAGGTTGAGGCAATTATGACGACAATGCCGGCCGATGTTCAACCCGCGATAGACCAGGCCGTCGCCACCCTGGCCGGCATCCCGGCCAAGGAGTGGTGCCGCTGGGTCGTTTACCTGCTGGAATCCCTCGACGTTCAGGCGACCCACAAAAGCCAGCCGGAAGCGTACCGGGACATGCTCTATGAAGTCCTCGAATACACCGAAAACCGGTTGACCGGTGAACAGGCGTAAGATGACCCAATCTGCAAACAAGATTGATGTATATCTTGAAATCGGGAAGAATAAAACGTTCGCTGGCGCGAACGACTGGCCGGGCTGGAGCCGGGTCGGGCGCGACGAGGAATCGGCGTTGCAAGCCCTTTTCGAGTACGGGCCGCGCTACGCGCGCGTTGTCCGTTCGGCACGGCTCGGGTTCCAGTCGCCGGCCGATGCGTCTGCATTGGCCGTAGTCGAGCGGCTGGAGGGCAACGCGACCACCGATTTTGGCGCGCTGGCCGTCGCCCCGTCAAGTGATGCGAAAGCCGTTGACGACGCCGAGCTTCGCCGTTTGCAGGCACTACTGAAGGCTTGCTGGCGGGCGTTCGACGCGGCCGCGGCGGCGGCCATCGGCCAGGAGCTTCGCAAGGGACCGCGCGGCGGCGGCCGGGAGCTGGAGGGGATCGTCCGCCACGTGCTGGACGGCGACGTAGGGCATCTCGTGCAGCTTGGCTGGAAGTTCAAGCAGGGTCAAGAGGACGACCTGGACGAGGAATTACGCCGAACCCGGCAGGCAATCCTGGCGGGAGTGGCCGCGGCAGCGCGCGGCGAGCTACCGGCGCGCGGGCCTCGTGGTGGCGTCCGCTGGATGCCGCGCTACTTCGTTCGTCGTGTCGCCTGGCATGTGCTTGATCACGTCTGGGAGATCGAGGACCGCGTTATGTGAGGGTGGGCGGCGTTTCTGTCCGGCCCGTTCCTGATGGGCGGCTTAACTAGAATAGTTGAAAACAGAATAGAAGGCCCCGGTTTCCTAAAGCTGCCCATAGCACGAGGCACGCCGGCAATCCCACCCTCCGGTTTCGGCCGCGACGGCGGCCGCCACAGCCACGCCGCTTCAAACAGCGGCCGGAAGTCAAGCAGCGCCAACTACTTTGCCACCAAACCTGGTATTGGCCATGCTCCATAAGACCCCAAACACAAGACCCAAGATCGCCCCGGACCCAATGGCAGTAAGCAGGCCACTTCTCTGAAAGATTGTCCCCTCCTCTGTAGCACCCAACAAGCTATACAAAAGCCCGTTCAAGGCAGCACACAGCGGGCCGCCAAGAGCTACGCCAAACAGCAATCGCCCCGGTTGGAATCGGGGCTGTGTTACGGTCACGGAGTGGGTGTCCCTTCTGGGGTGGGCGCGGCCACCGGGGGAGAAAGTGACCAGATGTAGGTAGTGAACTCCTGGGGATCAAAAAGAAAACTCACCACCGCCCCCTGTTCATTAGCGCCCACATCGTCACAAATCCTGTTGTCGCTGGAGATGATCAGGTGCAGCGCACCTTGCTGCGGGAGAACGGTGCTGGAGATGGCCATTGTAAAGGTGAACCCGCCGAACTGGGCGGCCACGCCGGTTGGATTGTCGGTCTGGCTCCACTGCCCATTAACGTATTGGTAACCCTGGCTTATAATCGGGCTCGGGTTGACAAACCAATAAAAGCCAAACCCTTGATTTTCGAAGCTGTCACCATATTTGTTGGGGTCATCCGGGGGCAGGGGGTTTTGCGGGTTATTGATGCCCACAACAGCCCCCCAGAGCAGGTTTGAGCCGGGCACGGCCGAGGCCAGGTCTGTTTCCGTCGCAAACCCTAATTGGATAATCATATTGTTCGCGTTACTGCTGAAGTTAGCCTGCTGAACGTCTACTTCCGGCCGCATCCCTTCATTCACCGCCACGCCCGACAGACAGTCAAACCCATCGCCGGTCTCGTCTTGAATGGTCAGATCGGTTGCTCCCGGTGGCGTGGCCGTCGCTGTGGGCGTGATCGCTGCTGCTGTGGCCGTGTTGGCTGCCCCGGCCGTTTCGCTCGCCTCAACCGCAGCCCATAGGGCCGTTTCCTCGGCCGCTATTTCTGTCCCTTCCACAGCCGTCGCCGTGCCTGCGGCCGCTGCCTGGCCGGTGGCCGCCGCTGCCGCCTCGGCCGAGGCGGTGGCCTCCCCAATAGCCTGCTCCGTCGCAAATTCCGCTATGCTGGTCTCTTCCGCCTGCGCCTCGGCCGTCAGAACATCTTCTGGTGTCGCCGCTGGCTGGCAGGCGACCATGATCAACATGCTAACGACTAAGAGTAGTAGAATTGCTGGGTTGAGTTTCACCTTTGCCTCCTGTTTCGGCCGGGCTAGAACCGCGGTGTGAGTTGCCATACTGGTGTCACGATTGCCGGCTATTGTAATCCTCTCCGGTTACTTTCACAAGAAGGGGAGACGTGGAGCCCAAAACTGCCCTCGCCGTAGATGTTGCCAGGCTCACCCCTTCACCTTGTCACTGGTCCAGGCTTTGCCCTGGACACGTCACCCCCTCCCCCTCACTCCCTCTCCTTGTCAAGCATAGCTACCACGTGCTATCGCTCCCAAAATAGATCGGCTGGCCTTCAAAAGACGGCCGGCCCTGTTGCCCCTTGGGCGATAGAAACAGCATCATCAATATCTCATCCTCGACCAGGACAGGCTTATCCCTGGGTCCAATGTAGG
>JAKEFB010000003.1 GCA_022616275.1 Chloroflexota bacterium
ACCTGGACGTGGTCTTCGACGCCGCGGCCGTCGGCTCGGCCGGCGACTACAGCACCAACCTGACCTTCAGCGGCGACTTTGGCAACCCGGTGGACCCGGCCCCGCTGTTGATGCACGTCAACGAGCCGCCAGGGACGACCCTATACCTGCCGGTGCTGTTCAACGACGGCAACGTCTCGGCCGGCGCCGTCCTATCTCTGGGCGGCATATTCCTCTTACCCGCCATCGTTATTCTGGGCCTCCTGACCCTCCGCCGCCAGCGCCGTTAGCCCGATTACACTATTCGAGTGGGGTCGTGAAACAACTTCACCACCCCACTCATCACTCATTACTCATCACTCATTGCTCATTGCTCATCGCTCATTGCTAATGAAGGAGTTCCTCATGAAAACAGTCAAATGGCATTTTCTCGGGCGAATGATAATTTTGTTCGCCGCCAGCCTGTCGTTGCCCATAACCCTCTTGTTAGTCCAGAGGGGACAGTTGGCGGCGCAGGGAGGACCCGAAGATCAGGAACCATCAAGAATGACCGATTCCATGCGCGCCCTGCTAGAAGACAGGCGGCAGCCTCAGGATCTGGAACCGATGGGGGCCACCCCTTGCGTCGCCGGCATGGCCGGGCCTTATCCCTGCAACGACGTGGACTTGCTGGCCTTCGTTCCCCTGGCCACCCTCGGCGCCGGCAGCGCCGCGGACATCTGGGGCTGGACCGATCCCCTCGACGGCACAGAGTACGCTATCATCACCCTGAACAACGGCACTGCCTTTGTGGACATCAGCGACCCGGCCAACCCTGTCTATCTGGGTAAGCTCCCCACTCATACCAGTAGCACTCTTTGGCGGGACGCAGAAGTGTACGCCGACCATGTCTTTGTCGTTAGCGAAGCCAGTGGCCACGGCATGCAGGTCTTTGACCTGACCGAGTTGCGTGATGTCGTCAGCCCGCCCGTCACTTTCAGCGAAACCGACCATTACAACGGTTTTGGCAGCTCCCACAGCATGGTCATCAACACCGACACCGGCTTTGCTTATGCCGCCGGTTCAAACACCTGCTCCGGCGGCCTGCATTTCGTCAATATCCAGACGCCGACCAACCCAACCAACGCCGGCTGCTTCAGCGCCGACGGCTACACCCACGAGACCCAGTGCGTCATTTATAATGGCCCCGACGTTGCTCACCAGGGTAAGGAGATCTGCTTCAACTCCAACGAGGACACCCTGACCATCGTGGACGTGACCAACCATGCCGCCCCGGCCCAGTTGTCCCGCACCTCCTATGCCGGCGTCGGCTACACCCACCAGGGCTGGCTCACCGAGGACCACCACTACTTCCTCCTGGACGATGAACTGGACGAGTTGAATCTCGGCCACAACACCCGCACCCGGATCTGGGACGTGTCCAACCTGGACGCCCCCTTTGTCCTCGACTTTTATGAGGGCCCCACGGCAGCCATTGACCACAACCTCTATATCCGGGGCAACTACGTCTTCGAGTCCAACTACGAGGCCGGCCTGCGCATCCTCGACCTCAGCGACGTAACCAACGGCAATTTGAGCGAGGTCGCCTACTTTGACATTTACCCCGCCAGTAACAATCCTAACTTCAACGCCAACTGGGGCAACTATCCCTTCTTTAACAGCGGCGTCATTGTCCTCAGTGGTATTGATGAGGGCCTGTTTATCGTCCAGCCCAACCCGCCCCTCACGGTGGCCACGCTGGCCTACTCGCCATCTACAGTGGAGGTGATCGTAGATCTGGGCGAGACAATCACCAGCACCCTGACCGTCAGCAACACCGGCACGGTCAGCTTCACCTTCACCACCTCGGAGAGCCAGCCGTGGGTCTCGGTCTCTCCAACCGGCGGCCCGCTGGCCCCCGATGAGTCGCTGGTCCTCGACGTACTCTTTGACGCCTCGGCCGTCGGCTCGGCCGGCGACTATACCACCACCCTGACCTTCAGCGGCGACTTCGGCAACACAGTTAATCCGGCCACGTTACTGATGCACGTCACTGAGCCGTCGGCGGCAACCCTTTACCTGCCGGCCGTATTCCGCGATGGCAACGTGGCCACCGGCGTCGCCCTCTCCCTGGGTGGCCTCGTCCTGCTGCCGGCCGTCGTCGCCCTCAGCGTCCTGTCCCTCCGCCGCCGTCGCCGCTAACTGTTACCAGACTCATTGCTCATCGCTCATTGCTCATCGCTACTATAAAGGAATCCGTCATGAAACCAATAAACGGACGTTTTACCAGGCGGACCACATTCTCACTCCTTGTTGGCCTTTTGCTGGCCGTACTTCTGCTATGGACTCAAGGAGAGTGGCTGGCGGCGCAAGAAGGCGAGCCACAAGCCCAGGACCAATCAGGCTTGACCGAAAGCATGCAACGAATGCTGGAAAGCAACCTGCCGGCCGAAAACCTGCCCCCCCTGGGCGCCACTCCCTGCGTCGCCGGCATGGCCGGGCCTTATCCCTGCAACGACGTGGACCTGCTGGCCTTCATTCCCCTGGCCACCTTCGGCGCCAGCTATGGCGCCGACATTTGGGGCTGGACCGACCCCCTCGACGGTACAGAATACGCCCTCATCTCGCTCGACGACGGCACCGCCTTCGTGGACATCAGCGACCCGGTTAACCCCATTTACCTGGGTAAGCTCCCCACCCACACCGGCAGTTCCATCTGGCGCGACGTGGAAGTCTACGCCAACCACGCCTTTATCGTCGCCGACGCAAATGGCTCTCACGGCATGCAGGTCTTTGACCTCACTGAGTTGCGCGACGTCGTCAGCCCGCCCGTCACTTTCAGCGAAACAGACCACTACAGCGGCTTTGGCAGCTCCCACACCTTGGTCATCAACACCGACACCGGCTACGCTTACTCGGCCGGTTCCGGTACTTGTAATGGCGGTCTACATTTTGTCAACATCCAGGACCCGACCAACCCCACCAATGCCGGCTGCTTCAGCGCCGATGGCTACACCCACGAGACCCAATGCGTCGTTTACCACGGCCCCGATACCCAGCACCAGGGCAAGGAAGTTTGTTTCAATTCCAACGAGGACACCCTGACCATTGTAAACGTAACCAACAAGGCCGCCCCGGCCCAGTTGTCCCGCACCTCTTACGCCGGCAGTGGCTACACCCACCAGGGCTGGCTCACCGAGGACCACCACTACTTCCTCCTGGACGACGAATTCGACGAGTCAAACTTCGGCCACAACACCCGCACCCGGATCTGGGACGTTTCCAGCCTGGACGCTCCCTTTGTCCTCGACTATTACGACGGCCCCACTCCCGCCATTGACCATAACCTCTATATCCGCGGCAACTACGTCTTCGAGTCCAACTACGAGGCCGGCCTGCGCATCCTCGACCTCAGCGACGTAGCCAATGGCAATCTGAGCGAGGTCGCCTACTTCGACATTTACCCCAGTGGCAACAGCCCCACCTACAACGCCAACTGGGGCAACTACCCCTACTTTGACAGTGGCGTGATCGTCGTCAGCGGCCGGCAGCAAGGCCTGTTCATTCTCCAGCCCAACCCGCCTCTCAATATGGCCACCCTGGCCTACTCGCCGGGCGTGGTGGGAGCAACACTGGACCTGGGCCAGACAGTCACCGGCACCCTGACCGTCAGCAACACCGGCAACCTGACCTTCACCTTCACCATCTCGGAGAGCCAGCCCTGGGTCTCGGTCTCCCCAACCGGCGGCCCGCTGGCCCCCAATGAGTCACTGGCCCTCGACGTACTCTTCGACGCCTCGGCCGTCGGCTCGACCGGCGACTATAGCACCACCCTGGCCTTCGGCGGCGACTTCCACAATTGGGTAAACCCGGCCGTGCTGACCATGCACGTCACCGAGCCGTCAGGCTCAACCCTGTACCTGCCGACCGTATTCCACGACGACAATCTGGCGGCCGGCCTCACCCTGTCGTTGGGCGGCCTTATCCTTTTGCCGGCCGTTGTCACCCTCAGCATCCTGGCCCTCCGCCACCGGCGCCGTTAACCATTGTTAAGCTGAAGCTAACAGCTAATAGCTTACAGCTTACAGCTTATAGCTATCTTTCAGGAGGATCTAATGAAACTCACCAACCGTCACTTTCCCTGGCTAATCATCCCCTTTCTGGCGGCCGGCCTGTTGTTGGCCCTGGTCTGGGGCATCCACGCCGGCCGGGCTGCCCAGGATGAGGGCCACCTGAACCCGGTCAAGGAGGCCGCGCTGGCCGGCGAGCTGCCCCAGGAAAACCGCGACCCGACCAGCCTGAAGCCGTGCGTCAACGGCCTGGCCGACAACTTTTACCCGTGTGACAGCATAGACCTGCTCGCCTATATCCCCCTGGCCCTGATTGGCGGCGGCAGTGGCAACGACGTCTGGGGCTGGACCGACCCCCTGGACGGCAAAGAATACGCCCTCGTCGGCCGCAGCAATGGCACCGCTTTCCTGGACGTCACCGACCCGATTAACCCCATCTACCTGGGCAACCTGCCCAGCCACACCGGCTCCAGTTCCTGGCGCGACCTGGAGGTCTACGAAAACCACGCCTACGTTGTCGCCGACAACAACGGCGCCCACGGCATGCAGGTCTTTGACCTGACCGAGTTGCGCAACGTGCCCATCCCCCCGGTCACCTTTAGCGAAACGGCCCACTACGACGACTTTGGCGAGGGCCACACCGTTGCCATTAACACTGCCAGCGGCTATGCCTACGCTCTGGGCACCGATACCTGTGCCGGTGGGTTGCACATGATTGACATCCAGACCCCCACAAGCCCAACCTTTGCTGGTTGTTATGCCGGCAGTGGCTACACCCATGACGCCCTCTGCATCAACTACACCGGCCCCGACCTGGACTACCAGGGCCGCGAGATCTGCTTCAGCGCCAATGGATCGGGCAGTCTCACCGACGGCTTTGGCATCGTGGACGTCACCACCAAGACGCTGCCCGTCCTGATCACGGAAACCGGCTACCCCGGCCTGGGCTATGTCCACCAGGGCTGGCTGACCGACGACCAGGCCTACTTCCTCCTGGACGATGAACTCGACGAAATCAACTTGGGCCACAATTCCCGCACCCGGGTCTGGGACGTGTCCGACCTGGACAATCCCGTCCTGGTTGGTTTTTACGACGGGCCCACGCCGGCCATTGACCACAACCTCTTCATTCACGAAGGTCTGGTCTACGAGTCCAACTACCGGGCCGGCCTGCGCGTCCTGGAAATGACCGACCTGACTACGGCCAGCCTGACCGAGATCGCCTATTTCGACGTTTATCCCCCCACCGACAGCCCCACCTTTAGTGGGACCTGGAGCAACTACCCATTCTTTGACAGCGGTTCTATCCTGATCAACACCCTGTCGCAGGGCTTCTTTGTCGTCCGGCTGGCCGCCACCCTGGACCTGGCTAAAAGCCAGCCGGCCGGCACACCCGAACCCGGTGAAACCCTCACCTACACCATCACCGTCACCAACAGCGGCGTGCTCACCGCCACCAGCCTCGTCGTCACCGACACCCTCAACGGCAACGACGTCGTCCTCACCGGCCCCACCACCCTGGTCCCCGGCGACAGCGCCACCTTCACCTTTACCTACCTCGTTCAGGAAGCCGACTGCGACACGACCCTGTCCAACACCGCTTCGGCCGCCATTGATACCGGTGCCGTCGTCACCCTGCTCAACCCGGTGCTGACGCCGGTTGACTGCGGCTACTCTCTCTACTTACCGCTGCTGCGGGCGCCTTGATCGTTGTTACCCGGCTAACGACATTTCGAGTTACAATGGAACCATGAACCCACGTTATCCCGGCCGCGTGTACCTGGCCCATCTGCCCACGCCGCTCGAACGGCTGGACCGCCTCGGCAAACACCTCGGCGGTCCCGAGCTGTTGATTAAGCGCGACGACCAGACCGGCCTGGCGCTGGGTGGCAATAAGGTCCGGAAACTGGAATTCCTGGCCGCCGATGCCCTGGAGCACGGCTGCGACCACTTGATTACCTCCGGCGGGCCGCAAAGCAACCACTGCCGCCAGACGGCCGCCGTGGCCGCCCGCCTGGGGTTAGGTTGCAGCCTGGTGCTCCGGGGCCAGGCCCCCATCCGTTTCACCGGCAACCTGCTGCTCGACCGCCTCTTTGGCGCCCACCTCTACTGGGCCGGCGACCGGCCGCTCGGCGAGGTTATGTCCCAGGTCGCTGGCGAGCTAAGGGCCATGGGTCGCAAGCCCTACCTCATCCCTCTCGGTGGCTCCAACGTCGTTGGGGCCACCGGTTACGTCATGGCAATGGAAGAGTTCATGGCCCAACTGGCTGCGGCCGGGTTAAACGTGGATTTTATCGTCTTTGCCAGTAGCAGCGGCGGCACCCAGGCCGGTCTGGTCCTTGGTGCCAGGGTCTACGCTTTCCGCGGCCGTGTCCTGGGCATCAGCGTAGACCGGCCGGCCGAAGAATTACAGACCCAGGTGGCTGCCCTGGCCACTGCCACCGCCACCCACCTGGGTCTCGGCACTGTCTCTGTCGCCGGCCAGGTGGAAGTCAACGACGACTACCTGGGCGAAGGGTACGGCGTTCTGGGCGAAGCCGAGCGAGAAGCCATCCGGCTGGTCGCCCAACTGGAAGGCATCTTGCTCGACCCCGTCTACACCGGCCGGGCCATGGGCGGCCTCATTGACCTGATCCGTTGGGGGGCCTTCACCCACCGCCAGACCGTCCTCTTCTGGCACACCGGTGGTACGCCGGCCCTTTTCGCCTACGGCGACGAGTTACTGGCGTAACACCGCCGGCAGGTAGAGCCGGAGCGACCCCGTCGCCACCGGCACGTCCAGCCTGGCCACAAACACGTCAAAGTCCCCGTTGTGCGACGGATCGTAAGCCCCGGGCGTCACCGGGAAGTCGGCCGAATGCGCATCCCCGGTCAGATAAACGCTGCCCTGCCCGTTTGTCCACACCCCGCCGCCCAGGTCAAAACTGCTGCCCCCCAGAAAGGTGCTGTACACCAGATCAGTACCACCGCCGTTGAAGATCGACAGAAAGACGTCCTCTCCGCCATTGTGGCTACTGTCGTAAGCGTTTCCCGTCACCGGGAAGGTAGTGGGCGAAGCCGTGAAGCCCGTCACGTAGGCCTGTCCATTAGCGTCTACGTCCACGGCCGCCGGCTCCTCGGCCGAATCGCCGCCCAGGTAAGTGCCATAGTACAGCGCCATGGCGTCCGGGCTAATGTGGACCAGGTAAGCGTCTGAACAGGGGAAGCCGCTGCAAATCCCGCCGCCAAAAGTGCGGTCATAAGCCCCCGTGGAAGTCGGAAAATTGGTAGAAATTGTTGGTCCGGTTACGTAAGCCGAGCCGGCCGCATCTATGGCAATGCCCCATCCCCGGTCGCCGTCGTTGCCGCCTAAAAAAGTGCTGTACCCCAGGGCTGACCCGGCCGTGTTTAACTTCAACACAAAACCATCCCAGGTACCCCCGGCGTGTATCGGGCCGATCACCCCGCCCGTGGCCACAAAATCTTTGGAGTTCGTCCAACCGGTGGCGTAAGCGTTGCCGGCCGCGTCCAGGTCAACCGCCGTTCCTTCGTCCTGCCCTGTACCGCCCACAAAAGTCGAATACACCAGCCCCGTGCCGGCCGCGTTCAGCCTGGTCACAAAAACGTCCCGCAGCCCGTTGTGGTTCTGGTCGTAAGCCCCCAGCGTGGTCGGAAAGCCTGTAGACCAGGTCCCGCCGGTAACCGTCGCATTGCCCGCGCCGTCTACAGCCACCGCCGTCGCCCGGTCAATGTCGGCCCCGCCCAGAAAAGTGCAGTAGACCAACCCGCTGCCGTTGGCCTGGACCTTCATCAAAAAGGCGTCGCCGTTGTCGTTATAACTTGGGTCGTAACCCGGCGGCGAACCCATCACGCTGCATAGGTTGTCTGAATACGTCCAACCGGCCACGTACGCGCTACCGCTGCTGTCCACCCCAACCCCCAGCGCGTGGTCTTCCACCCCCGTGCTGGTCGTATCCACCCAGATCAGGTAGTCCAGGGCGCTGCCGGCCGCGTTAGCCCGCAGGATCAAGACGTCCACGTTGTGCCCGGCCGTAAATGGGCCTGGCGTTTCGGAAAAGTTCGGCGACTGGGTCGCCGTCGCCCCGGCCACCGTGGCCCGGCCGCTGCTGTCCACCGCAATGGCGTTGCCTTCCTCGGCAAACCCGGCGCCGGCAAAAGTGCTGTAAATAAGCCCCAGGCCGGCCGGCTCTTCAGATGCCGGCCTTTCCACCTGGCCGGCCAGTGGCGGCAGAGAATAGAGTCCCAGCGCCGTTTCCAGTCGGGCGCTCGTGCCCTGCCAGGTCATCTCCTCCGCGCCCTCAACTTCCAACGGCAGCGGCCTGGGCGCGCGCCCGGCCCGTTCCGCTAATCGCCAGGTCCACCGCCCGGCCGCCCCCCCCAGTTCCAGGTCTACCCCTGGATAAAGGTCCACGTAGCGCACCCCGCCCCAGGCCGGTACATCCCAATAAGCCCCGCCCGGCCCACCGTAAGAGACCACCGTTTCCAACCGCCCGAATGGCTCCAGCCGGGTGTGCCGGTTGGCTCCGGTAAAGCCCAGCTTGAGATTCACTCCATTCCCAGAGCCGCTACTGTCGGCCGCCCGCTCCAGCAGCGTCAGCCACACCCCTTCCTCCGTTAGCCACAACACCTCCCCGCCGGCCCGCACCTGGAAACGAACCTGCGCATCAAACTGGCCCACGTTCTCCACAAACATCACCGCCGGGTCCACCGGCCGCCCTCCGCCCTCCATCGGCCGCCCCCCCTCCGCCGCCCGCCCCGGCCACCCCCCCACCATCACCACCAACCCCAAAAGCCACAACCACCGTTTAATCACCATACATCCTCACTCAACACTTGCCCACTTGCAAACTCGCAAACTCGCAAACTCGCAAACTCGCACACTTGCCCACTTGCAAACTCGCAAACTCGCACACTTGCATACCTGTCCCCTATCCCCTATCCCCTACCCCAATCACTCCCACCTCATACACATCCACCTCCCCCCCGGCCGTCTCAATCGGTAGCCGGCCGGCCGGGTCACTCAGATCATACAGCCCCAGCAGCAGCCGGTAATTGCCAGGCGGGACACCGGCCGGCACCAGGACCCCGTGATTATCCACCACAATCTGCCCCGGCGTCCAGGTTGTCGTCAGCGCCAGGCCGCCACCCGGCTCGCTGTCCCGCTGCGCCACGATCTGCCCGGCCTCGTCCACCAGGTGCAGAAAGACCTTGTAACGCGTTGCCAGCGGCCGCTCCGTCTGCCAGAACAACGTCAGCGTCACAATCTCCCCCGGCCGGACCGTCTCCGTGGCCAGCGTATAACCCAGCAGGAGAATATCCTCGCCAAAGCGTAAATCTACCGCCGTCTCCATCTCCCCCGCCGGCCCCTGCGGCATGGCATAAGTCACAAAGCGCACGTCCCCCACCCACTCCTCGCGGGCCTTGAAAGCGTGGCCGTCCAGCCACCGCTCCACCAGCCGCTGTGGGTCCCGTTCCGCCTCGCCCCAGAAAATAGCGTACAGCCGGTCGTGCCGGGCCACAATCGCCGCCAGCTCCGTCTCAATATCGGCCGCGTCCGGCTGGCCTCTAGGAATGGGGTAGACCGGCGCGCCGTCCCGGTGATAATAGGTAAAAACCTCCCACTGGTTGGCGGCGTTCAAGATAATCCCGGCGTTGGGGTGGCCGTCGGCGGCAATCTGGGCCGCCATACCCCGGTAATCGGCCCGCGCGTAAGCCGCGTCAAAATACAGGTTGGCCAGCGACCGGCCGCTGCCCCACGCCACCACGCCCACTAGCCCGGTCACCGCCGCCCGCCGCAGCCATCGGCCGCCCCGGCCGCCCGGCCAGGCACCGCTCCAGCCCAGCCACCACCCCCGCGCCGCCAGCAGGCCCAGCGGCGGCGCCGCCAGCAGCATAAACTTATAATATGGTTCTCTCGCGGTTCCGGCCACCACCATCAACAGCAACGGCAGGACGACCATAGTCGCCAGCCCGGCTGCCGCCCGCCACCCCCCCCGGCCCTTTCCGGCCGGCAGCAGCCCCAGCCCCAGCAAAACAGCCAGCGCCAGCAGCGGCCAGAACACCGCCGCCGCTTCCACCGTCCCACCAAAGGCCAGCCACCGGCCGCCCTCGACGGCAAAATCCAGCGCCGGCCGCTGCGTCTCCGGCCGCCCGCCCACCTGGCGCAGGAAAACAGGCAACCAGGGCAGGTACAGCGCCACCGCTGCCGCCACCAGGGCCAGCCAGCCGGCCAGCCGGCGCCGGCCCACCTGCCAGCCAGGCCAGGGCAGGAAAACGGCCAGCCCCAGGAGGATAGCCTGTACGGCCAGAACGGTCGGGAAAAAGTAGTGAGTGTATAGCCCGGCCGTCAGGCACAGAACGTAACCAACCGCCGCCCACCGGCCGGGCGGCCCGGTCGGCGCGGCCAGCCAGCGCAGCAACAGCCACGTCGCCAGCGTCGCCAGCAACGCCAGCAGCTCGTACATTCGCGCTTCCTGGCTGTAATAAATCAGCGCCGGGTTAATCGCTGCCAGCAGCGCCGCCAGCCCGGCCGGCAGCCAGGGTAATAATCGCCGGCCTAGAGCAAAAGTGGCCCCTACCAGCCCGATACCCACGTAAGCCGAAAACGCCCGCAGGCCAAATTCGCTCTCGCCGGCCAGCTCCCGCCAGCCGCGCAGCGCCAGGTAATACAGCGGCGGGTGGATGTCGCTGGCCGTCCCGGTTAGGATCAGCCCAATCGAGCGCTCGCTCAGCCGGGCGCTGTTGCCCTCGTCGTTCCAGAACGACTGGACCTCAAGCTGGTAAAACCGCAACCCCGCCGCCAGCAGCAAAACACCCACCATTACCACCAGCCGCCACCGTTCCACCAAAACCGGCCGCCCTGGAGCCTTCATGGACTAACCACCCACCCCCATAAGCCAAAGCAAATTCGTGCCATTCGTGCCATTCGTGTCAAAATCTTTACCTCTGCCGCCAGTCCATCTTCCGCCCCACCAGCCAGAACGTGAGCGCCGCCAGCGCCGCCAGCGCCGCCAGATCCACCACCAGCCAGCCCGTCACCGGCCCCAGCAGCGTCTGGCGCAAGGCCGAGGCGGCGTAGGTGGCCGGGCTAAGCCGGCCCAACGTCACCATGACCTCCGGCAACCGTTCTGGCGGAATAATTACCGGCCCCAGCCCGGCCAGGACCATCGTCACCACCAACGACAGCGAGTCGGCTTCGGCCGGCGTGCGCGTATTCGTGCCAATGAGCGCCCCAATGCCGGCCAGGGGAATGGCGCAAAAGGGGACCACCACGACCACCAGCGGGCTGAGTTGCAGCGGCACCTCCAGCACCAGCGAGCCGAACAAGACCGTCACCGCCACCGACGGCAGCGACAGCAGCGAAAAAGCCAGCACCGCCGCCAGGATCAACGCGTACTTACTGACCGGCAGCGTGGCAAAGTAGTCCAGGCTGCCCACTGACCGCATGAAAGAGAAGTGGCTCTGCACCCGGTCGAGGTTGCCAAACATCAGCGCCAGGACGGCATTGCCCGTGAGAATATAGCTCAACGCCACCGGGCCGGAATCACGGGCAAAAATACCCAGGGCGACAATGCTCAACAAGGGAGCCAGGGTCGAGACGACGATCATATGGCGCCACGACCAGCGCCAGTTGGTCAGCTCGATCAGCAGCAAATCTACAATCTGCGCCGGCAGCGAGGGTGGTTTAAGGTCGGCTGGCATAGTGCAGGTACAGATCCTCCAGCGTGGTCGAGTACAGGCGAAAGTCGTCCAGTTGGGCCAGGTCCAGGTGGTTGAGCACCGCCGTTATCTCCCCCACTTCCAGCAGCGCCAGCCACCGGCCGCTCTCCAATGGACGGTAGCTTACTCCCGGTGGCAGCGCCGGCGGCCTCTCCGGCGGGAAAAACAGCTCCAGCCGCAGCTTCCGGTCCAACGACTGCTTCAGCTCGGCCGGCCGGCCCAGCGCCACCAGCTCCCCGTCCCGCATAATTCCCACCCGCTGGATAATCTTTTCCGCCTCCAGCGCGTCGTGCGTAATAAAGAGAATCGTCGTCCCCTCTTCCTGGTTCAGCCGGCGCAGCACCTCCCAGACCAGCTTGCGCCGCTGCGGGTCCAGGTCGTTCGTCGGCTCGTCCAGGATCAACACCGGCGGCGAGCCGGCCAGCGCCACCGCCAGCCGCAGCAGCCGCCGCTGGCCACCCGACAGCCGCGGCGTGTACTTGTCTCGCAACGGCCCCATTTGCCACAGCTCCAGCAAGCGCGCCTGTTCGCGTCGCGCCTCGGCCCGGCCCAGGCCCCGCAGGTGAGCCGTAAAATAAATCGCCTCGCCGACCGTCAGGTTATTGAGCGCCAGCGCGTCCTGGGGCATGTAGCCCACGTTGACCGTCACCTGGGTCGGGTCCTGGCCCACCTCCCGGCCGAACAACGTAATCCGGCCGGCGCTGCTGGCCAGCAGATTGACCATCTGCCGCACCAGCGTGCTCTTCCCCGCCCCGTTATCCCCCAGGATGCCAAAAATCTCACCCTGCTGGATCTGCAGGCTGATCTCCCGGTTCGCCGGCCGCGCCTGCCCCGGGTAAATCTTCGTCACCTGCTGAACGTCATAAACGATCATCCGGCCGCTGAGTTTACCCCTCCCCCCTTGCCCTGCCAATCTGGAAACCATATAATGCCTGTAATGGTAATGATGGTCTAATCCACTTCCAGTGGATCGCAACGGTCATAAAGTGACATCTTGTCACCTTGTCACCAAGCTAACCGCTTCGGTTAGCCTGTCACCTTGTCAAGTATAGGTGCTGCCATGCTTAAAACGCCTGAACGTCCTCGGATTGACGTACAATATCCTGAATCGGATGGTGAACCAATGGCCGAAACAGAGTTCCATCTGAACCAGATGGTTGACGCCCTCCTCCATCCATTGAAGGAAAAATATCACGATGATCCCGGCGTGACCGTTTCAGGGAATATGTTCCTGTACTTTGAAGAAGGCAACCCGGCCAAAGTCGTTGCTCCCGATGTGTTTATCGTCTTTGGCGTCTCCAAGAAAACCAGGCGCGTCTATAAAGTCTGGGAAGAGGGCAAAGCGCCAGACGTTGTCTTTGAAATTACCTCTAGAAGCACCCTCCAGGACGACCTCGGCCGCAAACGAGTCCTTTACCAGGAATTAGGCGTCCAGGAATATTTTCTCTTCGATCCCCTGCACGAATACCTTCGTCCCCCTCTACAGGGCTATCGCCTGCTGGATGAATACTACGTTCCGCTGATGCCCGAACAGGCTAGCCAAGACGAGTGGCGCCTGACCAGCCAGGTGTTGGGATTGGCCTTGCACGCCAGCGGCCTCACCCTCCGCCTTTATGACCCCGCCGCAGCTCGCTACCTCCTCACCCGGCCGGAAGAAGCCGAAGCCCGCCGCGCCGCCGAGGAAGGCCGCCGCGCCGCCGAGGAAGCCCTCCGCCAGGCCCAAGCCGAAATCGCCCGCCTCAAAGCCCTCCTGGACAAAAAATAAATCATTCGCGCCATTCGCCCATTCGCGCCATTCGCGATAAAAGTTACCCAAGCTGTGGCCGGTCTCCGACCGTGCCACGACAGTAGATTAATCTCTTCTCTTTACGCGAACTTTGGCCCTGCCAAAGTCTGCGTCTTTGCGTCAAAAAATTTAGGTTATCGGTCAGGTCGGGGAGCGAGGACCCTCAGCAGCCACAAAAAGAGCAGCCCCCCACTCACCAGCGCCAGCGCCGGCCGCCACTCCTGCCAGGTAAAGAAAATCGCCGGCCGCTCTTCCTCCGGCCAGGCCGCCGGGTCGCTGGCGTACTCCGCCAGCGCCGCAAAAGCCGGCCGGGCCGTGAAGTCCGGCTCCAGCAGCCGGAAGTAGTACATCGGTTGCGCTTTCTCCTGGTCGTCCTTCCGCTTCAAGAACCAGTAATTGACCACCCCCACCCACGGCCATTCCCGCTGCGCCCGCTCGTACGCCTCCACCGCGTAGCGCCCCTGCTGCTCCGCCGTCACCCGGCCGAACACCGGGGCAACCTCTTCCGGCGCCGTATTCCAGCCCACCTCGCTGATCCAGATCGGCTTATGCCCATCGCCGTAAGCGACCATCACGTCCCGCAGCAGCAGGTTGTGCGGGTAATTAATAACCGTCGGCCGCAATCGCTGGTCCGTTGCCCCCGACCACAGCCCGTACCCCTGAGCCGAGAGAATGTCAAAACACGTCCCCGCCCCGGCCCGGTACATCCGCTGCAAAAAGACCAGGTCATTCATATTCCGGCCGTCCATCGCCACCGTCGGCGACAGCGCTGCCAGCAAAATGATCGCCTCCGGGTTGGCCTCCTTCGCCCGCCGGTAGCCGGTACACAGCAATCGGGTAAACGCCTCCGGGTCCACCGGCTGCTCCCCCCACTCCGGGTAGACGTTCGGCTCGTTCCACAACTGGAAATAACTGATTCGTCCCTGGTAGCGGCCGACCACTTCGGCCACAAAATCGCCGTAATCGTCAAAATTATCCGGTGGCGCCTGCGTCCCAATCGTATCCGTCAGCACCCGCGTCCAGGCCGGCGGGTCGTCTAGTCGGGCAATAATTTCCACCTCGTGTACCTCGGCCAGGGCCACGATATGGTCATACTTGGCCCAGGCCTCCACCCCGGCCGGATCGTTCCGCCTGTCCACAAAATCCCCCTTCCCGTGAATCTCAATGTCTTCCCAGGGAAATTGCTGGCGAATAAAGCTAAACCCGGCCTCTCGCAACAATCGCAGGCTCTCCTCCCGTACCTCCGGCAGAGCCTCCTGCTCCAGGAAAGTATTCATGCCAAAAGGCGAAACGTCAGTGTGTGTTATGTCAACGTCTGGGGCCAATCGCGGCTGCGGCCGCACCGCTGTATGCAGCCAGTGGACCACCCCCCGCGCCTGCCCGCCAATCGCCTCCTCCCCCGTCAGCCCATACAACGACCCCGCCTCCGGCCACAAAGCCAGCACTAAAACCACCACCGCCACCACCGGCCACACCCTACGCCACATGGCCTGGGATTATAGGCCGGTGCGCTATCAATTGCCATTTGATGGACGGAAGAGTTCGCATGATGGCCGGAGGAGTTCGCATCCTCAGATGCGAACGGCAGGCCGCCCCCAATCCAAAATCTAAAATCCAAAATCCAAAATCGAACCTCTCCCCTCCCCCCATCCGTGAATCCTGCGAATCGTTGTTCCCTCCCGGAGAACAGATTGTCCACCTGTTTTTCATATGATAAACTCTAGACTGTACTCGGCATACCTGGCTATGCATGGTTACGCCTTATCAAGACCCATGGACAGTTCTAGAGGACCACATGCTCACCCTCGTCGAAAAAGTTCTGTTTATCCTGCTTGTCGCTGGCTCCCTCTATCTGACCTACGTGACCTTCGGCCGCATGATCCGCATTATCCGGCGCGGCCAGGGCCAGCTCAGGTTAAACCAGTTAATCCGCCAGGCCACCACTGGCCTGGAAACGTTTTTTACCCAGGGCCGTCTGATTCGCCACCGCCCGCTGACCTCCCTCTTTCATTACGCCGTCGCCTGGGGTTTTACTTATTACTTTCTCATCAACGCCGTTGACACCCTGGAAGGCTTCATCCCCAACTTCCGCTTCCTGGGCCAGACGGCCCTGGGAGACGTTTACCGCTTTCTGGGCGACCTGCTGACCGTCGGCGTCCTGGTTGGCGTCGTCTACCTGCTGGCCCGGCGCTTCGTCGCCAGGGATCCCGCCCTGCGCACCCGTGACAACGTCACCCTCCACCCCAAGGCCCCGGCCGGCATCCGCCAGGATTCCCTCATCGTCGGCGGCTTCATCCTTCTTCACGTCGGTTCCCGCTTCCTGGGCCAGACCACGCAGGTTGCCCTGGAAGGCGGTGACCCGGCTCAGCCTTTTGCCAACCTGGTTGCCAGCGTCTGGCAGGGCATGCCCCCAGTTACGCTGGAAGTAACCTGGCACCTCTTCTGGTGGCTGGCCCTGGGCTCCATCTTCCTCTTCCTTCCCTACTTCCCCTACACCAAGCACGCCCACCTCTTTATGGGCCCCATCAACTTTGCCACCCGGCCGGAGCGCCTCGCCCTGGGCGCGCTGGAGCCGCTCAACTTTGAAGACGATTCCATTGAACAATTTGGCGCCGCTCGCCTCACCGACCTCCACGACACTCACATCCTCGATGCCTTTGCCTGCATCATGTGTTACCGCTGCCAGGACGCCTGCCCGGCCTACGCTACCGGCAAGGAACTCTCCCCGGCCGCCCTGGAAATCAGCAAGCGCTACTACATCCGCGAAAACATGGCCGCCCTGGCCGCCGGGGCTGAGGACACCGGCCGGCTGCTGGAGTATGCCATCAGCGAAAGCGCCGTCTGGGCCTGCACCGCCTGCGGCGCTTGCGTCGAGGTCTGCCCGGTCGGCAACGAGCCCATGTTCGACATCCTCGACATTCGCCGCAACCAGGTCCTCATGGAAAGCGACTTCCCGGCCGAGCTGAAGGGCGCTTTCACCGGCATGGAACGCCAGGGCAACCCCTGGGGCATGACCGACGACCGCCTGGCCTGGACCCGGCCGCTCGATTTCCCCGTTCCTACCGTCGAGCAAAACCCCAATTTCGACGTCCTCTACTGGGTCGGCTGCGCCGGTGCCTTTGACCCCGGCGCCCAGGCCACCGCCCGGGCCATTGCCACCGTCCTCCACCACGCCGGCGTCAACTTTGCCGTCCTCGGCAACGACGAGACCTGCACCGGCGACAGCGCCCGTCGGGCCGGCAACGAATACCTCTTTAACGAGCTGGCCCAGGCCAACGTTGAGACCCTCCAAAACGCCGGCCTGGACAAAAAGAAAATGGTTACCGGCTGTCCCCACTGTTTCCACACCATCGGCAAAGAATATCCGGCCCTTGGCGGCCATTTCCAGGTCATGCACCACACCCAACTGATTGCCGACCTAGTCGGCAAGGGCCGCCTGCACCTTAAAAACGGCAACGTCCTGGAAAAGACCACCTTCCACGACCCCTGCTACCTCGGCCGGCACAACGGCGTCTACGAAGACCCGCGCGACGCCCTGGCTCAGGCCGGCATGCTCCTCCTGGAGATGGACCGCAGCCGCAGCAACTCCTTCTGCTGCGGCGCTGGCGGCGCCCAAATGTGGAAAGAAGAGGAACACGGCCGCCAGCCGGTCAGCGCCAATCGCTACGATGAGGCCGCCGCCACCGGCGCCGCTGTCCTGGCCACCGGCTGCCCCTTCTGCGCCCGGATGCTCGGCGACGCCAACAGCCAGGCCGGCCAGAAAATGCAAGTCAAAGATGTGGCCCAGGTCGTGGCCGAAGCGATTGAATTACACTAATTGATAACGAGCGATAAACATGCCTGCCTCCCTACACGCGCTTAACAAACCCAGTAGACCCGATTCTAATCGCCATACCCAATCGTGGCTCGATTTTCCAAATCGCGCTCCAGCCTGTGGAATTTTGAATCTACTGAAACCGTTATTGCCCCTCCTGCTCCTCGCCCTGGCTGCCCTGGCCTGCGGCCCGCTCGGCGGCAGCGCCTTTGAAGAGACCTTCGACAGCCCTGGCCTCTGGGGTTCCGGCAACACGGCCGAAGTCGAAGGCCAGGTCAGCAACGGCGTCTACGAGATGTTGGTCAAAGTGGACTTCGGCCTTTTCCTGGCCACGGCCGACCAGGGCTTTGGCGATGGCATTTATGAAGTCGAGGCCACCCAGGTGGATGGCCCTTTGAACAATGGCTACGGCATGTTATTGCGCGCGGACGAGGCCGCCGACGCCTTCTACGTCTTTGAAGTCAGCGGCGACGGCTTTATCTGGATCGGCCGCTGCAGCGACGCCTGCGAGGAAGAGGCCGTCCCCCTGGTCGGCGACGATTGGTTCCCTTCGCCGGCCGTCAACCAGGGCTTGCAGACCACCAACCAACTCCGGGTCGTTGCCGACGGCCCGCTAATGACTTTCTTCGTCAACGGCATCGAGGTCGGCCGGACCAGCGACGACACGCTGGCCGAGGGCGACATTGCCGTCATGGTCGAGACCCTGGGCGAGGGCGGCGTCCGTGTCGTCTTCGACAACTTCCGCGTCTCGCCCTTAGTAACAAATTAAAGCATGTTAGCATCTGCTCGCTCAATGTTTACTCAGCTCGGTCTCCCGACCGCGTCCGTAGTGACTTTTGTCACCTTGTCACCCCGCTCTGCGAGCGGCCGTCACCTTGTCACCTTACCTCCTTGTCTCCTTGTCTCCTTGTCAAGCGATGGCCCAACGTAAAACCATTGCCCTCGTCATTTTCGCCCTCGTCCTGGCCAGCCTGGCCTACTGGTGGTTTGCCGGCCGCGGCCCGGCCGTCGAGACCACGGCTTATACCGAGAGCTTTGACGCCCCTGGAACCTGGACGGTAGGCGACGATCCCAACGCCAGCGCCAGCGTCCACGACGGCGTTTACGAACTGTTTGTTGAACTCACCGGTGACGTCTTCTGGGGCTCGGCCGGCCGCAACTTTGCCGATGGCGTCTACGAGGTCGAAGCCACCCCGCTGGAAGGGGCCATCAACAACGGGTATGGCCTGCTCTTTCGCATCAACAACGAGGATAAAAATTTTTACATGTTTAAAGTCAGCAGCGACGGCTACGTCTGGATCGGCCGCTGCCGCAACAACTGCGCCGAGGCCGAAGCATTGGTAGAGCAAGACTGGTTTGCCTCGGCCGCCGTGGCCCAGGGCCTGGGGACAACCAACCATCTACGCGTCATCGCCGGCGGGCCAGAGATGGCCTTTTTTGTCAACGACACCGAAGTCGGCCGGGCCACCGACGACACCCTGCCCAGTGGCGACGTCGGCCTCATCGCCGAAACCTTCACCCCCGAGGGCCTCCGCGTCGCCTTCGATAACTTCAAATTCACCCCCGACTAACCAATTACCAATTACCTAATTACCAATTACCTAATTACTGAATTACCGAATTACCAAACTACCACAACCGCCATGAACAGACCCAAAGAAAAAATCAAGCTAACCAAAGAATTAACCCTCAGCCGGGAAGAGATCATTGAAGATTACCGCCTGGCTTACCGCAGCCGGCAGGCCAGCCTCGTCGGCCGCCGCGAAGTCCTCAGCGGCAAGGCCAAGTTCGGCATCTTCGGCGACGGCAAAGAGGTCGCCCAGGTCGCCTTGGCCAGAGCCTTCCGCCCCGGCGACTGGCGCTCCGGCTACTACCGCGACCAGACCCTCATGCTGGCCCTGGGTTTGACCAACTTTGACGAATTTTTCGCCCAGTTGTACGCCGACGCCGACCTCAGCCGCGAGCCGGCCACCGCCGGGCGCTCCATGAACGCCCACTTTGCCTCCCGCCTCCTGGACGAAGACGGCCGCTGGCAAGATTTAATGACCCAGGCCAACACCTCGGCCGACGTTTCCCCTACTGGCTCTCAAATGCCCCGCCTGGTCGGCCTGGCCTACGCCTCCTGCCTCTACCGGGGCCTGCCCGAACTCCAACAGTTCGACCACTTCTCCAACAACGGCAACGAAGTCGCCTTTGGCACCGTCGGCAACGCCACCTGCGCCGAGGGGATGTTCTGGGAATCGGTCAACGCCATCGGCGTCCTCAACGCCCCGGCCGTCATCTCCATCTGGGACGACGGCTACGGCATCTCCGTCCCCAACAAGTACCAGATTACCAGGGAAAACATCTCCCAACTCCTCCAGGGCTTCCAGCGTGAGCCCGACAGTTGCACCGGCTATGACCTTTACGTCGTCCGCGGCTGGGATTACCCCGCCCTGGTCCAGACCTACCTCAAGGCGGCCGCCATTGCCCGCCAGGAACACGTCCCGGCCATCGTCCACATCGTCGAAGTCACCCAGCCGCAAGGCCATTCCACCTCTGGCAGCCACGAACGCTACAAGTCTAAAGAGCGGCTGGCCTGGGAAGAGGAATTTGATTGCCTGCGGAAAATGCGCCAGTGGGTCATTGACCAGGGTGTGGCCACGGCCGGTGAGCTGGCCGGTTGGGAAACCGAAGACCGGCAACTGATTGAGACCGTCCGGGAAAGGGCCTGGGAAGCCTACAAGGCCCCCATTCGCCAGGAAGTAGCCGACGTGGCCGACATCCTCGACGAAATTGCCGGCGCCTCGGCCCACGCCGCCCGCCTGGCCGCCATTAAGCAACGGCTGCTCAACCAGGCCAACCCGCTGCGCCGCGACATCAGCGTCGCTGTGCGCGATGCCCTCCTGGCCCTGAAAGACGAGCGTAACCCGGCCGCCCAGCTCCTGGTCGAGTGGAAAAGCCGCTTTGCGGCCGAAAACCACGAACGCTACAGCTCCCACCTCTACAGCCAGTCGGCCGAGTCGGCTCTCAACGTGCCCGAAATCCGCCCCGTTTATTCGGCCACCTCTCCCACCGTCAACGGCTTCGAGCTGCTGAACGCCTGCTTCGACGCCATGCTCGCCCGCGAGCCGCGCTTCGTCGCCTTTGGCGAAGACCTGGGCCGGCTGGGCGACGTCAACCAGGGCTTTGCCGGCCTGCAGGCCAAATACGGCGAGTTGCGCGTCGCTGACACCGGCATCCGCGAGACGACCATCATCGGCCAGGCCATTGGCCTGGCACTGCGTGGCCTCCGGCCGTTGGCCGAAATCCAATACTTAGACTACCTGCTCTACGCCCTGCAAATCCTGTCCGACGACCTGGCCACCCTGCACTGGCGCACCCGCGGCGGGCAAAAAGCGCCCGTCATCATCCGCACCCGTGGCCACCGCCTGGAAGGCATCTGGCACTCCGGCTCCTTGATGGCCGGGGCGCTCCACCTCCTGCGGGGCATGCACGTCCTCGTCCCCCGCAACATGACCCAGGCCACCGGCTTCTACAACACCCTCCTCCTCTCCGACGAGCCGGCCCTGGTGGTCGAGGTGCTCAACGGCTACCGCCAGAAAGAAAAGCTGCCCGACAACATCGGCCAATTTACCGTGCCCGTCGGCGTCCCCGAAATTTTGCGGCCGGGCGACGACGTGACCCTCGTCACCTACGGCGCGATGTGCCGCATTGCCCTGGAAGCGGCCGATCTACTCAGTCGGGTCGGCATTAGCGTCGAGGTCATTGACGTCCAATCACTGCTGCCCTTCGACATACCCGGCCACATTCTGGAGTCACTCAAAAAGACCAGCCGTATCGTCTTCACCGACGAGGACGTGCCCGGCGGCACTACCGCCTACATGCTTCAGGAAGTGCTCGAAAAGCAAGGCGGCTACGGCTGGTTGGACGCCGAGCCGCGCACCATCTCCGGCCAGCCCCACCGCCCCGCCTACGGCTCCGACGGCGACTACTGGTCCAAACCCAACGTCGAACAGCTTTTTGAGACCATCTACGACATAATGAACGAAGCCGACCCTGCCCGCTATCCAATTTTCTTCAATCAATCCCCTAATCCGAAGGGTGGGGCTTCCCTACCCTCAATCCCCGCTAATAAATCTGTGTAATCTGTGGACCGAGGAGAAAGAATGGCCACCAAAGTCGTCATGCCCCAGTTGGGCGAAAGTGTTATCGAAGGAACCATTGCCACCTGGCTAAAGCAAGAGGGCGACAAGGTCGCCAAATACGAGCCCATCCTGGAAATTGAGACCGACAAAGTCACCACCGAGGCCACGGCCGAAGTAGCCGGCACGCTGCTTAAAATCCTCGTCCCCGCCGGCCAGACGGTCTCCGTCGGCACAGTCCTGGCTTACATCGGCGAGCCGGGCGAAGCCGTTGGCGACGGCGCCCCGGTCACCACCCCGGCCGAACCGGCCGCGGCCAGCCCGGCAACTGCCCCGGCTCGCAAGACCCCTTCCACCAACGGCCCCTCCACCGCTCCCCCGGCCGCCCGCCAATACACCGGCCGCATCAGCCCCGTCGTCGGCCGCATCGCCGAAGAGCACAACGTCAACCTCGACCTCGTACCCGGCACCGGCCGCGATGGCCGCATCACCAAAAAAGACATCCTCGCCTACCTTGAACAACGCCCCCAGGAACCAACCATCGCCGAACCCACCCCCACCCCTCTCCCTGTCCCCCCCTCTCCCCTGCCCCCCCGCCCCCCTGCTCCATCGGCCGCCCCCGCCGAACTCCTCCCCCTCACCAACATCCGCCGGGCCATCGCCGAGCACATGGTCCGCAGCAAGCACACCAGTCCCCACGTCACCACCGTCTTCGACGTGGACTTCAGCGCCGTCGCCGCCCACCGCGAGGCCCACAAGGCCGCCTTTACCCGCGACGGGGCCAACCTGACCTTCACCGCCTACCTCGTCGCCGCCACTATCCAGGCCCTCAAGGCCCACCCCCTGGTCAACAGCACCTGGACCGACGAAGGCATCCTGCTCCGCAAAGAAGTCAACGTCGGCGTGGCCGTGGCCATTCCCGACGGCCTCATTGTGCCCGTCATCAAAAACGCCGACAGCCTGAACTTGCTCGGCCTGGCCCGCATGGTCAACGACCTGGCCGAGCGCGCCCGCAACAAGCAGCTAAAGCCCGACGAAGTCCAGGGTGGCACCTTCAGCATCACCAACCACGGCGTTTCCGGCAGCCTCTTCGCCACCCCGATCATCAACCAGCCCCAGTGCGGCATCCTGGGCGTCGGCAAAATCGAAAAGCGAGTCAAGGTCATCAACGACGCCATTGCCATCCGGCCGATGGCCTACCTCAGCCTCACCTTCGACCACCGCATCCTCGACGGCGCCTCCGCCGACGGCTTTATGAGTACATTGAAGGAGTTATTAGAAGAGTGGCATTAAAAACCCCGTGACCGCCCGCCGCGTACTCATCATTGACGACGACCCCGGCATCCTCATGTTGACCGAAATCGTCTTCCGCCGCGCCGGCTACGAAGCCCACATCGCCGCCAACGGCACGGAGGGGCTGGCCAGGGTGGCTGAAGTCCAGCCCGACATCATCATCCTCGACGTGATGATGCCCGACCTGGACGGTTACCAGGTTTGCCAGCGCATCCGGGCCAACCCCCAAACGGCCGGTGTCCCCATCCTCATGTTAAGCGCCATCGCCAAAGACGAAGACCGCGAGCGCTGCTTCGCCGTCGGCGCCAACGCCTTCGTCGGCAAACCCGTCAGCCCCAAAGACCTCGTCGCCCGCATCACCGCCCTCCTCGACG
>JAKEFB010000036.1 GCA_022616275.1 Chloroflexota bacterium
GGCATGTTTAACATTGGCGACGGCCTGCTGCCGACCGACCTGGATGGCCAGGCCCTGCCCCCGCCTGGGACACCCAACTTCTTCGTCGGCTCCATGGACAACGGCGGGCCGTACGGCGCTCCCATGGACGCCTTGACAATGTGGGAGTTCGACGTGGACTTCGTCACCCCGCCCAACTCGACCTTCACCCTGGCCCACACCCTGTCTGTCGCCGCCTTTGACTCCATTTATCCCTGCACGCCTACATCGCGCGCCTGCATCCCCCAACCAGCCACGGCCAACAAGATTGACATCCTCTCCTACCGGCAGCGGCCGATTCACCGCCTGGCCTACCGCAACTTCGGCACTCACGAATCGCTGGTCACCAACCAGTCGGTCGAGGCCGCGGCCAACGTCGCCGGCACCCGCTGGTATGAAATCCGTGACCCCAACGGCTCGCCGCCGGTCATATACCAGCAAGGCACCTACGCTCCGGGCACGGTGGACGGCATCCATCGCTGGATGGGCAGCATCGCCATGGACCGCGTCGGCAACATGGCCCTGGGCTACAGCGCCTCTGACGGGATCAGCACCTTCCCCAGCGTCTGGTACACCGGCCGCCTGGTCACCGACACGTTGGGCACCATGCCCCAGGGCGAAGAGTCCATTCACGACGGCACCGGCTCCCAGACCGGTTCCAACCGCTGGGGCGACTACACCTCCATGAACGTGGATTCGGTGGACGACTGCACCTTCTGGTACGTCAACGAGTACCTCCCCGTTACCAGCGGCAACGGCTGGCGGCTGCGCATTGGCGCCTTCACTTTCCCCGGTTGCGCCATTCCCGATTTTACCCTATCGGCCGACGCCTACACCCAGCAGATCTGCGCTGGCGATGACGCCGTCTACGACCTTGACGTCGGCTCCCTGCTTGGCTATTCAGATTCGGTCACGCTCAGCGCCAGCCTGAACCCGGCCGGCACGACGACCAACTTCAGCGTCAACCCGGTCACCCCGCCTGGCTCCAGCCAGTTGACGGTCGGTAACACCGGTTCCCTGGCCGCCGGGACCTATTCCGTCCAGGTGACCGGAACGGCTCCCACCTCCACCCACGCCCTGGGCCTGGGCCTGAGCGTCACTACTGCGCCGGGTGCGCCGAACCTGATCTCGCCGGCCAATGGGGCCACCAACGTCAGCGTCACCCCGGCCCTCACCTGGTCGGCCGTCGGCGGAGCGACGAGCTATGACCTGGAGATAGCCACCGACGTCGCTTTCACCAACGTCGTCTACACCGCCACCGTCAATAGCACTTCCCACACGGTCGGCAGCCCCCTCGACACCGGCACGACCCACTACTGGCACGTCCGGTCCAACAACGCCTGCGGCGGCGGCAACTACTCGACCGCCTTCAACTTTACCACCATCGCCGCCCCCGACGCCGGCGTCTCCCCCACCAGCCTCAGCAGCACCCAGGCCCCCAACACCTCGGTCAGCCAGCCGCTAACAATCAGCAACAACGGCGGGCAGAGCCTGAGCTGGAATCTGACTGAGTCAGTTGACGAATGTGCCACGACGGCCGCTATCCCCTGGCTCAGCGCCAATCCCACCTCAGGCAACGTGGCCGGCGGGGCCAACACCTCAAGCAACGTGACCTTCGACAGCACCGGCCAGACGCCTGGCGTCTACACCGGGACCTTGTGCTTGAACAGCAACGATCCCGGCGACCCGACTATTCCCGTGCCCGTCACCCTGACGGTGGAACTCAATGCGCTGTACCTGCCGGTCATCATCCGGCCGGCTGCGGCCGCGCCACCATCCGGCAACGGCCTCGCGTCGCAAACCGGGCTCTTACTCCCGGCCGTCGCCCTCCTCCTGCTCCCCCTCTGGGCCAGGCGGCGTCAGCCCACCCGGTAATTTTCCAAACCCCGCAGGTCGGGGGCACGAACTATTGTGCCCGGGGCACGAAGCGTGCCCTCAAGACCTGCGGGGTTTTCCCTGCCTCTATCGTAAATTTTATATTCTTCCGGCACAATTTACCGGATTCGCGGCGCGCGGGTCGCCTGCTATGGGCCTCTGCCCCGCTGCCAGGAGGAGCTGGTCGGCCGGCGCGCTAACAGGTGCTTTTCGTCACCCGAAACGGTGCGGAAAAGCACTTGGCCCACGCGCCGTTCGGTCCACAATGGTGTGGTAGGCGCGGTTTCCCTACGGCGCATGATTTGGAAATCGCGGCTACAGCACGATACGCCATGAACACAAACAACCCTTCACTCAAGCCTATGCTCCCTGAACCGGTCTCCGGCAAACCGGCCGGCTATGGCCAGGAAAATCTCCACTCTCCACTCTCCACTCTCCAGGAAGACACCTGCCTGGAACTCGTCAACGAGGCCGTCGCCGGCGAGCCGGGTATCGTCAACGTCAGCCTGGACACGCGCCAGGAACGCCTCTCCTTTGCCTACGACCCGGCCGTCGTCTCTGAGCGGGACATTTCCCGCGTGGCCCACCAGTTGGCCCCGGAGCTGCAGCAGCGGTGGCAGACCTGCACCCTGCGCCTGCAGCGGCGCGGCGGCCGGGCCTGCGAAAGCTGCGCCCTGGCCCTGGAAAACCGGGTGGGCCACCTGGAAGGGGTGCGCCGGGCCACGGCCAGCTACATCGGCGGCGTTCTGACCATCGCCTACGACGGCGCCCTCACCTCGCCGGGCCAGCTCACCCAACGGGTCCGCCAACTGGGTATTCCCGTCGCTCCTTCGGCCGTCGAGCCGGCCCGGCCGCCGGCCACCCTGGCTCGCGCCCGGCGGTGGCTGGCGGCCGGCTGGCTGGAAGCGATCTTTGTCGCTATCACCCTGGTTTCAATGTTGTTAGGATTGTTGAGCGAGGTGCTGCTGGCGCTGCCGGCCGCGTCTACTGTCGCTTACGTCGTGGCCTACGTCACCGGGGGCGTCTTTGGTCTGAAAGCCGGGCTGGAATCGCTGCGCAACCGGACCATTGACGTAGACCTGCTGATGATTCTGGCCGCCGTCGGCGCAGTCATCGTCGGCGCGCCGTTTGAAGGGGCGATGCTGCTCTTCCTCTTCTCTCTGTCCAATGTCCTGCAAAACTATGCCCTGGGCCGCACCCGCAACGCCATTCGCTCGCTGATGAAGCTGCGGCCGGAACAGGCCCTGGTCCGGCGCGGCGACGTCACGGCCACGCTGCCTATTGACCAGATTACTGTCGGCGACCAGGTGTTGGTCCGGCCGGGCGAGCGCGTGCCGCTGGACGGGGTCATCCTGGAGGGGGAAAGCAGCCTGGACCAGTCCTCGCTGACCGGCGAGTCGCTGCCGGTGAGTAAGCACGCCGGCGACGTGGTCTTTGCCGGGACGATCAACCAGCGTGGCAGCCTGGAAGTGCGGGTCACCCGGCTGGCCAAAGATTCGACCATTGCCCGGCTGATCCGGCTGGTGGAAGAAGCCCACAGCGAAAAGGCCAAAACCCAGCGTTTCATTGACCGGGCCGAGCAATATTATGCCGCCGGCGTCATCGCCTTCACCGCCCTGGCCATTATCGTGCCCATTTTTTTGCTGGGCGAGCCGTTCCAGCCGGCTTTCTACCGGGCCATGACCTTGATGGTCGCCGCTTCACCCTGCGCCCTGGTCATCAGCACGCCGGCCACGGTCCTGTCGGCCATCGGCAACGGCGCGCGCCGGGGCGTCCTCTTTAAGGGCGGGGTCTACGTCGAACAGGCGGCCGCGGTCAGAGTCGTGGCCTTTGACAAGACCGGCACGCTGACCGTCGGCCGGCCCCAGGTAACGGACGTGCGCATCCGGCCGGGCCTGGCCCTGGCCGAACACGATCTGCTGGCCCTGGCCGCGGCCGTCGAAGCCCGCTCGGAGCACCCCCTGGCCCAGGCCATCGTCAACGCCGCCAGAGAGCGCCGGCTTGAGCTGGCCGAAGCGACAGCCTTCCAGGGCCGGACAGGGCTGGGTGTGGCCGCCACTGTAGGTGGCCAGGAAATCCTCGTCGGCAACCCGCGCTTCCTGGAGCAATTCCAGGTGGCCGGGCTGGCCGAGGCCGCCGGCGACGTGGAGCGCCTGCAGGACGAGGGCAAGACCTCGGTCATCGTCGCCCGGCGGACGGGCCAGGGAGCAGCCGAAGCGCTGGGTGTAATCGCCATTGCCGACGTGCTCCGGCCCCAGGCCCCGGCCGTCATCCGCGACTTAAAGCGCCTGGGCATCAAACGGGTGGTCATGCTCACCGGCGATAACCAACGGGTGGCCCAGGCCATTGCCCGGCAGGCCGGTGTGGACGACTTTTACGCCGAACTGCTGCCGGAAGACAAAATGGCCATCCTCAAGCAGCTAGAGCAGCAGCACGGGCCGGTGGCCATGGTCGGCGACGGGGTGAACGACGCCCCGGCGCTGGCCACGGCCGCCATCGGCCTGGCCATGGGCGCCGCCGGCACCGACGTAGCCCTGGAAACGGCTGACATCGTCCTCATGTCCGACGACCTGGCCAACATTCCTTACGCCATCGCCCTCAGCCGGCAGACGAGAAAAACGCTGCTGCAAAACCTGGTTTTCGCCCTGGGCGTGATCGCCGTGTTGGTGGCGGCCGTCCTCGGCTTCGAGCTGGCCCTGCCCCTCAGCGTCGTCGGCCACGAGGGCAGCACCGTCCTGGTCTCCCTGAACGGCCTGCGGCTGCTAGCCTACAGGCGTTGATATCGAGAATCTATAGCTCGAAATGCCCTGGGAACGCGGATATCCTGTCCGCAGAGGCAGGCAAGATGCCTACGTTCCAATGCGATCTACTGAGAATGGACATTATCAAGAGCTATCGGCTATAATTTCAGGTGAGGTGTCAACAATGACTAGAGCCGGAACCTGCGCTTTTCCTCATCTGGAACAGTTACCAGAATCCATGCCCCGCGATGGCGCTATTAGCATTACGTTGGAAGAGGGTGTGCCTGTTTTTCGAGCTTCCACGGCTGTACTGGCGCGTATTGAGGCGCTCCTGCGCAAACAGCGAACAACCGGCCTCGCAGCTAAGGAAGAGGAAGAACTTGACCGGTACGAGGAAATTGACGACTATCTCAGCCATCTAAACCGCGTCGTTCGTAATCTCCTCCAGACCAATTAATCCCAGGCAGGACATCTGGAATGAACACTTTATCTGGTCGGCCGACAGGTTGCGGATTATTGGTCTGACACCTATCGGCCGTGCCACCGTGGACAGTCTGATGTTGAACCGGAAACGGGTTATTCAACTTCGTGCCGCTGATCTGCTTGTTAACCGCCACCCACCAAAGGGCGATCCTGTACAAAGTCTGGACTGACTTTAAGCAATCAGGAACTCTCTGCTACCCGCCAATAGAACCCACTCTCCCGCTGCATGAGGCCCATATCTATCAGATAGCGGCGCAGCGAGGCGTGGTCGGGGTGGTATTGCTTGAGGAGGGCGTTTATTTCCGGCTCAGTGTAGCGCCGGCCGCTCTCAAATTGCTCCACCAGCCACTGCAAGACGATCCGCCGCTTCTGGTAGCGGGCCGGGATCTCCTTGATGCGCCGACCGTCCAGGAACGTCTGCAACACCTTGTCCTCCTGGTCCACTTCCGCCTGCTCTTGGACCAGCTCGGCCAGGCCGCTCTTGGAGAAAATGTCTTTGCTCATCTTTTCCAGCGCGCTGGTGTCCAGCCAGTAGATGTGCGTGTTCCTTTCCGCCCGGAACTCAACAAGCCCAAGTTCCTTCATCATCGCCAGGTGGTGCGAGACGGTCGGCTCCCTCACACCCAGTAAGTCGGCCAGCTCACCCACACTGCGCTCCTGGTTGGCCAGCAGCCCCAGGATTTTCAGCCGGCTCTCGTTACCCAACACTTTAAAAAACTGTAACAACTCGTTGAATTGGTGCTCAGTCATTTCTTATTCCTCAACAAAGGTAATTTGATAGATTTCTAATTAGAAGAGCATCTAATTAGAATTCTATCGAAATAGATTCTTCTTGTCAAGAGGGTTCTTCGCTTCACTCAGAACTTATCCTGAGCTATACTATCTCTATGTCAGAAGCGGAGGAGGCGCGCCAGGAAAGCTTTTGGTCGGCCGTAGACGCGGCCGTGGATTCCGGCGTCTACAGGCCGGCGCGCTGCGACAATGTCGTCGCCGCCCGGCTCAATGGGCGCGCCGAGCCATACTACGTCCTCAAACAGCCCGAATGTAAAACCTACCTGCGCCTGTCCGAGCAGGATTACACCCTCTGGTGGCAAATGGATGGGCAGAAAACAGTCAAGGATCTGCTCTTTTACTCCCTCATGCGCTATGGCTCCCTGCCCATCGGCCGGTTCAGCACCCTGGTGTCCAACTTGCGCAACGGCCGCTTCCTCGACGACCGGCCGACCAACCTCTACCGCCAGGCCCAGGCGGCGCTAATTGCCCGCGCCCCGGCCAGCCGCGGCCGGCGCATCCTCAACGCCCTGGTCAACACCGAATTGAGCGTCACCAGCCTGGACCCGTTCTTCACCCGGCTGTACCGCTTCCTGAAGCTTCTCTTTTCGCCAGTGGTCCAGGTGTTACTGCTGGCCGTCGTGTTCGCCGGTGGTCTCCTGTTTGCCCGCCTCTTTTTCCAGGGTAGCTACTCTCTCTCCGGCGGCGCGGCCGGCTTTGGTCTGGGCTTCATCAGCCTTTTCTTGGCTAATCTGCTGGTCATCGGCATTCACGAGCTGTCCCACGGCCTGGCGGTCAAGCACTTCGGCCGGGAACTGGACCGGGGCGGCTTCCTCATTTACTGGGGTTTCCCGGCCTTCTTCGTGGACACCCGGGACATCTGGCTGTCGCCTCGCCGGGCGCGCATCCTCGTCTCCTGGGCCGGTCCCCACTCCGGGCTGATCCTGGGTGGGCTGGCCGGGTTCATCTTGACCGCCGTTTCCCTTCTCTCCCCAGACAGCGCCAACACCCTGTGGGCCAGCTTTATCTACCAGGTCGGCTTTATCGCCTTCTTTAGCGTCTTCATTAACATCAACCCATTGTTGGAGTTAGACGGCTACTTCATCCTCATGGACTGGCTGGAGATGCCCGGCCTGCGCCAGCGGGCCTTTGCCTTCCTGCGCCGCGACTTCTGGAGCAAGCTCCGGGCCAACCCGGCCCCCCCCCGCTTCTGGCCCAGCCTCAATTCGACGGAGCGCGTTTTCACCCTTTTTGGCCTGGCGGCCGTCGTCTATTCCGTTTACGCCCTGGCCTTTGCCCTCTACTTCTGGCAAACGCGGCTGTGGCCCTTCGTTGGCCACCTGTGGCAGAACTATGGTCTTCCCGGCCGGCTGCTGGTGCTCCTGGTCACGGCCGCCATTCTCGTGCCCACGATCTACTTCGTCGGCGCTTTTGTCTGGAGCCGGGTCCAGGCCGGCCTGGAGTGGCTGGCCCGCCGCGATTTGCTGGCCCGGCCCGACGTCTTAGCTCTGCTCATCAGCGTGCCCCTGACGGCCGGCGGCATCTTGAGCTTGCTGCTGGGCGGCCTGGCCTACGACCTGGCCACGTTGCTGGCTCACCTGAGCGCGGCCCTGGCCCTGGTAGGCGTGGCCTGGCAAATTCGTGGCTCCCGCTTTCAATGGGCGCTGTGGGCCATGGCCATTGTCCTGTTGGAGATGACCCTGGCCTTCCTGGCCCAATCCACATCCTGGAACAGTTCCAGCCTGATCATCAGCGCCGGCGTGCTCCTGGCTGTGGCCGGAGCTATCACCTGGCTGTTCGTCTGGCCTGTCCGGCCGCTGCGGCTGACGCTGGCCGACCAGTTGCTCATGGCTTTCCTGGTCCTGGTCGAGCTAGGCAACGCCGCCGCCCTGGGTTTTGCCGCAGCCGGCTACCCGTTTAATATTCCTATACCGGCTGCCCTGGTGCTGCTGCTGACGGCCGGCGGGCTGGCGCTGCTGGCCCCCATGTTATTGAATTTCTGGTACTCCCGCTTTGCCTTTCCCTGGCTATTACTGGTCCTGGCCGTCCTGGCCCTGCCCTGGTTGGTCCCCTTCCCCATTCTGCACGGGCCGGTGGCCGGCCTGTGGCTTTTTGCCGGCCTGCTCTACCTGGCGCTGGGGCTGCTGACCCAATTTCCCCGCCACGCCGTTGCCCCGCAACCGGCCGCCAGTGAGCGCGAGCGGCTGGTCAACGGCTTCAGCCACTTCTTGCAGGCCCTCTTCGCCACCTACGAAGGGGTCTTTGGCGGCCGGCGGCTGGCCGCCATCCAGGAACAACTGGTGGCTCTGGGCTTCCTGGACCGGGAATCGAGCATCCTGGAAATTGCCGATTATTGCCGGACAGCCGTGCTGCTGGCCGTGGACCGGCTGGACGACCTGGCCGGAACGGCCTTCACTGCCCGGGCTGGCCAGGCGGCCTACGACAGCCTGCCCTGGCTGGAAGCAGAAGCGCTGGCCCGCCACGTCCTCTCTCAGACCGAGTGGGCCGGCCAACTGGCCGAAGACTCCATCCGCCGCTTTGACCGCTGGGCCGAGCTGATTCGCCAGGCCGACGTTTTTGCCGGCTTTGACCAGGAGGACATTCGTGCGGTCCTGCAGGTAACCCGGCCGTGGCATAGCCGGGCCGGCGCGACCATTGCCGAAGACGGCCGCGAGGCCACCCGCTTCTTCCTGGTCGAGTATGGTCAGGTCGGCGTCTACGAAAACGGCGAGCAAACAGGCGTGCTGACGTCCGGCGGGTCTTTTGGTACCTACGCCCTGTTGGACCGGGGCATTTACCAGGCCACCTACCGGGCGTTGACCGACGTGCGGGCCATTGTCATTGACCGCCACCGCTTTGACCCACTATTGCGAGCCGACACGACCCTGGCCTCCCAGGTAAGCGGCGGGGCCAAGGAACGGGCGCTGCTAAAGCGGATGCCGCTCTTCGCCACACTTAGCCCGCAGCAACTGGCCGCTGTAGACGCCCGCCTCCGCCGCCTGTCCGTGCCGGCCGGCCGGGTCATTGCCAGGCGTGGCCAGCTCCGCACCGACCTCTTTATCGTCCTGCGCGGCCAGGTGGAGGCCAGCCAGCCCGGGCCGGCTGGCCAGCCCATCGCCGAACGTTACGGCCCCGGCGAGCACTTCGGCGAATACGCCCTCTTTGCCGACAGTCCTTACACCGCCACTTACCAGGCGGTCAGCGACACGGAACTGCTACTCCTGGACGAGGTCACCTTTGACGACCTGGTGGCCCGCTGCGAGCGCATGTCCCATTACGTCGAGCAAATCGGCAGCGGCCGGCTCATCGAGACCCGCCGCCGGTTGGGGTTAAGTGGGGTGGTTGGGTAAGCAACCTTTGTGGTAACTGCTCAGGCTGGTCTCTGACCGAGCCTGGGGTGGCCGTGGCTGGAAACCAGCCATAGTCAGGAGACCGGCCACAACTAGAGAGCCTGAGCAGTTACCCTTTGTGAAAAAATAGACCGATAATGCTTGCCTATTAGAGGCAGGGTGATTTATACTGTCACGTGGGGTCGGCCGCTGTTCTATTGTTGGTTACAAAATGGGTGACAGCCATACGCCTCCAGCCTTCTTACGCGCCCTGGCGCTCCAAACGAGGTAGCCTGTTTGGACGGTGACGGCTGGACATACGGTGTAGGAGTGGTAAAGGAGGTGAGGTCCCGCTTGTAAAATCCCTGAAAAGTTCAGCCGCAACAATCTCATTGGACAGGCTTTGTATAAGTAAGGAAGAAGGAGGACAACCAATGACCCGGAAATTGAAGCGCACTTTGCCTGTGCTGATTCCTATGCTTTTGCTTGGTATCTTGATCAGTATGAGAACACAGGTAAACGCGGCTTTACAGCCGTTACCGGACGATTGTGAGGACCTGCCTGATGATGGTAAGGGACTGTCTGCTTGCAAGCATCAGCAGGAAAAGGGGCACGACGACGACCACCATACCGACGATTATGAACCGACGCATGATTTAGAGGCGCTGGCGGCCGTGCCGTGCGTCAGCGGGTCGGCCGGCGGGTATCCGTGCAACAACGTGGACCTGCTTGCTTTTATGCCCCTGGCCAACATTGGCGGCGGCCAGGGCAACGACATCTGGGGCTGGACTGATCCCCAAACGGGCAAAGAGTACGCTCTGATGGGCCGGACCAGTGGCAGCTCTTTTGTAGACATCAGCGATCCAGAGAACCCCATTTACCTGGGCAACCTGCCCACCCACACCAGCAACTCCACCTGGCGCGACATCAAGGTCTACAACAACCATGCCTTTATCGTCAGCGAGGCCAGCGGCCACGGCATGCAGGTCTTTGACCTAACCCGGCTGCGTACAGTGACCAGCCCGCCGGTGACGTTTAGTGAGTCGGCCCACTATCCTAACTTCGGCAACGCCCACAACATTGCCATTAACGAGGCCAGCGGCTACGCTTACGCCATCGGCTCCAACACCTGTTCCGGCGGCCTGCACATGGTCAACATCCAAAACCCAACCAGCCCAACCAGCGCAGGCTGCTATAGCGGGGATGGGTACACGCATGACACCCAATGCGTCATCTACAACGGCCCGGATACGCAGCACCAGGGCAAAGAGATCTGCTTCAGTTCCAACGAAGACACACTGACGATTGTAGACGTTACCACCAAGAGCGCTCCCATCATGCTCTCGCGGACGGGATATGCCGGTTCCGGCTATACCCACCAGGGCTGGCTGACAGAAAACCACCGTTACTTCTTGTTGGACGACGAGCTGGACGAACAGCAAAACGGGCACAACACCCGGACTTACATCTGGGACGTGGCCAACCTGGATAGCCCTACGCTGATTGGTAACTACACCGGCCCTACCCCAGCGATTGACCATAACCTTTACATCAAGGGCAATTTTGCCTACGAGGCCAATTACCGCGCCGGCCTGCGAATTCTGGATATAACCAATATCGGCAGTGGCTCCCTGGTAGAGGCAGGCTACTTCGACATCTATCCGTCCAGTAACACCGCCAACTTTAACGGGGCCTGGAGCAATTACCCCTTCTTTAACAGCGGCGTGGTCATCGTCAGCGGCATTGAACAGGGGCTTTTTGTCTTGCAGCCAAACCTCGGCCCCCAGCCGCCCACACCCACGCCGACCAATACGCCCGTCCCGCCGACCCCCACCAACACGCCAACGCCGCCACCCAGTGGAGACGTCTTCTTCGATAACTTTGAGACCAACCTGGGCTGGACGGTCAACCCCAACGGGAGCGATACCGCCACCACCGGCCAGTGGGAGCGCGGCGACCCTCAAAGCACCAACAGCAGCGGCCCCAAACAACTGGGCAACACGGTCAGTGGCCTTAATGACCTGGTGACCGGCGGCCTGGCCGGCAGCAGCGCCGGCAGCTACGACATAGATGGCGGCGTTACCTCGATCCGCTCCCCCAACGTTGCCTTGCCCGCCAGCGGCAACATTACTTTGTCGTTCAGCTACTACCTGGCGCACGGCAGCAACTCATCCACGGCCGACTACTTGCGGGTCAGCGTCGTCGGCGGCACGACACAGCTCGTCTTTGAGGAACTGGGCGCCAACAACGACGACGATGCTGCCTGGGCAACTTTCAACACCAGCCTGAACAGCTTCGCCGGCCAGACGGTCTACCTGTTGGTCCAGGCCGCCGACAGCGGTGGGGCCAGCCTGGTGGAGGCGGCGCTGGACGACGTGCGCATCACCGCCGACACAACCCCACCGCCACCTACCTCGACGCCAACCCCAACCCCGCCGCCAGGCGCCTGCGTGACCTACACCAGCAGCGATGTGCCTAAAAACCTACCCAACGGCACAACCACCATTAGCTCTAACCTGTCCATCAGCGGGGCAGGAACCATCGGCGACCTGGAGGTTAGCCTGAATATGGACCACGCCTGGGTTGGCGATTTGAGCATGGTCTTGCGCCACCAGGACACGGGCACGGCCGTGACCATTCTTGACCGGCCGGGAGTGCCTAACAGCACCTATGGCTGCTCCGGTGACGACATCCTGGCGACGTTGGACGACGAAGCGGCGGCCCCGGTGGAAAACCAATGCGCCGGCAGTGTGCCGACCATCAATGGCACCTTCAGACCGAACAATCTCTTGAGCGCCTTTGATGGCCAGAGTGGCAACGGCGCCTGGGTGCTGGAAGTGACCGATCATTACCCCTCGGCCGACGCAGGCGTGCTCCTTGGCTGGAGTATCGAAATTTGCAGTCCCTAAAAGATGAAAAGGAGGCAGCCGGAATGTCTGCCTCCTTTTCTGTCCGCGAAACCTTAAAGGCGACTAATTATTTTTGTGCAAATCCGGGCAATAAGGTACGCTCCCTCTAGAAGTTTTGATGGAGGATAGCCATGAACCGGGCAGGCGTTGTCAAAATGCTGCTCATAACCGGGGGCATGATTGGTTTTCTTCTTGGTTGCCAACCAGCTCCTTTCCCGGCCGCCGGGCCAACAACCGGAAGCGTTGCGCCAGCCTTAACAGCCACACCGGCGCCTGGCAACGATACTTCTGGCCCGGCCGCAGATATTTTTATTCGCCATCCAGGACCTGACGACGGCAAAGCGCGGGCAACGGCGACGGCTCTGGCCGTCCGGCCGGTTGAGATTCCCCTGGAGGAGGCGCCTATCAAAGGCGACCCCAGGGCCTCGGTTACCATCCTCGTCTACTCTGATTACCAGTGCCCGTTCTGCTGGCAGCACTGGCAGGAGATCAGGCCCCAATTACAGCCTTACATAGATGCCGGCCAGGTCCGCATTGCCTTCAAGGACTTCCCCAATCACACTTTGCACCCCCAGGCGCAAAAGGCCCACGAAAGCGCCCGCTGCGCCCGCGAATTAGGGGGCGACGAGGCTTTCTGGGCGATGCACGATCTACTTTTTGCCAGCCAGAGCCAATGGGCCGGCAACCCAAACGCCGGGGACGTCTTCAAGGCGCTGGCGGCCGAAGGCGGGCTGCTTCCCGAACCCTTCGGCGAGTGCCTCGACAGCGGCCGGTACGAAGAAGTGCTTAACGCCGATTTTGCCGAAGCCCAGCAGTTGGGTATTACCGGCGTGCCCACCTTCTTCGTCAACGGCCGGCTGGTCCTTGGCGCCCAGCCCTTCTCTGTCTTTCAACGGATCATAGACAACGCCTTGCCCGTTGACTAAACAAAAGCTGTGCCCACCTCCGCAGATTTCCAAGGGCACGTCCCGTGCCCTAACCTGCGGGGTGTTTTTCCTAAAGCATCTCGCCGCAATTCCACCTCTTGGATAAAATCCAGGCACAACCTGACACCTGGTAATTACCCATTACTCAATTACCCAATTACTTCATAGCAACGGAGAACCAACGTGCCCGAAAGCGACATCAGTAAATTACAAGGCAAAAGGACGGTCGTCGGCCAGACGCCTACGACGACTCGGGTAGGAGAAGCCGAACATTCGGCCGCCTATCAGCGCGAGGTGCTGGACAAAATTCGCAAGGGCCTGGCCACCAAGGTGCGCATCCTGGCCAACCATGATAGCTGCCCGGTCTGCCGGGCGGTCGAGGGTGCTTACGACTTTGACGAAGTGCCGGAACTTCCCCTGGAAGGCTGTTCCCACCCCATGGGCTGCCGCTGCTACTATGCGCCTGTTCTGGACCTTTTTGGACCGTAAAACATGGCCGTCTTTTCGCCCTTTATCAGGCAGCCTGGCCTGGCGCTGCTTGGGCTGCTGCTATTTTTTCTGGCCACCTGTAGCGCCCCGGGCAGTGCCAGCCAGCCGACGGCCACAGTAGACCCCCTGGTGGTCCAGGGAGAAATCACTTTCAAGCAGAACTGCGCCACCTGCCACGCCGTCGAACCGGAGACCATCATCGTCGGCCCCTCCCTGGCCGGCCTTGCCGGCCGGGCTGGTTCGCAGGCGGAGGGCCTGGACGCCCGCCTGTACATTGAAACCTCCATCCTCAAACCCAGTGCCTACCTGGTCGAGGGGTTCAGCGATGTGATGCCCGATACCTTTGGCACGCGGTTGAGCGGCGAAGAACTGGATGCCCTGGTGGCTTATCTTCTGACACTCGATTAAATAGAGGGGCCAGGCACTTTTAAAATGCCTGGCCCCTCAGGCATTTATAGGAGGGCACTATGTCCCGAATCTGGAAGTGGCTGGGGCGCATCGTCCTGTTCCTTTTACTGGTGATCGTTATCCTGGCCATCGTCGCCGCCGTCTTGCCCGTTCCGGCCGACCCGGAAGTGCCGGCCGAGCAGCACGGCGCGGGGGCCAGCAGCGTCGAACCGTCCTACTCCGGTCTGCAGCGGGCCTTTCCGCCGCTGAATGAGCCGGCCGACAACCCCACGACGGACGAAAAAGTCGAACTCGGCCGGCTGCTCTTCTTTGACCCGGTGCTCTCGGCCGGAAACGACATCACCTGCGCTACCTGCCACCACCCCGACTACGGCTTTAGCGACGGCCTGCCCCAGGCCGTTGGTGCCGGCGGCGTTGGCGCTGGGCCGGAACGGAACGGCGGCGTGGTCCTGGCCCGCAGCGCGCCCAGCCTGTGGAACGCCGGCTACGCCCAGAGCCTCTTCTGGGACGGCCGGGAAAGCGCCCTGGAAGCGCAACTCCTGGTCCCCCTGACCCACGCCGACGAAATGGCCGCCGATAGCGAGGAATTGCTGGCCGAACTGGCTGCCATTCCCGAATACCAGGCCCTCTTTGCCGCCGCCTTTGGCGACGGCGAGGCCATAACCCTGGAAAACGTGCAGCGCGCCCTCGCTGCCTTTGAGCGGACGCTGGTCAGCGACGACAGCCCCTTTGACCGCTACGCGGCCGGCGATTTCGAGGCCCTGACCCCGGCCCAGCGGCGCGGGCTGGTGCTCTTTCGCTCGGCGGCCACGCGCTGCTTTGAGTGCCACGCCGCGCCGACCTTTGCCACCAATACCTACCGGGTCATTGGCGTCCCGGCCGCGCCCGGCCAGCCGTCCGACCCCGGCCGGGCGGCCGTGGCCAACGACGCCCCGGAGGGCGCTTTCAGGGTCCCCTCGCTGCGCAACGTGGCCCTCACCGCCCCCTACATGCACAACGGCCAGTTGGCCACGCTGGAGGAAGTCATTGACTTTTACGCCCAGGGCGGCGGCCGGGCCGATGGCGCGGCCAACGTAGACCATTTTATCCTGGGCTTCGAGCTAACCGGCCAGGAAAAGGCTGACCTGATCGCTTTCCTCTACGCCCTGACCGACGAAAGCAACTTGCCGGCCATCCCTGAGGCGGTGCCGTCCGGGCTACCGGTCGTGCCTTCGTTGGACAACCCGGCCCGCGAGTTGGTGGCCCAGTTCAACACGGCCAGCGCCGCCGGCGCGCCGCCGGAACGGCCGCCAATGACCATTCGCGTCCAGGACGGAGAAACGATCCAGGCGGCCGTGGACCGCGCCCAACCCGGCGATACGATTGAAGTGCCCTACGGCCTTTATTACGAGCGGGTGGTCGTAGACATGAGCGACATCACCCTGGCCGGCATCCCCAACGAGCAGGGCGAGTGGCCCATCCTGGACGGCCGGGGTGAACTACCTGACGGCATTATTTCCTCCGGCAACAACTTCACCGTCGGCAACTTTCACATCCGCAACTTCAAAGACAACGGCGTCCTGGTCGAAGGGGCCACCGGCGTCCACTTCCACGACATCTTTGCCGAGAACACCGGCACCTACGGCGTCTATCCTGTCCAGAGCACCGGCGTGCTCATTGAACGGGTCGAAGTGACCGGGGTGGATGACGCCGGCATTTACGCCGGCCAGTGCGAGAATGTCGTCGTCCGTGACAGTGTCGCTTACGGCAACGTCATCGGCATTGAGCTGGAAAACACCCTTAACGGCGAGGTCTACAACAACCACACCTATGACAACTCAACCGGCATTTTTGTCGTCCTGTTGCCTAACCTGACCTCTAAGATCTCGGCCCAGACGAAGGTTTACAACAATATCAGCGAGGATAATAACCATCCCAACTTTGCGCCGGAGGGGGCTACGGCCAGGCTGTTGCCGCCGGGCGTGGGTATTCTGTTGCTGGCCACCGACCATAGCGAGGTCTACAACAACACCTTGCGGGACAACAAGAGCAGCGGCATTGCCGTCTTCAGCCTGACCAGCACCGGCGCGTTCGAGAACGTAGACGTCGGGCCCATCCCCGAACACAACTGGCTGCACGACAACGTCTTCGAGAACAATGGCTTTGACCCCGACCCCTACGTGGCCGACCTGGGCATCCCGGCCGGCGACATCCTCTGGGACGTCTCCGGCATGGGCAACGTCTTTGACGAGCCCGACGCCAGCGGCGGCTTCCCGCCCCTGCTACCCGGCAGCAACTGGCCCGGACCACTACAGAAAGTCTACTGGCGCGCCCTGAACACGCTCATTGGCCTGGTATCCTGATTATTGGACGATAGACAATGGCTTCACAACTGTTCAATCCCTTTGACAACCCCGATGAACAATTGAAGCAGAAGGCCCTGCTTCACATGAAAAAAGAATTGGTTAACGAAAAAATGATGGCCCTTACCCAGGATGCTTATGCTGAATTCCTACGACGTGAAACTATTGTTGTTACACGGAATGAAAAGAGAAGCTTGTTTCGCGCCATGTTAAAAGAAATGTTTGATGATATGTTGGCCAATCTTTGATTATGCGCCGTTTTTCTGTAAGCCCTATCTGGCAAACTACCCAACGCGTGATAGTGTTGGTTCTGGGCGCGCTGGTGGTCGCCCTGGGCTACAGCCTCTTCCAGATCCCGTTCAACATCGCCGCCGGGGGCGTTAGCGGCATCGGCATCATCGTCAATCACTTCACTGGCTGGCCGGTCGGGGTGATGTACCTGGTCATGAACCTGCCCCTGTTGGTGTTGGGCTACTTTCACCTCGGCCGGTGGCGCTTCCTGACCCAAACCGTCGTCGCCGTGTTGATCTTTTCCACGGCCACCGACCTGTTCACCCGCTACCTGCCCGGCTGGCTGGACCAATTTCCGCTGACCAACGACATCCTGCTCAGCGCCATCTACGGCGGCATCGTCGGTGGTGTGGGCGCTGGGCTGATTTACCGCAGCGGCGGGACTATGGGCGGCACCAGCATCATCGGCCGCATTCTCCAGCATAAAACCGGCGCGCCGCTCAGCCAGGTCTTTTTGTACACTGACGGCCTGATCATTCTCACCGCCGGGCTGGTCTTTGGCTGGGAAATCGCCCTCTACGCCCTGCTGACCCTGTTCCTCAACGGCGTCGCCTCCGACTATACCCTGGAAGGGCCGAGCAGCGTGCGCACGGTGACGATCATCACCGACCGGCCGGACGAATTAAGCCAGGCGCTCATCCAGGGGCTCGGCCGGGGCCTCAGCCGCTGGCAAATTACCGGGGCCTACACTGGCGACACCCATACCATGCTCCTCTGCACCGTCTACCGGCCGCAGGTCAATGAGCTGAAGCGCATCGTCGCCCGGATAGACCGCCGGGCCTTCGTCGTCATCGGCACTGCCCACCAGGCGCTGGGCTACGGTTTCACCCCCTTGAGGTAGAGACGTTGCATTGCAACGTCTCTACCCAAACGGCCATTATCTTGTAGAATAGAGTTATCAAACGCATTGTTGCGTGTTGCTTGTGCAGTTGGGGGAATGGCAGCCGGCAAAAATAGAAACTGAAGGCAAGGTAAGATATGGCCTGGCAACAAAAAAATGGCTTTCACCAGCCAAAGGAAAACAGCGCCCCCATTCCCGGCCGGTGCGACGTGGTCGTCATCGGCGGTGGGCCGGGCGGCAGCAGCGCCGCCACCCGGCTGGCCAGGCAGGGTTTTCACGTCGTCCTTTTTGAGAAGGAGAAGTTCCCCCGGCCGCAGGTAGGCGAAAGCATCATCCCCCACATGTGGCGCTACGCCGACCTGCTTGGTGCGACTGAAAAAATTCAGCAAGAAAGATTTCTGGCCAAGGCAGGCGGCATCATTGCCTGGGACGGCCGGATACACCAGCTTCGGTTTTCCAGTTTTGGCTACACGGATCCCGAACGGGTGGGGCTGCACGTTGAGCGGGACATTTTCGACGACATCTTGCTGCGCCACGCGGCCGGCTGTGGGGCGCAGGTTTTTGAAGAAGTAGCTGTGCGCCAGGTAGACTTTTCAGATGCCCAATGGCCGGTCGTGGACTATATGGACCGGCGCGGCGGTGGCCTGGGCCAGAGATCTATTGCTTGCCGCTACGTGGTAGACGCCAGCGGCCACGCCGCTCTCCTGGCCCATCAGTTTAACGCCCGGCGGCTGGTCAGCCAGGAAGTCAATTACCTGGGCCTGTGGGGTTATTACAAAAATTCCCTCTATCTGGGGGCTGACCGTCAGAGCCACCCCCCCGAGCAGGCGCCCTTCGTCAAGTCGGTAACGTTTATAACTTCATTTGAGGATGGCTGGATCTGGCACATCATTTTGCGTGAAAGCACCAGCGTGGGTCTGGTGATGAACCGAGGCAAGGTCCGCGGTATGGGCAAGGAGGTCCAGGAAGCGTACTTCCGGGAAACGTGCGCCAGCGTGCCCATTATTCGGGAATTACTGGCCCCGGCCACCTTCATTGAAGGCTCCCTGTTCTTCCGGCCGGACTACTCCTACTACTCCGAGAAAGTGACCGGCGAAAATTTCTACTGCATCGGCGACGCCGGAGCCTTTGTCGATCCTATCTTTTCCCAAGGGGTGGTTGCGGCCATGTACAACGCTGCCGTATCTGCCTGGGCCATTCAGTCGTCGTTTGCCAAGGAGAGTCGCCGGGCATTCTATAGCAAGGTGGCCGAAAACAGTATGCTCCAATATTATGGCTTCTCTCGCCTGCTGGCCCTGGGCGATTTTGGTAGTGAGGGTGTAGACCCTGCGCTGGTAAAGGCCATGATGCGTGCTTTCCGCAGGAACGAGCTAGAACTGGCGTTGGCCGCGGCCATGACTACCAGCCGCTCCGGCAATCTGCACCGCATGGCCCGCGAGGCAGGCATTTATGAGGAGTTTGGCGAGGATTTTGGCGCGAACAAGCTCGACGTCATCACAGAACTTAACCTGCAACCACCGGTCCCGTGGTGAGAAGCATGCATCGCCTGCGCCAGAGCCGGCTTATTCGAGTCCTGCTAGTCGTCGTTGCTATACTGATGTTCCTTTATGGTGCGTTGGCACTGCTGGCCCGGCCGGCCCCCGACCACATCTTCTTCACCCAGGGGCCGGCCCGGCCGCTGGTCATTGCCCACCAGGGCGGCGACGGTCTCTGGCCGGGGGACACCCTCTACGCCTTCGAGCGGGCGGCCGGGATGGGGGTGGACGTACTGGAAATGGATGTCCACAGCACGGCCGACGGCGCCCTGGTGCTCATGCACGACGACACCGTAGACCGGACGACCGACGGCGCCGGCAAAATCAACAGCCTGACCCTGGACGAGCTAAAAAGCCTCGACGCCGGCTACGACTGGTCGCCGGACGGCGGCCAGAGCTTTCCCTACCGTGGCCAGGGCATTACCGCCCCCACCTTAGAAGAAATCTTTACCACCTTCCCCAGCCAGTGGATGGTGATTGAAATCAAGCAGGTCGAGCCGCCCATTGTCGAGCCTCTTTGCCAGATGATTCGCCAGTACGGTCTGGCGGACAGGGCATTGGTGGCCTCATTCCACAAACAGACAATGGCAGCGTTCCGCACCGCCTGTCCGGAGGTAGCCACCTCGGCCGCCGAAGACGAAATACGCCCCTTCTTCATTCTCAACACCCTCTTCCTGGGCGCCCTCCATAGCCCGCCGGCCCACGCTTTCCAGGTACCGGAGTACAGCGGTAGCCTGCACGTGCTAACCCCCCGTTTTGTGCGCGGCGCCCACGGCCGCAACCTCGAAGTCCACGCCTGGACTATCAACGAAACAGCCGATATGCAGCGCATGCTTGATCTGGGGATAGATGGTATCATCACAGACTATCCAGACCGGCTGTTGGAATTGTTGGACCGCTGAGGAATTGCCGGTACGAGAGTTCAGAGTTCCGAGCCAGAGCTAGAGGTTTGATCACTTTTTCCTCTCCTCACTCTTGCTCTCGCGCTCGCTCTAGCTCCTCTGGTTCCAAGCCCTACCAAGTTATTGTATGAGGTAAATTCCATGAAGCGCGCTGCTTTCCTTCTCCTTTTAACCCTGTTCATCTTAAGCCTGGCCCTGGGGCTGGCCTTTCAAGACGCCCCGGCCGGCCAGGACCCCGTTTTTGAATATGACTTCGTCGTCGTCCGCGCCTACTTTGACGATCCGGCCCTGGTGCTGCAACTGGCTTCCTGGAAGGAACCCTGGGAAGTCCATTATGACAAAGGCTACCTGGTAACCGACGTCACTGCCGCCCAGTATGAACAGATGCGGCAAATGGGTTTCCGGCTGGAAATTGACGAGGAGTTAACCGCCCAACTAAACGAGCCGCGCCAACCGTTACCTGGCCAGGGGGGTGGTATCCCCGGCTTTCCCTGCTATCGCACCGTCGAAGAGACCTTCGCTACGGCGACCGATATTGTCGCCAACTACCCCCAACTGGCTACCTGGACTGACGTAGGCGATAGCTGGGAAAAGGTTTCGCCAGGCGGCCTTCCTGGTTACGACATGCTGGTCCTGCGCCTGACCAATAACACCACTCCCGGCCCCAAGCCGAAATTGTTCGTGATGAGCGCCATCCACGCCCGCGAATACACCACCGCCGAGTTGAACACCCGCTTTGCCGAGTACCTGGTCCAAAATTACGGCAGCGACCCGGACGTAACCTGGCTGCTCGACTACCACGAAGTTCACCTGCTGCTGCACGCCAACCCTGACGGCCGCAAGAAAGCCGAGACCGGTCTGTTGTGGCGCAAAAACACAGACAACAATTACTGCGCCAACACTGATTCTCGGGGCGTAGACCTGAACCGCAACTTCGAATTTCAGTGGGGTTGCTGTGGTGGCTCCAGCAGCAACCAATGCTCCGACACTTACCGTGGCCCCAGCCCGGCTTCCGAGCCAGAAACCCAGGCGGTCCAAAATTACGTCCAGTCCATCTTCCCCGACCAGCGGGCTGATCCCATCGGCGCGGCCGCGCCAGTAACGGCCACCGGCGTCTTTATAGACATTCACAGCTACAGTGAGCTGGTCCTGTGGCCCTGGGGCTTCACGGCGACACTTACTGGCAATGGCACCGCCTTGCAAACGCTGGGCCGTAAATTCGCTTACTTTAACAATTACTTCCCGGAACAGGCCATTGGCCTTTACATCACCGACGGCACTACCGACGATTTTGCTTATGGCGACCTGGGTGTGGCTGCCTACACTTATGAGCTGGGCAACAGCTTCTTCGAGAGCTGTGGTGCTTTCGAAAATACGATTTTGCCCGACAATATGCCTTCCCTGCTCTATGCCGCCAAAGCGGTCCGCACGCCCTATCTGACCCCGGCCGGGCCGGATGCCTTGAGCGTGCTGTTGAGCGACAACGCCGTCGCCCCCGGCGACGCAGTGACCGTTACGGCCACCCTCAACGACACCCGCTTTAACAACGATAACGGCGCGGAGCCGGTGCAAAACATTGCCGCCGCCGAGTATTACCTGGATACGCCGCCGTGGGTGACGACCACCGTGCCTATTTCTGTACCGATGGTCCCGGCCGATGGTACGTTTAACACATCGGTGGAAGGGGCTGTAGGCGTCATTGACACCACCGGCCTACCCAACGGCCGGCACATGGTCTTTGTGCGTGGCCAGGACGTGGCTGGCAACTGGGGAGCAATCAGTGCCGCCTTCCTTTTCGTCATTGACCCGGCCGTCGCGCCAACTATCCAGGGCACGGTCACTGCCGCCGATACGGGCCTGCCCCTGGAGGCCACCGTCATGGCCGGCAGCCTCTTCTCGACCGAGACCAGCCCGGCGACCGGCGAGTACGAGATGCAGGTCATCAGCGGCACGTACGACCTGACCGCCGCGCCGGCCTCGCCTGACTATGCCCCAGCCACCGTTAATGACGTCGTCGCCCATGATTTCCAAACGGTGACGCAAGATTTTCTCCTTTACCCTTACTGTGAAGTTTTCAGCGACGACGTTGAATCGGGGGCTAACGGCTGGACGGCCCAGGCGCCGTGGGCTATCACCACTGAAAACGCCCATAGCCCCACCCACTCCTGGACGGATAGTCCCGGTGGCCCTTATAGCAACAACCGCAACGTCTCCCTGACCTCGCCGGTGCTGGATATGACCGGCCAGCAAGGGCTGCTCCTGAAGTTCTGGCAAATCTGTGACACCGAAGCCGGCTACGACTACTGCCACGTGGAACTGTCTGACGATGGTGGGACTAACTGGACGACCATCGCCTCTTACGACGGCAACAGTAGCCAATGGGAAGAAATCAGCCTGCCCGCGCCTATACTGGATAACCAGCCCGATGCCCGAATCCGTTTCCGCTTTACCTCGGATAGTTTCATTACTGAGGATGGCTGGCACGTGGACGACATTCGCCTGGTAGGCGCCGGCCCGGCCTGCATTGGCCAGCTCCCACCAACGGCCGCTTTCACCTCCTCCAGCCCGGACCTGCTGGGCACGACGACGGTTTTTACCAACACCTCGACCGGCACCAGCCTGAATTTCGTCTGGGACTTTGGCGACGGCAGCCTGACCAGCACGCAAGCCAACCCTAGCCATCTTTACCTGGCCGCCGGCACCTACACTGTCACCCTGACCGTCACCAACACCCTGGGCACGGATGTGGCTGTTGGCCTGGTCGAAATCACTGAGTCCGGCGCAGTCTGGCTGTACCTGCCCATCGTTAAGGCGCCGCCGGTGGCTAACAAGCCGTAATTGGTTGTTAGTTAAAAGTTGGTAGTAGGTAGTTCAACCGTCAACCATCAACTATCAACCATCAACTACTAACCTGAATGGCTCACCAACTGGCCAGGGCCGGCGAGGCGGTCCTGCTGGCCCTGGCCCGTTCACCCGCCGGCCGCATGTTCGCCGGCCGTCTCTTGGCCCACATGAGCTTTGCCATCCCCGTTCGCCGGCTGCGTGAAACCGAGACCTTGCTGGCTTTCCCCCATCCCCGGCCGGGCTATCCGGTCCACATCCTGCTCGTGCCCAAGAAGGCGTTGGGCAGCCTGGCCGACCTGACTCCGGCCGATACGCCCTTCCTGGCCGACCTCTTCGCCACCGTCCAGAGCCTGGTCGCCGAGCTGGGACTGGAAGAAAACGGCTACCGCCTCATCGCCAACGGCGGCCGCTACCAGGATGTGCCCCACCTGCACTTCCACCTGGTTTCTGGCCTACCACAAGCAGAGGCGTCGCCGTGAAAAGAATTTTGACGCAAAGGCGCAAAGACGCGAAGAATTAAATAAAATCTTTGCGCGAACTTTGGCCTTGCCAAAGTCTGCGTCTTTGCGTCATATTATTTGATGGAATGACCGAAGCCCAGGCTCACACCGACGTATTTACCCAACACCGGCCGCTGCTCTTTGCCATTGCCTATGAGATGTTGGGCAGCGTGATGGAGGCCGAGGACATTGTCCAGGAGAGCTACCTGCGCTGGCAGGGCACGGCCGGCGAGGCCATCCGCTCACCCAGGTCGTACCTGGCTACCATCGCCACCCGGCTGAGTATAGACCGGCTGCGCTCGGCCCAGATGCAGCGCGAGGAGTACGTTGGGCCGTGGCTGCCGGAGCCGTTTGTCACTGGCGCCTTCCCGGGCGCGGCCGAGTGGGCGACCACAACCGAAGCGCTGTCTGTGGCTTTTATGGTCCTGGTGGAACAACTCTCGCCGGTAGAGCGGGCCGTTTTTCTGCTACGCGAGGTCTTTGACTACGAGTACGAGGAAATCGCCGCCATTGTCGAGAAAAGCGAGGCCAACTGCCGCCAGATGTTCAGCCGCGCCCGGCAACGGCTGGGGGCTGGCCGGCCCCGCACCCAAGCCCGGCCGGAAGAGCAGGAACGGCTGATGCAGCAATTCCTGGACACCTGCGCCACCGGTGACCTGCCCGGCCTGCTCCACGTCCTGGCTGAGGACATCACCGTCTATTCCGACGGTGGCGGCCGGGTGGCCGCCGCCCGCCGGCCGATCCACGGGGCAGACAAAGTGGCCCGCTTCCTCTTTGGCCTGATGCGCCTGGCCCCGCCGACCACCGACTACCACCCGGCCTGGGTCAACGGCCGGCCGGGCATGGTCGTCTACGTAGACGGCCGGCCCTTCAACACCCTATCCGTAGAAGTCAGTGACGGCCGGATTCAAGCCATCTACATCGTCGTCAACCCCGACAAGCTCCGCCACTTGCCTCCCCCGGCCTGAAGATCCTTGGTGTAAAGTGGGGTCTGGGTTGCCTTTTTGAAGATCATCCACCACAATCCACCCGATAATCTCAAGAACGGAGATAGCAATAGGCGAGAAAGATATCAGCGGCAAGTTCCTGATTGACCGTGACCCGGAAGGCTGGGTGCGCTGGTTGTTGGACGACCCAACGCTCGTCGTCACCAACGTGCTCTCCACCGAATTCCAGTTCGTCGCCCGGCGCGGCGATTCGCTGCTCCAGGTGCAACGGCCGGACGGCCAGACCTTTGGCGCCCTGGCCGAACTCCAGCTCCTCTACGACGCCAAGATGCCAGCCAGGGTCCAAAACTATACTGCCATGGCCCGGCAGAAGTTTGAGATGCCCATCGTGCCTATTGTCGTCTACTTGACCGAGCCAGGACCGGATACGGAAGTCGTCACCGCCTATCACAGCGAGTTCATGGGCCTGGTAACCCACCAAGACTTCAAGGTCATCAAAATGTGGGAGTTGGATGCCCACGAGGCCCTGGCGCAGAACTTGCCGGCCAGCCTGATTCCTTACGTCCCGTTGATGGCCGGGGCCGATGAGGCGGTTCTCCGCGAGTGTGTCCGCCGTATCCGGACCGAACCGGATCATGAAGAGTTGGAGACTATCCTGGCCTTGTTTGCTATGATAAAATTGGATCCAGCAGTAGTCGAACGCATTGTGAGGTGGCACGTGACTCTACTAGAAAAATCGCCAATCTACCAAGAAATCCTGGAAAAGGGTGTCGAACAAGGGCTTGAACGAGGACTCGAATGGAGTATCGTGCGGGTGCTGCAGCGCCGCTTTGGCGAGGTTCCGGCCAGCGTTCGCCAAAGCCTTGAACAGACTCCCCTCGAAAAGCTGGAAGCTTTGTTAGACGAAGCCCTTGTCGCCGCTGATTTGGACGCCTTTCAGGAACGACTGGCAGCTATGAAACAAGACAGGCAGGATTAGACCCAACGGTTATTCAAAATGAAAAAACGAGAACCCTGGTATCGCGTATCCCAGACGCTGGTGGACGTGGCCATGGGCCGGCGCCCGGCCGACCTGGTCATTCGCAACGGCCGCTGGGTCAACGTCCATAGCGGGGAAATCATCCCCAATACCGATGTGGCCGTGGCCCGCGGCCGCATCGCCTACGTGGGGCCGAACGCCGAACACACCATCGGCCAGGAGACCCACGTGATTGACGCCGACGGCCGCTACCTGGTCCCCGGTCTGTGCGACGGCCATATGCACGTCGAAAGCGGCATGGTCACTGTGACTGAGTTCGCCCGGGCCGTCATTCCCCATGGCACGACCAGCATGTTCATTGACCCGCACGAGATTGCCAACGTGCTCGGCCTGGAAGGAGTGCGGCTGATGCACGACGAAGCCTCGACGCTGCCCATCAACGTCTACGTCCAGGTTCCCAGTTGCGTGCCCAGCGCCCCCGGCCTGGAGACCCCCGGCGCCTCCCTCGGTCCGGCCGAAGTGGCCGAAGCCATGACCTGGCCAGGCATCATCGGCCTGGGTGAGGTCATGAACTTCCCCGGCGTCTACATGAATGACGTCAAGATGAACGCCGAAATCGTGGAGACGATCAAGGCCGGCAAGACAGTCGGCGGCCATTACGCCTCGCCCAACCTGGGGCTGCCCTTTCACGGCTACGTGGCCGGCGGCCCGGCCGACGACCACGAGGGCACGCGGCTGGAAGACGGCATTGCCCGCGTCCGCCAGGGAATGAGAGCCATGCTCCGCCTGGGCTCGGCCTGGTACGACGTGGCCAGCCAGGTCAAGGCCATTACCGAGCTGGGGGTAGATAGCCGCAACTTCATCCTCTGCACCGACGATTGCCATTCGGGTACCCTCGTCCATGATGGCCACATGAACCGGGTGGTGCGCCACGCGATTGCCCAGGGGCTGCGACCGGTGACGGCCATTCAGATGGCCACCCTGAACACCGCTCAACACTTCGGCCTGGAGAAAGAGATTGGCAGCATCACGCCCGGCCGCTACGCCGACATCCTCATCAGTCGCGATTTGACCAGCCTGCCCATTGAGGTGGTTATTGCCGCCGGAGAAGTGGTGGCGGAAGACGGCCGGCTGCTGGTAGACCTGCCTCCCTTTGTCTATCCCCGGCTGGCCAAAGACACCGTCCGGCTGGGCAAGGAACTTACCCACTTTGACTTTGACGTGCCCGCGCCCAGCCCCGAACCGTGTAAGGTCCAGGTAGTCGGCGTGGTCGAAAACCAGGCTCCCACCCGCGCCCTGATGCGGGTCCTACCGGTGCAGGACGGCGTCGTCCAACTGGATACCCGCCAGGATGTAGCCCACCTGGCCCTGGTCGAGCGCCACCGGGGCACCGGTGGCGTGGTCAACGGTTTTGTGAGCGGCTTTGGCTTCAGTGTGCCCTGCGCCGTGGCCAGCACCGTGGCCCACGATAGCCACCACATGATCGTCGCCGGCACCAGCAAGCACAACATGGCCCTGGCCGCCAACCGGCTGGGCCAGGTTGGCGGCGGGGTGGTCGTCTACAAGGACGGCCAGGAAATCGCCCTGGTCGAGCTGCCCATTGCCGGCCTGATGTCTGACGAGCGAGCTGAGATTGTAGCCGCCAAGGCCGAGCGCATGGTCCAGGCCTTTATAGAGTGCGGTTGCCAGCTCAACAACGCCTACATGCAGTTGAGCCTGTTGGCCCTGGTCGTCATTCCCGAGCTGCGTATTTCGGATATGGGCATCGTGGACGTCAACGAATTCGCCATCGTGCCCTTATTTGTGGACTAATTATGAATGCATTGATACAAGAACTAAATGCTCGTGTGGTCGCGGCCGAAGGGGACATTCTTCGCTTTTTCCGCGAGATTGTGGCCATCCCCAGCATGGACAGCGACATCGAGGAGGTCGGCCGGCGGGTGGGCGCGGAAATGGAGCAATTAGGCTTCGGCCAGGTCCACGTGGACCGTTATGGCTCCATCGTCGGCCGGATTGGCAGCGGGCCGACTACCCTGCTCTACGACAGCCATCTGGACACGGTCGGCATTGGCGACCCGGCCCAATGGCCGTGGGACCCATTTGAGGGCAAAATCGAGGATGGGCTGTTTTACGCCCGGGGCGCGCTGGACGAGAAAGGTAGCACGCCCGGCATGGTTTACGGACTGGCCATGGCCCGTGACCTGGGCCTGCTGGACGGTTACACCGCCTACTACCTGGGCAACGTCGAGGAGTGGTGCGACGGCATCGCCTGCCAGGCCTTTGTTGAATGGGAGGGCGTCCGGCCGGATTACGTTGTCATTGGCGAGCCGACCAACATGAAGGTCTATCGCGGCCATAAGGGACGCATTGAGCTGGAAATCACCGCCAAAGGCAAGAGCGCCCACGCCGCCAGCAACCAACTGGGCGACAACGCCATCTATAAGATGCTGCCCCTCATTGCCGGCATCCGCGACCTGAATGACCGGCTCCCCAGCCACGATTTCCTCGGCCAGGGGCGCATCACCGTGACCCGCGTTTCCAGCGTCAGCCCCAGTGACAACGCCGTGCCCGACGAATGCCGCATCTTCGTGGACCGCCGGGTGACGTTTGGCGAGACCCGCGACGGCGTGGTCCAGGCCATCCGTGAGCTGGTTCCTTCGACGCAGCAAGACGGCTTCCAGGTCCACGAGCTGGTCCACAGCCAGCCTAGCTACACCGGCGCTGTTTTCATTTACGAAAAATATTTCCCGGCCTGGGCGCTGGAGGAGAGCGATCCTTTCGTTCAGGCCGGCCAGGCGACCATTGAAACGCTATGGGGCCGCCGCGAACCGGCCGGCAAGTGGGACTTTTCCACCAACGGCAATTACTGGCGGGGCAAGGCCGGCATCCCCAGCATCGGCTTCGGCCCCGGCGACGAAATCTACGCCCACGCCGTCAACGAGCACGTCCCGCTGGCCGACGTGGTCGAAGCGACCAAGTTCTACGCGCTGCTGCCCCACTTTCTCAAAGAGGAGATTAGAGATTAGAGATTGGAGATTAGAGATTGACCAATCCCCAATCTCTAATCTCCAATCTTCCAAAATTCGGAGGATTATATGCAAACCCACTTACGCGGCCGGGACATGATCACGACCCAGGAATGGACCAAAGACGAAATTGACACCGTGTTGGACGTAGCCATGGACCTGAAGCGCAAGCGGGCGCTGGGCGAGCCGCACCCTTACCTGCGCGACAAGGTGCTGGCTATGCTCTTCTTCTTCACCAGCACCCGCACCCGGGCCAGCTTCGAGGCCGGCATGGCCCAGTTAGGTGGCCACGCCCAATTTATTGACAGCGAAACGACCCAGATCAGCCACGGCGACACGGCCAAAGAGATTGGCGAGATTCTCGGCCGCTACAACGACGGCATCGCCATTCGCCAATGTGATTGGGGCTTCGGCAACCAGTACATCCGCGACGTGGCCGCCGCCTCTCGCGTGCCGGTCCTCAACATGCAGTGCGACGTCTACCACCCCTTCCAAATCCTGGCCGATCTGATGACCATCATCGAGAAAAAGGGCGACCCGCGTGGCCTGACGATTAACGTCAGTTACGCTTACGCCAGCAGCTACCAGAAACCGATCAGCGTGCCGCAAAGCCTCATTCTGCTGATGACCCGCTACGGCATGAACGTCCGCCTCAGCCACCCGCCGGAGTTCAAGCTGATGCCGGACATCGTTCAACAGGCCAGAGACAACGCCCGCCAGGCCCGTGGCTCCTTTGAGATCCTGGACGACTTCGACGCCGGCTTCCAGGACGCCGACATCATTTACGCCAAGAGTTGGGGGGCTATGCTCACCACCACCGACCACGAAGAAAGCGCCCGCATCGGCCGTAAATACACCAACTGGATTACTGACGAGCGGCGTATGGCCCTGGCCAAAGAGGACGCCATCTACATGCACTGCCTGCCGGCCGACCGCAACATCGAGGTCACCGACGGCGTCATTGACGGCTCCCAGAGCGTCGTCTACGACGAAGCCGAAAACCGGCTGCACGTACAAAAAGCGGTCATGGCCTTGACCATGCGCTAGAAAATAATTATGTTACAATCGTTGTTGTTGACAGTCGCAGTGCGCAGGACTTCAACCGGACTGTTCGCGTTTTAGTTCCGGGCGTTATGATGGCCGAAGGCAAAGGGCCCCGCGTTTATTTCAATCCAGATGGTTATATAGAGTTGGTGTTGGCCGGCACGGCCGACGCCACTGCGATCCGCCAGTTAGCCGACCAGGCCATTGTTCTCGTTGAGGAAAATGGCCCGGTTGGTGGCCTGATTGACGGCCGCCACGGCAACATCATCCGCAACGTGGAAACCCTACGCGTCTTGCAAAGCCTCCAGATACCCAAGCTCAAGCGGCTGGTTATCTTGCTCAGCAGAGACGACCCGGCCGGCATTCGCAAACCATCCATTGTCATGTCCATTTTTACGGCCGTGTTCGGTTTTCGCCCTATTTACGTAGATGACGAAGCCGAAGCCCGCGCCCTGGCCGCTAATTAGTGTCGAAGGGGAAGTAGTGCCGGAAGCAGAAAAATCCCACGTTTTTCAGCACCCCGCTGGTTACCTGGAAGTCGTCCTGTTGGGTCTGGTCTCATCGGAAGAGATTCAACGGCTCATTGCCGAAGCCACGGCTGTGCTGGAAACAATGGAGCCAACCTGTGTTGTCATCAACGGCCGGCGCGGCCGGATTACCCGCAATCCCCAAAGCTTCCGAGCGATGCGCGACATGGCCCATCCCAAGATGAAGCAGATGATTGTCGTTACCGGCCGGGACCATCCCCACGGCTCCAGGGGGGGCATCGTCGTCTCCATCATCACCTCCATTCTCGGCTATAAGCCGATGTACTTTGACGACGAGGCCGAGGCGCGGCGGGTCGCCGTTTACATTAACCAGGAAGGGAGCGCCCCTGCAAGGATATAGGGTTATTGGTTATTGGTTATTGGGTGGCCAATAACCGGAGGTGGCAGCCAACTCTAACCACTCTAATACTTCGCTATCGAAGGGTCCACCTCGTCGGCCCAGCGGTTAATTCCCCCCTCCAGGTTGTACAGCTTGCTAAAGCCATGCTGCCGCAACAGGCGGACGATTTCGGCGCTGCGCACGCCGGTGCGGCAGTGGACGACGATCTCCTGGGCCGTGTCCAGTTCGTTCATCCGCTCCAACACCTTGCCCTTGGGAATCAGCACCGCGCCCAGGTGGGCCAGGTTGGAGATGTCCCACTCGTGCGGTTCACGCACGTCCAGAATGAACGGCCGCTCGCCGGCCGCCAACCGGGTGTTCAGCGTCGCCGGGCTCATTTGCGGCACGTCCTGGAAGTTGTCGCCGTTCAGGCCGGCCGTGTACAGGCTGCGGTCATGGGCCGGCATGCCGCAGAACTGCTCGTAATCAATCAGCTCGGTCAGAGTCGGATTTTCGCCACAGACCGGGCACCTGGGATTTTTGCGCAGCCTGACCTCGTCGAAGCTCATGCTCAGGGCGTCGTAGAGAAGCAGCCGGCCGATGAGCGACGTACCGCTGCCCAGGATGAGCTTAATCGCCTCTGTAGCCTGGATAGCGCCGATGGTGCCCGGCAGCACGCCTAAGACGCCTCCTTCAGCGCAACTGGGCACCAGGCCGGGCGGCGGCGGTTCCGGGAACAGGCAGCGATAGCACGGCCCTTCCTTGGCGTAAAAGACCGAGGCCTGGCCTTCAAAGCGGAAGATACTGCCGTAAACGTTGGGCTTGCCCAGCAAAACGCAGGCGTCATTGGTCAGGTAGCGGGTGGGGAAGTTATCCGTCCCGTCAATGATCACGTCGTAAGGGGCAAACAGTTCCAGGGCGTTGTCGGACATCAACGGTACTTCGTAGGTGTCCACCTGGATGTGGGGGTTGATGTCCACGATGCGCTCTTTGGCGCTGGCCAGCTTCGGCCGGCCCACGTCCTTGGTGCCGTGGATAATTTGCCGCTGTAAATTGGTGTAATCCACCACGTCATAATCCACCAGGCCAATCCGGCCGACGCCGGCCGCCGCCAGGTACATGGCCAGGGGCGATCCCAGGCCACCGGCTCCAATGAGCAGGACGCTGGCCGCCTTGAGCTTCTTCTGCCCGGCCATGCCCACTTCCGGCATAATCAGGTGACGGCTGTAACGACGGATCTCTTCGTTCGACAGCTCTATCGCCTCGGGGGTAATCAATTCTCTGATACTCATAACACTTTCTCCACTTGTCGGACCAGCCTGGCCACGTCTGTCAGACCGTAATTGATATACTTCACTGTGCCGGCCGGGCTAACGACCAGCGTCGTCGGCAGGGTAAAAACGCCGTACCGGGTCGCCTGCTCCACCTCCTGATCAGCGTCAATTTTCCGGACCACCAGCCGGCCGTCAAAACGCTCCTCTACCTCCTGAACGTAATGCCCTTGAGCCAGGCAGGGGGCGCAGGCGGCGCTGCGAAAGTAGAGCAGGACCGGCCGGTCGCCGCCCGCCGCCCGCCCGGCCAGCCGCCGGTGCCAGATAGTAAAGACCCACCAGGCCCCGATGCCCATGAGGATAAGCAACGCGGCAATAACCAACCGTTCAATCATAGATCTTTTACCACCGGACTCCGACGACTGCTTGAGACACAGGAAAAATTACCCAATGACTCCAATTACCAATTACTGTTTGATAGGACCATACCGAAAACCAGGCACGTGCAGCCGGTTAAGCTGGTAGTACAGAAAACAGCCGGCGCAAAAACCCAGAAACAGGTTGAGGGCAGCCAGAGCGACCACCAGCCAGGCCAGCGCCCAGCCGAGCACCGCCTGGCCGGCCAGCAATGCGGCCACACTCAGCGCCACGACCACGCCGCCAAAGCCCTGGGCAAAGCGGTGCGGTTCCGGGTTGTCCGTCACCATCTGGGGTTTCATCAGCCCAGCCGGCCGCAAAATACGCTGGTAGACTTGCTTGAACAGGGCCAGAGATGGAACGGCCGTGCCCAGCAACATGACCAGGCCAACAAAGGCCGCGATCAGCCAGTTGTCCAGGACAAAGGCCACAATGAGCAGGCTGATGATAAACGCCTGGTTAACTTTAAGAGCCGAGTTATCCACCCGGCGAGTTGTTTCTTGTTTGATCATCTCTAAGCTTCCTTACCAAAATAGCCTCGTAGCCCAGGCTGTCGAGTTTGTGTCCTCAGCGCAGGCTAACAGCCTGCACTACAGAAGAGGGCTACCTCCGGCAATCGAGGGAATAATCATCAAGGTATCATTTTCACCCACGGCCGTCTCAACCCCATTCGTGTAGCGGATGTCTTCCTGGTTCAGGTAAATGTTGACGAAACTGCGCAGTTCCCTGCCGTCAAACAGGTGCTGGCGCAGGTCGGGGTATTGTCGGGTCAGGTCGGTTAGCGCCTGGCCAACCGTCTCTCCTGACACGGCCACGTGACTGTTCCCCCCGGCGTACGGCCGCAGAGGGGTGGGAATACGAAATGTAGGCATAAAATACTCCTCAATGATTAGTTGCGTATAGAGATTGGAGACTGGAGATTGGAGATTATAAGCCCGCTGCCTATCAATCTCTAATCTCTAATCTCCAATCTCCCTCTCCTCGCTTATCTCAACTACTTCTTCCACAAAACCCGAACGATCGGGCAACAACTGCCAGGAGCGGCTGAGCCATGGCTGGCCCTGGCGTACCTCGGTAATCAGGTAAGAATAGCCCGGCCAGGTCGCCCAGGCCAGGTCGCGCGGCGAGGCGATGGGCGGGTGGTCGGGATGGCTGTGGTAGATGCCGATCACGTCCAGCCCCTGGCCGGCCGCGGCCAGTTCCGCTTGCAGCATATCCTCGCTGCTGATCTGGAAGCGCTCGACCTTTTCTGCCTCGACCGCCCAGCGGTTGGTCGCCGGGAACAGGCCGACGACCACGTTGGCCTCGTTCTCCACACGCCCCAACAGCAGGCCGCACCCTTCGTAAGGATAAGCCGCCGCGCCCTGGGCGTTAATTTCCTCTTGCAACTGGGACATTAGCTTAAGCATGGTGTACTCGATAACTTTCGGTTGTGGAAACCGCCTCTATCGTCCGTCGTCTCTTTTAACCCTTCCAAAACCTCTCGCTCAGATATTTTAAACCATTATCCGGCAAAATGGTCACCACGACACCTCGTTCCAGGGTGCGGGCCACCTCGACGGCCGCAATCACCGCCGCCGCGGCCGAGATGCCCACAAACAACCCTTCCTGCCGGGCCAGTTGATGGGCCATGTCGTAAGCCGCCTCCGTCTTCACGGTCACGTTGGCGTCGGCCAGATATTCGTCGTAAATGCCGGGCTTGATAGCCGTGGGCATGTGCTTCAGCCCTTCCAGGCCGTTAAAGGGGCTATCTGGCTGCATGGCCACGCACTGGATAAAAGGGTTAAGCTCTTTCAACCGGCGGGTAGTGCCGACAAAGGTGCCGCTGGTTCCCAGACCGGCCACAAAGTGAGTCACCGCCTGGCCGGTCTGGGTCCAGATTTCGTTGGCCGTGGTGAAGTAATGGGCCTGCCAGTTGGCCGGGTTGTTGTACTGGTTGGCGTAGTAAACGCCTTCCGGCGCTTCGGCCGCCAGCCGGCGCGCCTCGCGAATGGCCCCGTCTGATCCTTCCATCGGGTCGGTAAAGATAACCTCCGCTCCGTAAGCGCGCAAGATGGCCACGCGCTCCGGGCTGGCGTTACCCGGCAGCGCCAGCTTCACCCGGTAACCCCGCGCTGCGCCAAACATGGCGTAGGCGATACCCATGTTGCCGGAGGTTGAATCCAGTAGCGTCATCCCCGGCCGCAACAGGCCCTGCCACTCGGCCGTGCGAATAATGTTCAGCGCCGGCCGGTCTTTCACCGAGCCGCTGGGGTTAAACCACTCTGCCTTGGCGTACAAATGGACCGTCTCCGGCAGGCCGGCCGCTGCGGCCGTGCGTTCCAGGTGTAATAGAGGCGTATTTCCAACCTGGGCTTCCAGGCTTGTCGGCCGGGAAATGGGGGTAGAAAAGAGGGGTTTTTCGGTTTTTTCAATTGTTGGCAACATCGTGCTATGCTTCCTGAAAGTGATACCGGCTGTTGTGCCGGTATGAAATCATCCTGATAGACAACAAAAAACGGTGGCTTTATGCCCTACCAGCGCGAGACTGCGAGGGTAGTCGCCACCGTTCGTCTATCAGAAGATTGCTCTTTCAGGTTACGAGACGAAGGTGGCTAACTCCCTCGCCTCATACACATGCATGTTGCTAACACCGAATTAACCTCAAAATGTTGATAAAAATTCAATCTGGGCCAGTATAGCTATAGGCAGGATTGATGTCAAGTAAGAATTTGATAATCGCCAAGAGCCCGAATAGGCCAATAACGCGATGAAATATAAAAATATTCGCGCCATTCGTGAAGCGTTGTACGCTCATTCGCGTTATTCGCGATTCTTGTGCTTGCAACATTTTTGGCCTCGGACTGTATAAAAGGGTAGAAATGTTGGCAGCAGGCGACGAAGAGCTGGCCCGGCGCGCCAGGGAAGGCGACCACGCCGCCTTTGGCGAAGTTGTTCGCCGCCACCAACAGGCCGTTTTTAACGTCGCCTACCGCCTGCTCGGCAACCGGCGTGACGCCGAAGATGCAACCCAGGAGGCTTTTTTGCGCGCCTTTCGCGCCTTCCACACCTTTGACCCGGCCCGGCCGCTGGCCCCCTGGCTCAAGCGGATTGCCGCCAACGTCTGTCTCAACTGGCTGGAGACGGCCCGCGTCAAGCCGCTGCTGGTCGCCAGCGACGTGGCCCGGCCGGACGAGACGACCCTGGACCTGGAAGAGCTGGCCCATAGCCAGCCCTCGCCCGAACAGGCCCTGGCCGCCCGAGAAACGGCCGGCCGGGTCCGGGCCGCCATCCTGAAGCTGCCGCCCCACTACCGGGTGGTCATTGAATTACGCCATTTCCAGGATTTGAGTTACGATGAAATGACTCAGGCGCTCGGCCGGCCGCTTAGCAGCGTCAAAAGCGACCTCTTCCGCGCCCGCAAACTGCTGGCCGAATGGTTGGGACAGGAAGAATGAGAAGAAAGAACGCGAATGACGCAAATAGGCGAATAACCCGAATAAATATTTTAAAATTCGCGTCATTCGTCCATTTGCGCTATTCGCGATTTTTTAGAGGTCATTTTTAGACAGTCCGATGGTTCATATAAGTGACGACACGCTGAACGAATACCTGGATGGGGTTCTGGACGAGGTGGCGTACCGGGCTGCCCAGGAGCACCTGGCCGGCTGCCCGGACTGCCGCCAGCGGCTGGAGGCTCTTGGCCAGCTCTTTACGGCACTGGCCGGCCTGCCAGAGGCGGCGCTGGCGGCCGACCTGTCGGGGCGGGTGGTGGCCCAACTGGCGGCCGCAGCCCGGCCGTGGCCAGTTCCGGCCTGGCTGCGGCTGGCGCTGGCCGTCCAGAGCGCGTCCGCCCTGGTCATGCTGGCCGTCTTGTGGCCAACGGCCTGGGCGCGGCTGGCCGAAGCCGGCCGGGCGCTGCCCGAGGTCCTGGCCTTGCTGCCGGCCTGGTCTCCAGCGGCCCTCCTGGAATCGGCCGGCGCGGAGATAGCCCGCCTGGACGCCTGGCTGCAAACCATCCGGCCGGAGACAACCCTACCCGCCACCCAACTACTACTCCTGGCCGGCCTGGCCCTCCTCGCCTGGCTGGCCGGCAATGGCCTGCTGCTCACCCAAAGAGGAAACAGACGATGAGGATTTTGGATTTTAGATTGCTCATCACTCATTGCTCATCGCTCACAGTTGGCCTTGCCAACTACGCTCATTGCTTTTCTGGAGGCTGAATGGGTGAATTGATTGGTGCTCTTATTCTGGCGGTGGCCGGAGGGGGTACGGTGGCGGCCCTGCTGGCTACCCTATCCTTGTTGATGCCTGGCCTGGCCGGCCGGGCCGCCCACGCCCTGGACGCCTGGCCCGGCCGCTCCTTCCTGTTGGGCGCGGTCAATTTCCTTTTCTTCCTGGCCGTGGCCTTTATCCTGGCCCAAATTGGCGGCAACCTGCCCGGCGGGCTGGGCGGGCTGTTCAACCTGGCGGCGCTAACGATTGCCCTGGGACTGCTGCTGCTGGCCATGATCGGCCTGACCGGGCTGGTGGCCCTGCTGGCCGAGCGGATGAGCGGCGGCGCGCCGCCCACCGCCGGCCGGACGCTGCGGGCCGGCATTTTGCTGGTCGCCGCCGCCTTGGCCCCCGTCGCCGGCTGGTTCGTTCTCGTCCCCCTGGCCATTCTGGCCGCTCTGGGCGCCGCCATCATCGCCCTGGCCCAATGGGGCCGTTCCTTCCTCTCCCGCACCAAAGAACCGGCGTGAAATATTTCGGCCGAAATCGAGGATGGGCAAGGTCTATATCCCGGCCACGGCTTAACCGGATTTTGTATACTTGTGAAGCTGCTCGATGGCTTGCTCTACGATGGTCTTGGTGACAAAAAGAGTACTCGTCTCGTGTAGAGAGGTGATGTGGTCCTCTGCCTCAACAAACGAAATGTGCCCTTCGCGGTAAGCTCTAACAACGATCCCCAGTGAGCCAACTGGCGTCAGTCTCAGGCGTTTGGCTGACTCTCGCGCAGAGGGCGTTAATCTCCGCTAAGTGGACAAGCGGGCCGGCGTCAGATACGGCGCTTACCCCTCCAATGCCCACGTAATGTCCTCCATCATCGCTTCGTGCTGGCGCTCCGCCAATTCAACCCAATCAATCCCTACCGCTTCTATAGCCTCCTCGCGGGAAATATCGTGGCGTAAGTAACGCCCCAAAATATGCTCTCGCCACAATTGCCGCAGACCGATTTGAAAGGCCATTGTCAGGACCTCGGCTTCTGATTTGTGAGTTTCGCGGGTAAGTGTTTCTAAATAGCCTAGTATACTTTCCATAACTTATCCTTAATGGGCAAACGGTGTTTGCCCTCACGCCCGCTCAAAAAGGAGGTCATAGTGATTATCTGATCACCCTCTATTGTAAATCAAAAGGAGCATGGGCACGCATTAATAGTGCCGAGTTGTGCTTATTTGACCCTAATCATCCCGTCGGTTATAAATGCCTTGGATAAAGTAAATGTTTGTGTCAACCGCGTGACTAGGGTTCCGCCGGCCGCCGGGCCTGGACCAAGCGTCACGTAAGCCGTAACGGCGAGCACCTGAGAGGATAAAAGCCTGGAGGGGGTAGGTTGGCGCCAGTTTTGGCGTTCCTATCCCTGGATCCTTGGAGGTGCTTTATGTTTTTCAAGAGGCTATCGCCCCACGCCCGCGCCGTGCTGCAGGCGATGTTCGTCACCTTTCTCTGGGCCACGTCCTGGGTGCTGATTAAAATTGGCCTGGAGGATATCCCCGCCCTTTCCTTTGCCGGGCTGCGCTATGCCCTGGCCTTCCTGGTCTTGCTCCCCCTGGTCCTCCGGCCGGCCCACCTGGCGACCTTGCGTGGCCTCTCCTGGCGTGCCTGGCTGCGGTTGGCGGTGTTGGGACTGCTCTATTACGCCATTACTCAGGGCTCCCAGTTCGTGGGGCTGGCTTACCTGCCGGCCATCACCACCAGCCTGCTGCTCAGCTTTTCCGCCGTCCTGGTCGCCCTCCTGGGCATCGTCACCCTGGGCGAGCGGCCGGTGCCGCTACAATGGGCCGGCACGGGCCTGTACCTGGTTGGGGTGCTGATTTACTTCTACCCGGTCGTGCTGCCGGCCGGGCAGACGGTGGGCATCGTGGCCACATTGGTCGGCGTCGCCGCCAACGCGGTCTCGGCCGTGCTCGGCCGGTACGTCAACCGCAGCCTGACCCTGGCCCCGATGGTCATCACCGTCGTCAGCATGGGCATTGGGGCTATTGTTCTTCTGGTTAGCGGGGTCGCCGTCCAGGGCCTGCCGCGCCTCACCTGGAGCGGCCTGGCCATCGTCCTCTGGCTGGCCGTCGTCAACAGCGCCTACGCCTTCACCCTCTGGAACCACACCCTGCGCACCCTCTCGGCCATGGAGTCGTCCATCATCAACAACACCATGATGATCCAGATCCCCATCCTGGCCTGGCTCTTCCTGGGCGAGGAGCCAACCGAACGGCAAATTGTGGGCATGGTGGCGGCCGGGGTGGGCATCTTCGTCGTCCAGCTCCGCCGGCAGCAGAAAGCCTCAACGCCGCCTGTTGACGCAAAGGTTGAAGCTTAAGCTACGAACGTCGCAAGAAAGAAAGCGCCTTGGCTCCTGTGTTATGGTTACAGAAGCCAGAGCAGACTCAGTCTTCGCCCTCTTCGGGGGTTGCGGGTGCATCCGGTCCGGCTACCACGCGCACTAACGCCTCATAAATCACGTCGTGCAGCGGACCGACGCGTTCGCCATCGCTACTCTTTCTAAAATCGTAGACGATGCGCTCGGCGAGCGGGTCGTCCAGCAGTTGCACCAATTCATCGGCCACGCGCTTACGCCCCGCGCGCCCCAGCTCTTCGGAGCGGCTGAAGCCCAGTTCGCCCAGGAGCAACGCCGCATGATAAGCCACAGTGATACTGGGGTTGCTGATGGCGGCAGTGAGCCGCTCCAGGCTGCCGGGGCCAAAAACCTTGAACTTGCTCACCGCCTTGCGTGTCTCGCGGTAGACATCACCCACATCCTGGCAGGCGGCGAAAAAGACATCGGCCACCTGGTCGGTCAGTTGCTGCAGGTTGCCCAGGGCGCGGATAGCAAAGCGGCGAGTGTTGTAACTGTCGAGGTCGGTGGCAGCACGGGCAAAGAGGGCTACTACATCCGCCGGGTCGCGTGTGCGGGTGAAGGCGTGGTAGGTCAGCCGCTCACTCAGCTCGGCCAGGACAGTGACGAGGGCGCGGCGGGCGGGCCAGCCACTATATGGGTCGGTGAACTTGTCATCGTTATCATCATCTTGATTTTCCATTCCAACCATTGCTTTTTCTAGGTCGTCCAGCATCCCCGCAATGAGCCGGGTGCGCTCCTCTGACGGCCGGGCTTCCACCCAGCCCACAATCTGCTTGACCGCCCACAGATGAGGGCTGACCCCGGGCCCGTCCTCATCGCCCCAAGAGTCAAGATCCGTGACAGCATCCAGCATCGCCTGCAGTGGAGCAGAATCAGATAGCAAGTCACTCAGGCGAGCCGGGCGGTCGTCGTCGCCGTGGTAAAGGCGGGCCAGGGCGCAGGCAGCAGTGCGGCGCATGGCCGGTTCCGGTGTGGTGAGTAGGGCTTCCACTTGGGCAATTGCCGCCGGCAAATGTGGCAGCGTTTCCAGCCAGGAGCGGCGGAGCTGCCACTCCTGCCTGGTGTTCTGCAGCAGTTTGTCCCATTCCTGGTCACCGCGCAGCCGGGCAGCGATCTCTTCAGACAAGCCAAGGGTATCGGGATGGACCAGCGCGTCCAGGATGGCATCGGCATCTGGTGTTTCCTCAAGGACCGGGAGATTGGGCAGTTGTTTGACGGCTTCGGTAATGTCAGCGCGTCCGAAAAGGCTGCGTTCTGCTCCCTGGGCCTCCAGCCAGCGGAACAACGCCTCTTTGGAGACATCCGCATCCCGGAAGCCGCGCACGACGTGTAACACGGGCCCCAGCGAGCGCAGAGCCAGGCAGCGCGTTTCCTCGTCGGAGTCGGATTGAGTGGCCCGCAGCAAGGCTTGGGCCACCGGCCATAAGGTATGGCCGGTGGCCCATTGCAGCGCGTAGGCGGCGCTACGACGGATGTCTGTATCAGGATCGTCCAGGACAGCGGTCAGGGCGGTATGGATAGTAGTATCGGCCCGCTGGTTGGCGTTGGACCGCATAATCTCGCCAAGCGTATCGGTGACGGCGCGGCGCGCGGCGAGGGGTCGGGTGATATCGGTCAGCGTGGTACATAAGATGGACAGCACGTCCGTTGAAACTTGATAGACCTCGTTCAAGTCTTGACGCGCCACATCGCGCGCTACCTCATCTTCCTGCTCCAGTGCCTCCAGCCAGCGCGCCACCCAGAAAGGCTGTGTGTGATTTATGAAACCCAGCGCACTGGCTGAGACTGTCCCCAAATGCCAGTCCTTATTAGCGTTGGCATCTCGCCTGAAGTCCAGCAGTGTCTGTACTGCCTCCGTGCTGCCATCGGTGGAGAGTTGGCTGCACACGTCACACAATTCTTGTGTACCTTTCACCCGCACTAGGTCGTTTGGCGACTGTACCGTTTCCAGCAAAACCGTCACCAGCAACGCCGGCAAATCGGTGGCGAGCAGAGCCAGGGATGCGGCCAGGCGGACCTCGGCTTCGTCAGTAATGAGCAAGTGAGCCAACGCAGGCACAGGCGCATTCGGGACCAGGCCATGGGCAGCCAGGGTTTGGCGCAGCCACACGGCCAGAGGCAGGTCGTTCTCGGGCGTACTCAGGGCGCGCAGCCAGGGGTAAAGTCCAGCCGGGGGCTGCTTGACCTGCAATAACAGCCCCAAAACAGCCAGCCCTTCTTCGACCTCCGCCGGCTGATCCAGATAGCGCGCCGCCAGCGTCTCGGCCATCGCAGCTTGCAGCGCTTCGTGGTCGTAAAGCAGGGCTAACGCCATCAAACGGCGTTCTCGGACGGCGGACTTAAATGCTTGGGTGAGCGCCGTGACAACTAGAGATTGCTGGTCTTGTTGGTTTGCTAGCCTCGACAGTGTAGCGAACCAAACCTTGTCATCAGCACCTTCCAGGGTGGCTTGCAAGGTCATGGCGGAAACCGGCGTGATGGCTTCTTGGCGGATGGCAGCAGCAAGTATGGCTGTCTTGACGCGTAGCAGTGGCAGTGTGGCCGATTGCGCCAGGAGCGCGTCTATCTGTTGGCTAATTTCCTGCTGGACAACGGCGATGTGCTCTGTCTGCGGCGCGCCTTGGACTGTATCGCCTTCCAGTTCGGTCAAGCGGGCGGCGGCGTGCCGGAAGGTGGGGATCAGGAGGTGGCCGAACTCGGCTTTCGCCAGTAGCCAGCGGATGCAGTCCTCGCTCTCCGGGTAGGTACGAAAACTCCCCCAAAACTCAGTGGGATGCTCCCGGTCAACGTATGGCTCTGCCGGCTGAGCCACCCACAGTTGCGTCAGGGCGTCGTCCCAGCCTTGCAGCCACAGTCCGCTGAGCAGCCGTACCAGGGGGGCATCACCGCACAACACGGCCCAACTCGCGCCGGTGGCTTTCAACTCATGTTGGACGGCTGTGACGAGCACAGCGTGCGGCAAAGCCAGCAGATCGTCCTGACTGGCCGGCAGCAATGCCGCCAGATGGCGCACCTCGGTGTCCTCGTCCACCAGCCAGACCAGGGACTGGGCAAAGGTATCGCTTTCCTGCCAGGAAATCTTGCGCAGCAGTTCCAGACTGATGGTACGCAGGGCCACATCACGTCGGCCCTCGTCCAGCAACGCCAGGAGTGGCCGGTCGCCTTCGATTTCTGTGACCCCGTCTAGTTTCTCACGCACTGCCTCGGCCAGCGGGTGATCGGGGCGGCGCAGGACCGCCCAGCACCAGGCAAGCAGGTCGGAGGTGAGACCGGTGGCGAAGAGTATATCCAGGGCCGGTGTAGCCTGGTCGGCAGGCGCGTCCAGCAGGCCCAGCAGCAGCTCAACCTGGGCGTCAGTGAACTCGACGTGCTCGCGGACAGGCGGTTTTGTCAACGCCTGCAAGGCCAAGCGGCGGCGTTTGACATCTATACCTTCTATATCCGCACAGACAATGGATACCATTTCTGCTTGGAGCCGGTATTCTTCACTATCAGAAGAAATTGATTGCCAGGGTTCAGTTATGGGAAACGAAAGAAATAGAACTGCATCTTGATACTGCTGTATATCGGTAGTTGATCGAAGCATGTCCAGCAAGGTGTGGCCAATGGCGGCCTGAATCGTTTCCACGCTGGCGCGTAATGCTTCATCATCCGGTAGAGGGTTCAAATTCGCCAGGCGTCCAGCAGCAGTCACAAATATTGGCACAAGCGTATGGCCAGCCGAGATATCCTTCAATAGATAAGAACCGGCGCGCTGAAACACATTAGACCAATCGAGATCTGAAACAGCACGCTCCTGTTCGCGTACTACGTTCTGAAACCGGATAAGTGCTTCACCTATTAGTAGAGTGTCCACCTCTATTGGTTCACGAGATGACGTAAAGCCCGTCCTAAATGACAAGAAAAGACGGAGTGTGGCCGCCACATCCCTGGTTTCATCACTACCTTGAAACCATCCTGCAACCGCCCGTATTAATTGCTCGGTTGCCGCTTCTAGGTCGCTGTCCTTAGGCGAAGTTTGCCAAATCGTCCGTAACGATTCTGAAATAGCTTCCCAAAACTCGGTCTCACGTCGGTAATTTGGAGTGTCGCTAAACCGTTGTGAGAATTGATTTGCTAAACCCACGGCCCGATAGATTGACAGGGAGTGTAGTTCACGGGTCGCGTTATCACAAGTCGCCTGAGGAATTCCAAGGCTTGACGGCAAATACGCACGCCAGTCATAGCACCACATCACACCCAACAGCCGGGCCAGGGCAGCATCCTCCCGCACCATGTCCCAATCGGCCGGCGTGGGACGCATCCCGTTACTGTTGGCCGGCAGGCGCGCCTGTACCGCGCGCAGCAGTTCTTGACCGCGGGGCAGCACGCCCAACTCGGGGCAGGCAGCCAAGGCGTGGGCAACGGCCGGCGTGCGCGCTTTGAGCCAGTCTACCACCTCTAAAGCGCAAGCGAGGGCGCTGCGGTTGGGGCAGCCCATCAATGTATTGGCCAGCGCGGCCTCCACTGCCACATCTCCTTGGTCGTTGCATAGCATCAGTAGGGCATCTTTAACCTGGCTTTGCAGCAGCCGGTAGCGTCCAGCGCGGCGGCGGTCGCAGTAGAGCGCCAGCAGCCGTCCGCCAATCTCCTGGCGCAGCACAGAGGCTACGTTGACGCTGTCGCCAACGCAGGCAGCGGCGAAGAGCAGGTCGCGGTGCAGTACCGGCTCGTAAAGGCTGCCTGCATCCAAAATGGTCCGCAGCAGGTCGTCAGCGTCAGCGTAGAACTGTTTGCTCAACGAGCCGACCGCCAGCAAGATGGGTTCGCGCCAGCGGGGTAGATGCAGCCGCTTAAAGATTTCCGAGCGTGCCTGGGCTGAACTACTGACCAAGTGGCGGGCAGTGAAATATTCCTCAAAGGTCAAGTGCATAAAACCGTACAGCCCCTGGCCACGCTCCAAGAACAAGCCGCTGTTCTGGTGCACCGCCTCCAAGAATTGTTGCACCGCCTCGCGCGTCTCCAACAACGGCTGCTCCGGGTCTTTTTCGCCCCGCTCAATGGCCAGAATACGACCCAGGAAGCGTTCAGTCTCTCCTTTGCTGAGAAAGCCGCTGGAGTAGTTTTCGTGGATGTAGAACGCCAGCGGGCCCAGCAGACTCATCGCCTTCTCCTCGTCAATCGCCGCGCCTTTGGTGCCACGCTCCCGGTGCCAGTCGCGCAGCAGGGTGACGGTGGCCGTCTCGTAAAGTTCCACCCGGCGATGGGGCAGGTGGGACTCGCCGCGGTGGATGAGGGCCAGGATGCGCAGAAGCAGGGGGTTCCTGGCCATTTCGAGAACGCCGGGCAAGGTATCCACTGCTTGTAGGATGCCACCGATCTCACGGCGGGCGCGCTGTTCCACTTGGACTGGGTCGGGCGATTTCGTAAGGTGCCGTTCCACCGCGGGACACCATTTCTCTAAGAACAGTTTGATGTCGTCCAGGCTCATCCGGCGGATAGTGTAATGCTCAAACTCGCCGGGCACACCGGCAAAGTGGTAGCCAGCGATGCGGCAGGTGACTACAAAATGGTTGCCTATGTGAGCGTAGCGCACCTCGTTCAGTAGATCCCAGGCCAGTTGTATAGCCCGATCATGTCGCCGCTGCCTGCGCCGTTGTTTGATTTGCTTCTCCCATTCCTGGCGCACATCTTCCGGTACGCTTTTGTCCCACGGGATGACCATACTCTCCGCCTCATCATTCCCACTGTTGGCTTCCGGCTTTGCCTCGACACGCGTCTGAATGAATGTCAGTGAGCGCGTCAGCCAGCCTGGCAAGCCCGTCTCACGAAAGACGTCGGCGAACCGGCCGATAGCAGCGGCAATGTTGTGCCGGTCAGTGTAGTCTCTAATCTCGTCAAGGCCATCCAGTAGCACCATACAGCGGCCTTCCTCCAATAGCCGTTGGAGGAGCGGCCCCAACTTGTCGGCATGGGGTACTTGCAGCCCGGCAAAATAGCGCGGTAGATAATCCAACAGCGCCAGGTCTGGTTCCTTCTGGCGCGCCTCGGCGTAGTGGGAGATCCGTAGCAAAATGGGCAAGCGTACCGGCCCGAGGTCAGGCAGCCGCCAGGCGTTCTTGTCATCCCACCACGCCTGCGGCTGAAAGATGCGCTCAGGTTCGGCCAGGATGGCAAGGGCAAAGCGTAGCGTCAGGTAGCGTAGCAGCGTAGTCTTGCCCGAGCCTGGTTCGCCCAGGATGACGACCTGCCGGTGGCGCTGAACGATGTTGGCGAGTTCCTCGCGTGGGCTGGAGATCTCCAGTGCTTGCTCAAGTGGGTGTGCCTGACTAGCCCAGATTCGATATTGTTTCTCGCGCTCCTTGGGATCTTCTACGCGCTCCAGGCGTTTATTGATCTCGTCCAGTTCTTCCTGCATCACCCGACGGTCCACGTCGGGGCGGTCGTGGGCGGCCTGCAAACCCACATAGATTTCATCCAACGGCAACACCACTTGCACTTTGGTTTGTTTGATGCCGCCCGGCTCCAGGTGAGTGTTGTTTCGCACCAGAGCGTGGAGATAGCCTTCGAGTACCATCCGTTCACGCTCAAAGTGCGGGGGAGGTGGAACTTTCAAAGGCGCTGACGATGAAGTGCCTGGTTCAGGTTTTTTTTTACCCAGCGCTTTAGGCAGGGTATCCAACGTGAATTTGCCACCCGGATGTGAATCTATATCTTCTATCCATTCGTTCCGCTGTTCACTCCAACGCCGCAAGTAAACTGTGCCATGTGCGGCGTCGAAATCAAGATGGACGAAGTTATAGGCATTGGTATAACGTGAATCTTCGGCCACACGGCGCTTGTAACTAGCCCCGGCGGGGATGATGACACAATCGCCTGTTGTGCCCTTTACCACGTGAACCTGAGGATTATGTACATGACCGTGCAGGATGAAGTGGCACGCGCGGCCTAGCCTGGCTTCGGTGCGATTGCGATCAAACTCGCTTAGCCAGGCAAACGGGTGATGGACAACAGCAATGCGTAGTTCGGCATCGGCGATCTTCGCCAAGGCATCGTGGATCTGCGGTTCACCGATCAAGGTGTAACCGTAGTCATTGACCTCACCGTTAGCATCCTTGTTACGAGCGTTCATCCAGGCGGAGTTGAGGCCCAGTAGTCCGACACGCTTCCCACCTGCTTCCAGTTGGAGAATGGAAGCGTAATCAGGGGAAGGTTGATTTGTGTATCCGGCGACAAACTCACGATATGCCTCAAACGGATCTAACACCCGTTTAAGCTTTCTCGCATCAATTAGCCAAGTTTGCACCAGTGTGTCGGAATCAAGCGGCTTTTGCAGGGCTGGCGGCAGCATCTCATAGATCGTTTCCCGGCTTAAATCGTGGTTGCCCGGTATACAGAAAAGCCGGTTTGGCGGCAAGCTCAGAGCTTCCAACACCGGTTCAAATAGATATTCTCGAGCAGCTTCATACTCAGCAGGCTGGCCGCTGAAGGCAATATCACCACTAAAGACGACAAAGTCAACCTGTGTCAGAGCTAGATTGATGGTTGCCCGGTCACGAATATCTTTAATGAGAGCATCGCGCACCACCTTCCGGTCGAAGTCTGCCCCTTTTTGGTGCCAATCCGAGAGATGAAGCCAGGTTAATCCTGTCATCGAGAGCCTCCAAATAACTCAAGAGAAAGTAACAGTAACACGACAATCCCAAAGGGAATATACATCGGTTTTATACTTTAGAAAAACCTTTTATCCAGCCCAAGAGCAAATTTGATAGCCCGTTCCCCGCTTCATTCCTCACCCCCAGGTCTGTTCTGCTTCCCAAATGTCGAATTCTCCTGGTTGCACCGGGTATCGTGCATACCCGGCTGCGTGCTGCCGTTCCATTTGTTTGATCTCTTATTGTTCAAGGGCAAGTTTTAAGGCTTCCCGGATAAACGCCGAACGGGTCGTGTTCAAATCCTGGCTTACCTGGTCCACTTTGGCCAGTAACGATTCGTCTATCGTCACCTGAATCGTCTTCATCCTCTTCACCTCCACTATGTGGATTGCTCTCCACACAGTAATCCACCTCCCTTGACAAGTCAAGCCGACTTTTTGATCTCCTTTTTTGAGAAATTCGTGCAATTCGTGTAACTTGTCCTGAGCAATGTCGAAGGATTCGTGTCGAAAAAAAGTTACCTCTCGTAGCGGGTATTCGAAGCAATTAACAATTCCCCAATTGGTTTAGAAGGCTCTTAGCGCCTTCTGAGCGGTGTCACCAGTTTTGACTGGGGTTGATAGCTACGCTGAACCCCACAGAGTGCATTTTAGGCCCCTTAGAGGCTCGCAGAATCGCTTCGAATTCCCTAGCCCGCTGCCCTTTTTGGATCTGATGTTCTACGGGTAAAATTAGCCCCATGACCGGCCGATCCCCAGAGCAAATCAGCGGCTCCGTCGAGCGCATCACCTTCTATAACGAAGAGAACGGCTACACCGTCCTGCGGCTGAAGCCCGACTCGCGTTCCATGCTGCCCTACAAGTACCCCGGCCGCGGCCAGGACCTTGTCACCGTCGTCGGCAACCTGCCCGAAGTCACGCCCGGCGAGTGGCTGAAGCTGACCGGCCGCTGGGACACCCACAGCAAGCACGGCCGCCAGTTCCAGGCCGACACCTGCGAACAAAGCCTGCCGGCCACCGCCGAAGGCATCAAGCGCTACCTCGGCTCCGGCCTCATTCGCGGCATCGGCCCGGTCATGGCCGAGCGGATCGTCAACAAGTTTGGCGACCAGGCGCTGGACGTCATTGAGCTGGAGCCCGGCCGGCTGCGCCAGGTGCTGGGCATCGGCCCCAAGCGGATCAAAGGCATCGTCAAGGCCTGGGACGAGCAAAGGGCCATCCGGGACGTCATGGTCTTCCTCCAGTCCCATGCCGTCTCCACCAGCCTGGCCATCAAGATTTACAAGAAGTACGGCGACGAGTCGCTGGCCGTCGTCCGCCAGACGCCCTACAAGTTGGTCAACGACATTCGTGGCATCGGCTTCAAAACGGCCGACAAGATTGCCAAAGCCCTGGGGCTGGCCCACGACGACCCCGGCCGCATTGAAGCCGGCATCGCCTACACCCTCAACCGCATGGCCGAAGAGGGCCACGTCTACGTCCCCCAGCAAGAGCTGGAGCCGGAAGCGGCCCAGATTTTGAACCTGGACCCGGCCAAAATCACGGCCGTCATCGAGCAACTGGAAAGCGACGAGCTGATCCGGCGCGAGACGTTGACCTACAAAGTCGAGCCAGCCCCGGCCGCTCCACCGGCCCCGGCCGCCGTCAAAGAAGAAAAAGCCGTCTACCTGACCCCCCTCTACTACTCCGAAGTTGGCGTCACCAACCGCCTCCGCCGCATCATTGAGCACCCCACCAGCCGCCTCGCCCCCCTCCGCTCAACCCTCACCAGTAGCCAGCTACTTTCCAAAATCCAAAATCTAAAATCTAAAATCGAATTCCCCCTAACTCCCCAACAACTCCAGGCCATTCACACCGCCGTCAGCCACAAAGTCACCATCCTCACCGGTGGCCCCGGCACTGGAAAATGTATCCACGGAGATGCACTCGTATGGCTGGAGCAAGGTTGGGTTCCGATCAAGGAGATAAAACCAACAAAGGACATGGTTGCCGATACCGCCATCCCTATCTCCGTAAAGGTTCATACTCGCAACGGTCTCAAGGAAGCAACGCACTTTTACTATGGCGGCGAACAGGAAACGGTACGAATTAGAACTTCTGAAAGATATGAAATTGAAGGCACGCTCAACCACAGAATCATTGTAGCCACAGAAAACGGCCCTGCCTGGAAACGGCTCGACGAAATTCGTGATGGCGACTATGTTGCTATTTACCGAAAATATATTCCTGAGGAGGACGTTTTTGATACCTTTGCCTACTTCCTTGGTTTATTTGTTGGCGATGGACATGCTAATAAGAGCGGTGATCTGCCAGTGACAGGTGTAATAATCACAACGGCCGATCAAGAAATTTGGGACTTTTTAGAAAAGGAAATGCCACAATTAAACTTTACCGTCAAAAATCATGGATATAGCGGCAAAGCGCGCATGTATTACATTGGACGGTACCGGTGGCACGGTAGAGGTGGCGTCGCGGCGGTGATGCAGGAGTGGGGCTGCAAATTGGCAAAGTCTAGAGAAAAGAATGTGCCTGTTAAAATCCTTCAAGGCACATTGTCACAAAAACGCTCTTTCCTTAAGGGGTTGCTTGATGCAGACGGAACAATAGATAAACGTGACGGTTCAGTGGAATTAGGTATGTCTAATTTACCACTACTCCAAAGTGTACAAGTAATACTGCTAGAATTTGGCATCATATCTGTTATCAGGCAAAAGCCAGATGTAGATTCCTGGCGCTTATCTATCAGGGGAGACGATGCACTCAGATTCTACGAGCGCATTGGATTCAATATTGAACGGAAGCAAATTGGCAGGCAGTTGCTTAGCAATCGATCAAATGCGAATCGCGACATTGTGCCCTGCCTGGGAACTGGTCTGCTTCGCCGGTATATTGCTCAGACAGGTAAGCACAACCGTGAATGGTGGTGGAAATGGAAACGAGAAGCGAAAGGGGAACGACGACCACATAGAGACCGCCTCTTAACTCTGATAGATCAATATCAAGTTAACAGTCAGGAAGAATCCATTATTCGGAGTCTTTCCAATGAGGATATCTTTTGGTCTCAAGTGACTGGATCTATACGTTCAAGAGCAGAAGTTTATGATTTACATGTACCGGATGGCAATGAATTCATTGCTAACGGGTTTGTTAATCATAATACCACTACTTTACGCACACTTCTTGATCTATTGGATCGCCACCACCACACCTACGCCCTGGCCTCGCCCACCGGCCGGGCCGCCAAACGATTATCAGAAGCCACCGGCCGGCCGGCCAGGACCATTCATCGCCTGCTGGAGTTCAATCCCGGCCAGGGTTTCGGCCGCCACGAAAACAACCCCATCGAGGCCGACCTGGTGGTCATTGACGAGACCTCCATGCTCGACCTGGTCCTGGCCAACAACCTGCTCAAAGCCGTCAGCCCCGACAGCCACCTGCTGCTGGTCGGCGACGTAGATCAGTTGCCCTCGGTTGGGGCCGGAGACGTGCTCCGCGACCTGATTGACTCCGGCGTGGCCGCCGTCATCCGCCTGGAGACGATCTTCCGCCAGGCGGCCGGCAGCCTGATCATCCGCAACGCCCACCGCATCAACCAGGGCCAGATGCCGGAGACGCCCAAGGGGGCCACCGACTTCTTCCTCTTCGTCAAGGACGACCCCGACGAAGCGGCCGAATTGCTGGTGGACATCGTCAAGAGCCGCGTCCCGGCTAAATTTGGCCTCCACCCCTTCGACGACGTCCAGGTGCTCAGCCCGATGTACGCCGGCGGCACCGGCGTTTCCAACCTCAACCAGTTGCTGCAGCAGGCCCTTAACCCGCCAGGCAACAAACCGGAAAGACGGCTCGGCGGCCGGGTCTTTCGCCTGGGCGACAAAGTCATGCAGACGGTCAACAACTACGACAAGAACGTCTACAACGGCGACATCGGCCGGATCACGGCGATGGACGTGGTCCAGCAGACGATGACGGTCAGCATTGACGGCGCGCCCGTCGTTTACGACTTCCTGGAAGCCGACGAGCTGGTCCACGCCTTTAGCATCAGCGTCCACAAGAGTCAGGGCGCCGAGTACCCCTGTGTGGTCATGCCCATCCTGACCCAGCATTACATGATGTTACAGCGGAATTTGCTCTACACGGCCGTCACCCGGGCCAAAAAGCTGGTCATCCTCGTCGGCACGCGCAAAGCCATCCAGATTGCCATCCGCAACAACCGCGTCACCGAGCGCCACACGGCCCTGGACTGGCGCTTGAAGCGGTAAGAGGAGAATACGGAGAAGCGCAGAGGCGCAAAGGTACACAGGGAGGCCGCAAAGAAAGAGGCTAGAAGTTAGCAGAAGAAAACGCTATACTGTGTGGCACTGACCATGCGCAAGTCGTGTCAGCCACGGCTGCTTACCTCGTCTAAAGTTAGTGTGGAGAGGGTGAGTAAAATTCACTCTAACTCTAACCGAGTTTTGGCCTTGCCAAAACCTGACTCTAACTCAAGCTAAAGGAGGAGAAAATCATGAAACGCCTGCTTCGTCCCAGTTTTCTGGCCCTCTTGCTTCTGGCCTTGATCACTCTCTGGCTTGCCGGTTGCGGCGGCACGGCCGAAGCGCCAACCGCCGAGAGTGGCGACGCGCCGGAAGAACCGACGGCCGCCAGCGAAGACGCGCCGGAGGAGCCAACCGCCGCGAGTGAAGCGCCCGAAGAGCCGGCCGAAGTGAGCGGCTCGCTCACCGTCCTCGATTGGCCCGGCTACGACGCCGCCGATTTCTGGGTTGACTTCCAGACCACCTATCCCGACGTGACCGTCAACTTTGAGATCGGCGCGTCCGACGCCGACATCTACGCCAAGATGAAAGCCGGCGACCAGGCCGACGTTTTCCACCCCTATACCGGCTGGCTGCAATTTTACGTCGAGGAGGGGCTGGTCGAGGAAATTGACACCAGCCAGTTAACCAATTGGGACAAAGTGCCGGAGGAATTTAAGGCCATCGGCCAGTTCGACGGCAAGCAATACTTCATTCCCTGGGACTGGGGCTTTACTTCCATCCTCTACCGCACCGACATGGTCCCGGAGGGGATTGACTCCTGGGCCGCGCTGCTCGACCCCCAGTACGCCGGCCACGTCTCCATGTGGGACGACGGCCCCGGCGCGGTGACTGTCTCCTCCTACATTCACGACTACGACGAAACCAACATCACGCCGGAACAACTGGAGGCCATTAAACAGGAGTGGATCGCCCAGCGCGAGGTTAACCTCTTTTACTGGTTTGGCGAGCCGGAGCTGATTGAAGCGATGGCCGCCGGCGACGTCTGGGTCGCCTACGCCTGGCAGGGGGCCTACGCCACCCTCTTGGGCCAGGGCGTCCCCGTCGCCTACGCCGATCCCGTCGAAGGGCGCAACTCCTGGGTCGGCGTCTATGGCATCCGCCAGGGGACCGAGAATTATGACCTGGCGCTGCGCTTCCTGGACATGAAGCTGGCCGAAGCCACCGGCAACAACGTCGTCAACCTGTTCTATTACGGCCACGCCAACCAGGACGTCATGAACGGCATTACCGACGAAACGCTCAAGGAAGCGTTCTCCATTGACGATCCCGCCATTTTGCAGAATACCAACTTCACCCCCAACCTGACGGCCGACCAGCGCGACGCCTGGACCGCCATGTGGGCCGAAGTAAAAGCAGCACCCTAGAAGAAGGACTGAGGGGCGAGGACTGAGGACTGAGTGATCCTCAGTCCTCAGTCCTGTTTTTGTGGACCGCCGCGCAACTTTCTGGGTCTTGAGCCTGCCGCCTTTGCTCTGGCTGGGCCTGTTTTTTGTGGCCCCGCTGCTGCTCATGGCCGCCTTCAGCTTCCGGCCGGACATGCGCGGCGACTTCCTGGCCTGGTACACGCCCACGCTGGACCAATATGCGATAGTGGCGAAGACCGGCAGCTACGGCCGGTTGCTGGGTATCTCCACGCTCATCGCCCTGGTCGTCGCCCTCAGCGCCACGCTGCTGGCCTATCCCGTCGCCTATTACCTGGCTTTCCGGGCTGGTGTCCGGGCTGGCTTTTACCTGGTCCTGTTGCTCGTCCCCTTCTGGACCAGTTACCTGCTGCGGATCATGGCCTGGAAAATGATGCTCGGCTCGGAAGGGGTTATCAACTCCTTTTTGCAGTACACCGGCTTGAGCCAGGAACCCATCCGGCTACTCTTTTACAACCGCGGCGCGGTCATTGTCACCCTCGTCTACGTCTGGATTCCCTTTGCTGCCCTGCCCATCCTGGCCGCCCTGCAGCGCATTGAACCAGCGCTGTCCGAGGCCGCGGCCGACCTGGGGGCTACCCCCTGGCGCCAGTTCCGGCGGGTCATCTTTCCCCTCAGCCTGCCCGGGGTCTTGGCCGCCTTCTTTATGGTCTTCATCCCCACCGTCGGCGAGTACGTCACTCCCATGCTGGTTGGTGGCAGCCGGGGCAGCCTGTACGGCAACATCATCCAGGAATTCTTTACCAAGGCCGTCAACTGGCCCCTGGGCGCGGCGTTGTCCATGATCATGTTGCTGGCCACGCTGATCCTCGTCATCGCGGCCGTGCGCCTGGTGGATTTACGGCGGTTGATCGAATGAACAACGCCCCGACTGCCCCGGCTCGCTCCCTTTGGCGCCCGCCCCGTCCCTTGCCCCCGCGACGTCCCTTAGGCCCGCCGCTGGGCGCTTATTACCTGGGGCTGCTCATCCTGTTGTACCTCCCCCTGGCTGTCCTGTTCCTCTTTTCCATTAACGCCAACACCTCCCTTTCCTTTCCCTTACAGGGGTTGTCCCTCAACTGGTATCGCCAGCTCTTTGAATTGGAGGCCCTCCTCCGGTCGGCGCGCAACAGCCTGGTCGTCGCCGCTGGCAGTAGCCTGGTGGCCACCTTCCTGGGCGCCACCGTCGCCATCCTCGTCGTCCGCTACCACTTCCGGGCCAGGAATTTCTTGCTGGCCCTGGCCGTCCTGCCGCTGATCGTGCCCTTCATCGTCCTGGCCGTGGCCTTATTGCTCCTCTTCGCCGCCTTCAGCGTGGACCGTTCCTTGTGGACCGTGGGCATCGCCCACACCGTCGTCGCTCTGCCCTATACCTTGCTCATCATCATGGCCCGGCTGGCCGGCTTTGACGCCGCCATTGAAGAGGCGGCCATGGACCTGGGAGCCAACTACCCGACGACCTTGCGCCGTATCGTGTTGCCTCTCATCGCCCCGGCCATGGTCTCCGCCTGGCTGACCGCCTTTACCGTTTCCTTCGACGAATTCGCCCTGGCCCTCTTCCTGGCCGGCACTGAGCCAACCTTCCCCGTCTACCTCTTCAGCCAGCTCCGCTTCGCCAACCGCCTGCCGGTGCTCATCGCCCTGGCCGTCCTGCTGATGATCGGTACCCTCACCCTCGTCTTTATTGCCGAACGTATCCGCCGAACAGAATGAGACATGGATTTTGCTGCTAGGGTTTTATCGCGAATAACGCGAATTTAGCGAATGACTCGGATGTAGCCCAGGCATTCCCTGACGACAATGCAGTCAACGACGCCTTGCGACTCGTATTGCAAATGGCGCGTATTCCTCACAAAGTTAGTTAACGCGTTAGCGCCGGCCCGCCGGCCGGGCTGCGGGCCATCGCCTGCGCCCTGGCCATGTGGAAGCGGGCGATACGTCTGCTCCAAAATCTAAAATCCAAAATCCAAAATCCTTCGGACTGATGTCCGTCAGGACGAAGTCTAAAATCCCTTCATTCGCCCATTCGCGCTATTCGCGATAATCTTCCCAAAATTGGGTGTTATAAATTGGAGCCTTCCTCCGACATACTTCTTAGGAAGGACAAACGGTTCAAGCCATTTGGCGGTTGCCTGCCGCGGCGGGCGCCCCAGGAGACTGTGCATGTTGGCAACGTTGTTGCAAATCGCCATGGAACCGGCCTCAAAGCCGGTCAATATTGATAGCGACGGCGCGTTAGCCCGGCAGGCGGCCAAAAATCCGCAGGCCTTCTCCGAGCTATACGAGCGTCATGTCAACCGTATTTATCGTTATGTGCTGGCCCGTGTCGGCGATGTCCAGGATGCCCAGGACGTGACTTCACAGACCCTCTTAACTGCCCTGGAGCAGTTGCCGCGCTATCGCGGCCAGGGCGTTTTTGTGGCCTGGCTCATGGGCATCGCCCGGCACAAAGTCATAGATTACTACCGGCAGCGCCGGCCGGCATTAGACCTAGAAGAAATAGAGGATCTGCCCGGCAGCAACGAAGATACCGGCGACATTGTAGACCAGCAACTGGCTCTGGAAGCCATCGCCCGCAAGCTGAAAGTCATTGCCCCCGACCGGGCTGAGGCGCTATCGCTCCGCCTTTTTGGTGGATTAGAAGTAGCCGAAATCGCCGAGGTCATGGGTAAGAACGAAGCGGCCGTACGCATGCTGGTCTTTCGCGGCCTGCGCGATTTGCAGGCCCAGTTGGATCCCGGGCAGGAGGAATTGCGATGAGCGACAAAGAACAGAACCTGGCCGATAGCTTGGATGCGTTCTTGACAGCCAAGATGCGGGGCGCGAGCGAACCGGCCCCGGCCGACCTGCCCGAAGCTGAGGCCCGGCTGGCAGCCATGTTACTGGAAGTAGCCCAGGCTACCGAACCGGATCCTGAGTTCCGGGCAGCGTTGGACGCCCAACTCTATCGGGCCGCCCGGCAGGCGACCGCCTCACGACCTGAACCGATGTCCTTCCGCGAAAAAATGACATCTTTACAAGGTTGGAGGTTTTTAGACATGAAACGCTTTGTTGGCATATTTGCCGCAGCGGCGGCTATCGTCGCTGTGGCCCTATTCGGATACTTTATCTGGTCGAACCTTCCTGGGAACCAGGAAGGCCCGATCATTGCCGGCCCGGTGGAAACGCCAACGGGTGAGACACCGCCCGGGACTATCGAAACGCCTGTAACCGGCGAGCCGCCGGCTCTGGCCGCGCTCCCTCCGCTGCAAGGCCCCCAGGCCGCCGGCGGCTTTGGTGGCGCTGGCGGTGGAGGTGGTGATGGCGCGCCTCCCGTTACCGAAGCCGGAACAGATATTACTATCTTTGAGCCGGTTGACGTCTTCTCCGGGACTGAATTCACCCTGGGAACAACGCTGCCCACCGAGCCGGCCAGCGCCCTCGTCCAACAGGAACCCGTGCCGCCCATCGTGGACGCAGCCACGGCCCGCGAGATCGCCAACCGCTTTGGCTTCACCGGCCCGCTATACACCAATCCGCCCTATGAGCCCCCGCCGGGCGAGCCTGCGCCTGAGATCATCCCCACGTATATGGCTTTCAATGGCCGGGAGGTGGTCCAGATGGACTCGTTCCTGATTTACTACAGCAACCCGGCCATCACCCCGGACCAGGCTGCCTCGCTGCCTTTTGAGCAGGCTGCTCCGATTGCCGAGAACTTTCTGCGCGAGCGTGGCCTGCTGACCTTTGCCTACGAGATGCGGCCGGGCTTTAGCCCCGGCGAGGTGCTCTTTTACCGCTTGATTGACGGCCGCCCGGTCAACGAAAGTGAAATCTACGTCGGCGTCACCGCTGGCGGCGTCTACTTCCTGAGCTACAACGCCCGTCCCGTCACCGAAGACCTGGGTATCTACCCGCTCCGCTCGGCCGAAGCCGCCTGGCAGCAACTCCTGGCTGGTGTGGTTGCCCAGCAAATTCCCTGGACGGTGATGCCCAATCAGGCCAATCAGCCAGTCGAGGAACCGCTGCCAATTAAGAGCTGGGCCCGCAGCTTCACCCCCGGCGCAGAGGCCCACTTCTACACCTGGCCCGGTGTCCTGATCGCCGTTGAGCCCGGCGGCGTACCGCGCATCGAGACCTACCCCCTGGCTATCCAGGCTGACGACGATACGCTGCGAGCTATTGGCCAGAACCCCGGCCATCCCTACCACTTCTGGGGTACGGTTGGGCCGGATGGCCAGACCTTGCAGGTAGCCGGCTACGAGGTATTAGACGAAGCCACGTTCCAGCCCCTTTTCTTGGAAGGCACTATCCAGCGCAGTGGCGACCAGGTGCTGTTAAATACGGCTACTGGCGAGACGTACCTGCTCCCCGACGCGCCGGCCGACTTGCCTGACGGGCTGGCGGTGGACGTCTTTGGCCCGACCACCCGCGACGCCGGCCAGGAATACCCGCTGCTGGAGTGGGACAGCATCAACGAAAAGTATATTGGCCCCGAGCCGACCGAAGGACCGGTGATAATCGAACCGGCCCCCTACGAGCCTTACATTTACCAACAGGTAACGGCTAACAGCGTTGAGCTGGCTTACTACCTGACTTACGTCCAGGACGAAGAAGCCCTGGCCGCCGGCCGCTACGCCCCACCGCTCATCCTCTTCCAGCCGGTGTGGAAGTTCACCGCCACCGCCGAAAACGGCGACGAGCTGATCTTCTACGTCCAGGCCGTCGAAGCCGGGTTTGTCCAGAACTAAGCTGGATTAAAGCGTATTAGTAATTGGGTAATTGGTAATTACCAATTACCCAATTACCTTTTGTACTACCTCTTCCAACGTCCCCACCTCTTTCCGAGCCGCCTCAAAAGCCACTTCACCCATTTGTTGGCGCAGCCCGGCCGCCAGGTTCGCCGCCGCATCCCGTGTTTTCTGGGGGCTGGAGGGACGGCTGGCAATCACGGCCAGGAGGGCCGCCGCCTGATCCTGCTGGCCGGCCGCCATTAGCAGCGCGGCTACCTCCACCAGAATTTCCATTATCACCGGCGTCGCCTCAATGGCCACTGCCGTTGCCAGCGCTTCCCGGTAAGCCACGCTCGCTTCCACGTAAGCGCCCATTGCCCGGCTGGTGTTGCCCAGGTGGTTGAGCGCGTAGGCAATGCCCGCCCGGTAGCCAATCTCCCGGCAGGCGGCCAGGCTCTGCCGGTACAGGCTTTCAGCCTGGCTGTACGCCCGGCGGCCGAAAGCCACGTTGCCCAGGTTAGTGAGGGCGTAGGCAAAACCCTTCCGATCGCCAATCTCCTGAAAAACAGCCAGACACTCCGTCAGCTCCGCTTCGGCCGTGTCGTACTCCCCCACCAGGAAACTGACGTAACCCAGATTGTTCAGCGAATAGGCTACCCCCCGCCGGTCACCGATGTCGTGCTTGATGGCCACGCTCTTCTGGTACAATTGGCGGGCCTCGGCGTATTCGCCCAGCGCGTCGGCAATGCTGCCCAGGTTGTTCAGGCAGACCGCCACCCCCCGCCGGTCGCCAATCTCCCGCCGTTGGGCCAGGCTTTCCCGGTAAAAGAGCCGCGCCTCCTGGTACTGGCCCTGGGCAAAAGCCACGTTGCCCAGCCGCAGGAGAACGTTGCCGGTACCTCGGCTACTGGCCACGCTCCGGCCGCACTCGCGCCACAAGATCAGGCTTTCCTCTTGCCGGCGCCGGGCTTCGCCGTAATCCCCACCCGCTTCGGCTACCACGCCCAAAATACTGGTGACGCTCGCCACTTCCGGCCAGGCGGCCACCGTCCGCAACAATTCCAGGCTGCGTTCCAGCGCCGCCCGGCCTTCGTCTAGCCGCGACAACCGCACCAGCAGCCGCCCCTGGCGCGACAGGGCCCGGCCCAGCGCCAGTTGGTTATCTTCCTGGCCTTCCAACAGGGCTACCACCTGGCCAAACGCTTCCACCCCTTCTTGAAACCAGCTTCGTATCTCGTAAAAACGGAACAGGCTCTCCAGGCAGCGGTCTACAACGTCAACCCGGCCGGCGGCAATCGCCCAACGCCAGGCCTGGCGCACGTTTTCAATCTCTTCGCCAATCTCGGCCAGCGCCCTGGCCTGCTCCTCGCCCAGGATTGCCTCTTCCCGCTCCTGCAAGAAACGGGCGTAATAGTCGCTGTGCTGCTCCCGGACCGCCTCCTGGGCGGCCGGCGGTAGCTCGGCCTGGAACTTTTCGGTGGCGTACTGGCGCAGCACCTCGGGCGCCAGGTAACGGCCGTCCGGCCCCCGCTGCAACAAGGACTTATCGGCCAGGGCCATGAGCAGCGGCGGGGAAGCGCCGGTCACGGCCACGGCCGCCGCCACCACAAAGCCACCGCGAAACACAGACAACTGCCGGAAAGCGGCCCGCTCCTCCTCCGCCAACAACTCCCAGGAGTGCTCAAAGACGGCCCGCAGGCTGCGATGCCGCTCCGGCAGGTTGCGCAGGGAAGTAGCCAGAAAATCCAGGCTCTGCTCAATCTGGCCGGCAATCTCCTGACAGGATAGCACCCGCACCCAGGTCGAGGCCAGCTCTACCCCCAGGGGCATGCCGCCGACCAGCCGGCAAATCTGGGCCACGTATGGCTTTTCCTCCTCGGATAGCAAGAAATTGCGCTGCACCTGGCTGGCCCGCTGGACAAACAACTGCACGGCGCTGCTCTTCTCCACGTCCCTGATCTCCCCATTGGGACAGCTCAGGCCGGCAATTTCCAGTAACCACTCTTCCATCAAGTTAAGCCGTTCCTGCGAAGTGACCAGCAGTTTCACCCCCGGCGCGCTCTGCAAAATGTTGGCCAGCAGGTCCACGCCCGCCAGCAAATGCTCAAAATTGTCCAGCACCAGCAGCAGTTCCTTCTGGCGCAGATAGTCCAACAGTTGGGCCTTCGGCTCCGGGCCGTCGGCGTAAAAGGAGAAGCGCAGAGCGTCGGCTACGTGTGTTGCCAGGTAATCGGCCGCATTGGCTGGTCCCAAAGGCACAAAACACACCCCGTGGGCGAACCGGCCGGCCTGGCGAATGGCCGCCTCGATGGCCAGCCGCGTTTTGCCGATGCCGCCTGGCCCTACCAGCGTCAGCAACCGGCACTCAGGCCGGCCAAGCAACTGGTTAATTTCGGCCAGTTCCATTTCCCGGCCGACAAAGGGCGTCGTCTGAGCGGGGATGGTATAGCGGATTTGTGGCGGGCCGGCCGCTGCCTTCTCCTGTCCCTTTTCGCCGCCGGGGACCACTTCGCCGGCCAGAATACGCTCATACAGGGCCACCGTTTCTGGTTGGGGTGTTGCTCCCATCTCTTCCCGGAGGATGCGCGCGCATTCCTGGTACTGGCGCAACGCCGCCGCCCGCTGGTTGCTACGCGCGTACCATTCCATCAGCGCCCGGTGGGCCGCCTCGTCCAGCCGGTCCAACGCCAGCCAGCGCCGGGTGGCCTCGATGGCTTCGTCGCTACGGCCCTGCTGGCCGTAATAGCGGGCTACCTTCTGCAACGCCCCGGCCAGCGCCCGGCGCAGCCCCTCGGCCTGGAACAACTGCCAGTCGTCAAAGTCAGGGCTATCGGCCAGCGTAAAGCCTTCCAGGAACTCCCCCCGGACCAGGCCAACGGCCTCGTTGAGCGCCGGCAGGCAATGGCGGCAGGCGGCCATTGCCTCTCCTTCGTGCCGGTCACAAGGAGCCAGCAGCGCCCGGAAGTGGTCCACATCCACCCACAACCGCTCGCCGGCCTCCAGGTTGTCGTTCAGCCCGACCACAGCCCGGTCGGCCGCCAGCCATTGCTTGCCGATAGCCTTATTCAAGGCCGCCAGCGTACGTCGCAGCGCCGTATAGGCCCGCACCTGGTCCGATTCCGGCCACAGCAACGCAGCCACGGTGGTTCGCGGCTGCGCCTGGCCCGTTACCGCCAGGTAAGCCAGCAGCGCAATCGCCTTCCTTGTATCCACCTCAATGGGCACGCCGTCTACCTCGATGAGCGGCGGGCCAAGCAAACGGACGGTCAGTGTGGCCAACGGATCCCTCTATTCGGGCACAAATCCATCGTGCCCTCCCTGAATTTTACCTGAAAAAGCCGCCACCGTAACGCTTTCGTAACGCTAACCGTAGCGCTCCCGTAGCGCCCAACCCTTATCATGGACAGTGAAAGGCAAGCAAGAGGAATGGACGAGTCTGCGAGTTTGCAACTCTGCAAGTTTGCAAGGGCAGGTGGTAAATTCACTCATTGCTCATTGCTCGTAGTTGGCCTTGCCAACTGCACTCATTGCTCATTACTCATCACTCATTAGGAGGCAAAGAAATGCAATCACATCACTTCAAATCCTGGCCCAGGCTGGTCCTGGTCTGCCTGGCGCTGGCGCTATGGGCGGCCGGCCTTTTTGCCACGGCCGGACCCGGCCTGCCGGCCGCCGAGGCATCCTCACCCTTCATAGACGCCAAACTCGACCCGGCCCTGGAGGCGGCGTTGGCCACGGCCCTGCCGGCCGCGCCGCTGGAAGTCGTCATTGTCTTCGACGACCTGGCCGTTGCTCCCCAGGTGGAAGCGCTGGCCAGCACTTACTACCAGATGCAGGCGCTGCCCATAGCTGGGGCCATCCTGACCAAGAGCCAGATTCAGCAAGTTGCCGGCTGGCCCGAAATTTACTCCATCACCCTCAATACTCCACTCGAATATTTCCTGGCCGAGTCGGTGCCTCTCATTGGCGCCGACCAGGTCTGGACTACCTATGGCCAGACCGGCGGCAACGTCACCGTGGCCGTTGTGGACTCCGGCATTGACGCCACCCACCTCGACCTGCTCTACGGCTATAAAGTCGTCGAAAACGTCAAAGTTTTGCCTTACGGCCCCGGCCTGGAAGGCATCCCCAACACCGACACCTCTTCCGGCCACGGCACCCACGTAGCCAGCACCATTGGCGGCCTGGGCACGGTTTCCGGCGGTTACTACACCGGCGTAGCCCCCGATGTCAATCTGGTCGGCCTGGGCGCCGGAGAAGTCATTGCCATCCTGACCGCCGTCCAGGCTTACGACTGGATTTTGCAGCACCACGAACAGTACGGCATCCGCGTCGTCAGCAACTCTTGGGGCTCGACCGGCGGCGAGATTAACCTGCGCAATCCCGTCGTCCTGGCCACTTACGAGTTGTACCAACAGGGTGTTTTGAGCGTCTTCGCCGCCGGCAACGACGGCGGCTACGACGTCATGAACCCCTACTCATTGCCGCCCTGGATCCTCTCGGTGGCCGCCGGCGACAAAAGCGGCAACCTGGCCGACTTCTCTTCGCGGGGCAAGGACGGCGACTACTGGAAGCACCCCGACGTCACCGCCCCCGGCGTTAACATCTACGCCGCCCGCTCTTCGACCATTGGTATCACCGTCCTTGACCCCAATCCCAACTCGGTAAACCCGGCCTGGACGGCACACTATACCAGGATGAGCGGCACCAGCATGGCCACCCCCCACGTTTCCGGCGCGGCCGCCTTGCTCTTCTCCAGCAATCCCCAACTCTCGCCCGACCAGGTGATTGACCTGCTCACGGCCAACGCCGATCCCATGCCCGGCTACGCCCTGCACGAGGCCGGCTACGGCTACCTGGACGTGCTGGCCGCCTACGAGGCCAGCCGAACCGTTACCGGCAACATGCCCGCCTTTCTTGCCGGCGACCAGCTCTACTCGCCAGGCGGCGTTCTCGGTTTTGACCCTGACTCGACTACTTTCCAGGTCGAAGAGCACACCGGCTTCACCCCGGCCGGAGTCACCGGCATGGACCCCATTGACTACCCCATCACTATTAGCGACGGCGTCCAGTACGTGGACGTCCGCCTGGCCTGGACGCCCCAGGAAGAAGACGCCTACGACATTGAAATCCTCGACCCGCTTGGCCAGGTAGTTACCACCAGCGGCAACGCCGTCAATGAGCCGGAAATGGCCCTCTTCGTCCCCGAAATGACCGGCGACTACACCCTGCGCATCCACCCCTTCGCCGCCGTAGCCAGCGAGTACACCGCCACTGTGACTATCGCCTACGGTCCTCAGGCCGGCAACTGGCCGCCCCACACCGACCCCAACTTTGACTACTACCTGGGCGTGGTCGGCGTCTACAAGACTTACGGCGTGCTAGGCATTCGCTCCGAATACCTGCGCGGCGGCGATAGCGGCTTTGTAGACTTCACCCTGGCCAGCGGCGACGGCGCGGCCGCGCCCGCCCAGGCAGCCAACCTCCAGGTCATTTACAGCGACCGCAACGGTAACGTCGCCTATATTGACGGCGATGTTGCCGACACCGGCGCCGGCGCTTACCAGAGTTCCTTTAACCTGGACAACAATTGGGCCGGCGCGCCAGGTCCGATCACCATCAGCTTTGCCTGGCAGGGCAGCAGCACGCTGCGGGCCATGCCCACCGGCTTCTACCTGAACCACCTGGGCGTCACCCTGGCCACGAACGCCACCCACTACGACCCTGGCGACGCCATTACCTTCAACGGCGCGGTCGCCCAGGTCAGCACGCTGGGGACGGGTGAACTTCAACAAAAGCCCATCGGCGGGGCGGCCGTCACTATCAGTCTACGCGACGCGGCCGGCAACACCCTGGCTTCAACCCAGGCGACGACCGGCCTGCTGGGCGCCTATAGCGGCGCGCTCGTTGTCCCGGCCGCCACGCGCGGCCAGACCACTCTGGTGGCCGAAGCCACCTACACTGACGCTACCATCCTCACCGGACCGCAGGAATGGTACGGCGCGGCCAGCGCCGGCCTGACCTTCCCTGGTAATCTGGCTCCTACGGCCAGCCTGACGGCCACGGCCGAGACCGGCCCGCATGAGAAATACTTCATCCACATCCACGCCGAGGTCGTCGATCCTGACGGCCTGAACGACATCACCAGCATCAGCCTGGTTCTGGCCGATAGTAAGGGGCGCGTCCTCAAGCGGTGGACCCAGGACCACTTTACGCCGGTCGAGGATCGCTGGATGTTAACCCGCAGCTACAAAGTTTCCGGCCTGCCCCCCTGGACCCTCACCCTGACCGCCACCGACAGCGCCGGCAACCAGGCGGCAACCACCGTAGTGATCGAAGTGAGTCAGTAGCTGTGTAGTTGTGTAAGTCTGTAAAAAACCACATTACCACATTACCACATTACCACAGCTTCACGAGAGGAGAATGGAACATGAAACCCAAATTGAACCGCCCGCTCATCATCATCGCCGCCGTATTGGCGCTGCTATTGAGCGGCTTTTTGACCATTGGCCAGGCAGCGCAGGACGACCCCACCCGTGAGGAACTGCTCGACCAACTGGAGACGACCACCGGCGGCCGGCTCACCACCGGGAGCCACTGGACGGCCGCCAGCCGGGGTCTGAGCAACCTGACCATGATCCGGGCCACCGGGGGCGCACTCCTGGCGGCCGACAACGTCGCCGCGCCGCCGGAAGCCCGCGCCCTGGCCTTCTTAGAAAGTTATGGGCTGCTACTGGGCGTCGTCAACCCAGCCGCCGAACTCCAGGCTAAGGAGACGCTCCAGGACGAGTTGGGGACGACTCATGTCCGCCTGGACCAGGTCTACCAGGCCGTGCCCGTCTTTGGCACGCAGGTCATTGTCCACATGAACGGCCGTGGCATTACTGGCGCGAACGGCTTCTTTATTCCCGGTATTGCCCTGGACACCACGCCAACCCTGGCCGCCGACCAGGCTGTCCAGTCAGTTGTGGCCGCTTTGAGCAAGGAAGTGCCCGGCGTGACGGCCGCCGTCCAGGGGCTATATGTCTACCGCACCGGGCTGCTGGAAGGCTACGCCGGAGAGAACCGTCTAGCCTATGCCGTGACGGCCGAAGCCGAGGGGTTGCACGAACAGGTCTGGCTGGATGCTCACAGCGGGGCCATCCTCAACCGCATCCCCCTTGACCATGACGGCTTGCACCGCATCGTCTACAGCCCCATCTTCGACCCGTCCAACCCGGAGCTGTTCGTCGTCCGTGAGGAGGGCGACCCACCAACGCTGGTTCCGCCCTTTGACAACCTCTACGACTTTGCCGGGCAGGTCTATAACCTCTTCTTCAACGCCTTCGGCCGCGACTCGTACGACGGCAACGGTATTCCCATGCGCAGCGTTTACCTGGTCAACCAGGTCTGCCCCAACGCCTACTGGAACGGCCAGGCCACCCACTACTGTCCCGGCTTTGACCTGGACGACGTGGTCGCCCACGAGTGGGGCCACGCCTACACCCAGTACACCCACGGGCTGATCTACCAGTGGCAGTCGGGCGCGCTGAACGAATCCTATTCCGACATCTGGGGTGAGACCCTCGACCTGCACAACGGCCGGGACGGTATTGGCGGCTCTAACAACGACGAACCGTATCCGGCCGGCCAGCGCTGGATCATGGGTGAAGACCTGACCGATCCGGTCGTCACCCTCTTGCTGCGTGACATGTGGGACCCGGAGCGGCTTGGCTCCCCGGCCAAAGTCTCGTCCGCTAACTACTACTGCGGCACCGGCGATGGCGGCGGCGTCCACACCAACTCCGGCGTACCCAACCACGCTTTTGCTATGCTGGTAGACGGCAAGAGCTTCAACGGCCAGACCGTAATTGGTCTCGGCTCTACCAAAGCCGTCCACATCTACTGGCGCGCCGCCAGCGTTTACCAGACGCCAACTACCTTCTTCCCTGAGCACGCCGACGCCCTGGAAGCGGCCTGCACCGACCTGGTTGGCCTAAACCTGGCCGACTTCCAGACCGGCCTGCCGTCCGGCGAGGTCATTACCCAGGCCGATTGCCAGCAGGTGGCCAACGCCATGCTGGCCGTGGAGATGCGCCAGGAACCAACCCAGTGCAACTTCCAACCGCTGCTCGACCCCAATGCCCCGGCTATGTGCGATACCGCCAGCCTGGTGTTCAGCGAGGACTGGGAGAGCGGTATGGACGGCTGGGGCCTGACCAGCCAGGCGGCCCCGCCGCCGCGCGGCGACGCCTGGCCGAACTACAACTGGGAATTGTCCTCGTCGCTGCCCTCGGGCCACAGCGGCACAGGCGCTTTCGCCTTTAACGACCGCGGCGGCACCTGCGCCCCCGGCGGCGACATCTCCGGCCACTTTACCATTGACAGCCCGCTCTTCACCGTGCCCGACCCGTTGGTAGACCTGGAGCTGCGCTTCAACCACTGGGTTGCCACCGAAGCCAACTGGGACGGCGGCAACCTGAAGGCCAGCGTCAACGGCGGCCCCTACGTCCTGGTGCCGGAAGAAGCCTTCCTCTTCAATCCCTACAACGCCACCCTCAACGACGCCGTGGTAGATGGCAACACCAATCCCCTGGCCGGCGAGGGCGCCTGGTCGGGCTCCGACGGCGGCCAGTTGGCTGGCTCTTGGGGCACGACTATCGTAGACCTCGCTGCCCTGAACGTTAGCTCCGGCGATACCGTCCAACTGCGCTGGGACTTCGGCACAGACGGCTGCAACGGCCTGGTCGGCTGGTATCTGGACGATGTCCAGGTCTACACCTGCCAGGGTCCGGCGCCAACGCCCACGCCAACCGCCACCCCGGTTCCCACCGTGACGCCCACCCCGGCCCCGGCCGGCGACGAAGCGACGGGCGGCGGCTGGCTGCAGACCAACAACGGCCGCAAGATCAACTTTGGCTTCCATGTCGAGGCCACGGCCGGCGGTCTGGCCGGCGACCTGCAGTTGAACGACAAAGAGTCCAAGGTCAAGGTCAGGCTGACCCAGGTAACCTTTATGGGTGACGTGGCTGAACCCTGCGGCTCGGTCCCGGCCGGCCCTAATGCCCTGGAGTTCCAAGGGACCGGCAAATTCAACGAAACCGGGAACGCCACCTTCCGGGTCTGCGTCCAGGACAACGCCGAACCTGGCCAGGGTTATGACCTGCTCTACCTGGAATGCCTCTCCGGCTGCAACTACAACACCGCCGGCTCTACACCCGATGACGTGATTGACAACGGCAATATCCAGGTGGAACGGGCGGCCGGCGGCGGTGGCTCTGGCGAGCCGGCCCCGGCCACGCTCATCCTACAGCCCATTCTGCTGGACAAAGGCGCCATTGGCCAGTTACAGCTCTTCACCGTTATCGTCTACGACCAGGACCAGAACGTCCTGCCCAACGCTGCGGTCACGCTGACCCGCGTGACCGCCGGTGGCACAACCGAGAGCTTCACCGCCATCACTGACCTGGCCGGCCTGGCCGTCTTCAGCCTGGTCAACCTCAACCAGGTGACCGAATACACCGCCTCGGCCGGCAGCGTCACGTCCAACGCCGTTGAAGTGAGACCTTTGTTACCTTGAATCGCGTTACAGAGCCAACTCGGCGAAATATTCCTCTTCCTGGGCCTTGACAGGCCAGACTATTTCGGCCACACTCTAGGGGCAGCGGTCATTCGGGAAGGAAGCACGGGGCCCGGGCCGGCCGCGCTTCGCGGCGGTCCGGGCCCCCATCAACAGGAGCAACCGATGCAACAGTCGCGGCCGGCCCGACCCTTCTGGCTGATCCTGGCTACCCTTCCCCTCCTGGCTTTCCTGGGGTTGGCCCCCTCGGCCGCCGCCCCGGCCCGCCAGCCCATCCGCCTGCTGTACGCCACTTTTGACCCCCTGGTTGATGGCGAACCGGCCGTTCCTATTCCTCTGCGCGCCCAACCGGGCAGCCCCTACGCCCTGCTGCAATTGCCTGGCCCCATCCGGGCCGAATGGCAGGCCGGCCTCGTCGCCGCCGGCGTCTTCTTTTACGGCTACGTCCCCGACCACGCCTACCTGGTCCGCCTGCCGGCCGGCGGCCACGACCGGGTGGCCGCCCACCCGGCCGTGCGCTGGCTTGGCCCTTTCCACCCGGCCTACAAGCTCAGTCCCACTCTGCGCCCCGGCCGCCTCCTTCTGCTCCTCTTTCCCGACGCCGACGTTGCTGGCGTCGCCCAGGCGGCCGTTGCCGCCGGGGCAACTATCCAGGAACAATACCCGGCCGCCCACCTGCTCGTCGTCGAGGCCCCGGCCGCGGCCGTCCCGGCCCTGGCGGCTATCGAAGGTGTTCAGTGGTTGCAAAACGATAGTCCAATCCAGGAACTCAACGACGACGCCCGCTGGCTGAGCCAGGGCAACCTCTTTCAGACCACGCCCCTCTACGACCACGGGCTGACCGGGGATGGGCAGGTGGGCGCCATTGCCGATTCCGGCCTGGCCGCATACGACTTTGGCGGCGGACCTGTTCCCAGTTGCTATTTCCTCGATGACGGCGCCGGTGGGGCCGGCGGTGCGCCGCTGCCGCCCGGCGATAGCCACCGTAAGGTCATCAGCTACACCATCCCCATCAGCGCCGGTGGCGACCTGGTGGACGGCAGCGGGCACGGCAGTCACGTCGTCGGTTCCTTTGCCGGCGACCAGGCCCCCTGGAACACCCTCTCCCCGGCCGACGGCCAGAGTTACCAAGCCCGGGTCTTTTTCCAGGACATCGGCCAGGGCGACCCGGTAGGCACGATCAACCCGCCCCCGGATTACCGTATCCTCTTTGGCGAAGCGTACGATCCCAACGAAGACGGCCTCTACCAGCCGGCCACCGAGCCGCGTACTCACTCCAACTCCTGGGGCGCGACCGACCCCATTTACAGCGCCGAGTCGGCCCAGACCGACGATTTCATGTGGACCCACCCTGACTTTTTAATCCTCTACGCCGCCGGCAACCAGGGACCCGCTCCAGGCACCATTGGTTATCCGGCCACGGCCAAGAATATCGTCACCGTCGGCGGCACGGAAAACGGGCTGGCCAGCCCCAACAGCATGGGCTACTTCTCCAGCCACGGCCCGGCCCCGATCGGCCGCTTGAAGCCGACCATCAGCGCCCCTGGCGACCGCGTCACCTCGGCCCTCAAGGGCGACCCCTGCGGCACGGCCGAGCGCGCCGGGACCAGCATGGCCACCCCCACCGTCCACGGGCTGGCCCTGTTGGTGCGCCAATACGTATGGCAAGGCTACTACCCCACCGGCGTGGCCAACCCGGCCGATCAGCGCCACCCCAGCGCCGCCTTACTGAAGGCTCTGTTGATCAACAGCGGCCGGCCGATGGATGGCGCCCACACCGACAACGCTACCGGCGGCGCCTGGCCCTCCCACGGCCAGGGCTGGGGCCGGGTCACGGCCGGCGACGCCCTCTACTTCCAGGGCGACCACCGCGCCCTGTGGCTCTACGACGAGTACGCCCTGGACGGCTCGGCCGGCTTTGACGCCGTCGGCCAGGCGCGCACCTTTACCGTGACTGTCGGCGCCGGCCAGCCGTTCAACCCCGAACCGCTGGAAATTACTCTGGTCTGGACCGATTATATGGCCGTGCCAATTGCCGGTGGCGCGCTCGTCAACAACCTGGACCTGGCCGTTGTTGGGCCCGGCCCAGCCACTTACCTGGGTAACGACGCCAGCACCAGCGACTTCAACGGCCTGCCCGATCTACCGGCCACTATGCCAGACGCCGTCAACCCCTGGGAAGTTGTTTACCTGGCCAGCCCGGCCAGCGGCGTCTATACCATCACCGTCACCGCCGCCAGCCTGGGCTCGCTCCCTCTGGACCCAGCCGCCCGCAAGCAGGGCTTCGCCCTGGTGGTCACCGGCGACCTGATGAACTCGCGCGGCCGGGCAGAGATTGAATACCCTGTTTATGAGGTCAACCCGGCCGCCGTCGCCCGGCTGCGGATCAGCGACCTGGACCTGAACACGAATCCGGCCGCCATCGAGACAACTACGGCCACTATTACCAGCACTACGACCCCGGCCGGCCTGCCAGTCACACTGACCGAAACCACCGCCAACAGTGGCATCTTTGCCGGCCAGATAACATTCACGACCGAAACGCCGGCCGCCGGCGAGCTGTCCGTCAGCCCCGGCGACACTGTCCGCCTCCTCTACCAGGACGCTAACGCCGTCCGTCGTCCGTCGTCCGCCGTCTATCGTCCGTCGTCCGTCGTCCCCACCGCCGACACCGCCCTTATCGGCCTCCCGCCGCTCAACTTCGCCAACCCACCGGAGCTGGCCGACCCCGGCGCGACCGACGCCGACGGCGACTACACCTTATCCTGGACGCTGGCCGAAGACACCACCGGCCTGGATGGGTACATCGTCCAGGAGACCACCGCCTTTGCCCGGTCGCTGTTGGACGACGCCGAGGGGGCCATCGGCGACAACTGGACCACCGGCCAGCCGACCGCACCCTGGACCAGCAGTATGCTCTTCCAGCACAGTGGCGCCAGCAGCTTCTGGTCCGGCCGGGGCGACACCGGCATATTCATTGACACCAGCCTGGCCCTTAACCACGACGTTACCCTGCCCCTGACGGTGACGACAGCCAGCCTCACCTTCTACAGCCGCTACTTCAACGACTTCAACGACTACGGCCGCGTCGAAATGTCGGCCGGCGGCGGGCCGTGGACGCCCCTACGCCGCCTCTACGCTGACCCCCGCCTGGTCCCGCTTGGCGGCCGCCTGCAGTTCCACCAGTTAGACCTCTCCGGCGCCATTGGCCAGCCCATTCGCGTCCGCTTCCGCTACGACAACGGCATCCTCTCCGTCGCTCCCGACTCGCCCGGCTGGTGGCTGGACGACGTCACCATCAGCGGCGGCGCCTGGCAGACCATCGGCGCCACCCCAGCCGGCACGACCAGCCTCAACGTCACCGGCCGCCCGGCCGGCCGTTACTATTACCGCATCCAGGCCATCTACGGCGACGGCAGCGTCACCGGCTGGAGCAACGCGGCCGACATGCAGGTGCTCGACCCCACGGTTCTCGGTCTGCGCCGGGCAACAGCCAGCCAGTCTCGGCCGGCGCGGCCCTGGCTGGCCGCCCTGGCTCTGCTGGGCCTGGCCAGCCTGGCCATTCTGGTCTTACAAAGAGCTTTGCGCAGAACACCTGTGTGACGAAATCGCACCTACTCCATTTTTTCTTGTAATTCGCGTAAAATAGGGGCGTGCCGGCTCAAGGAGAATTATCTTCCCCAGTGAAAGAGACAAGGCCCGGGTCCGACGAGCATTATCGCACGCTGCTAGACGCCGCCTTTGAGGGCCTGGTCATTCACGAGGCCGGCCGTATTCTGGAAGCCAACCAATCCTTTGCCGACATGGTCGGTTATACCTGCCAGGAGGTAGTCACTTTGCCGGTTTCTACCTTCCTGGAAGAGGAATCATACGCCTACGCCCGGCAGCACGTCTACAGCCACGACCAGGGAGTGCTGGAGCTGGTTTGCCGCCATAAAGATGGCCGCCGTTTTCCGGTCGAGGTCCGCTACAAACAAATCAGCTACCACGGCCGGCCGGCCCGCGTGGCTGCCATTCGCGACGTTGGTGACCGGCGCAAAGTGGAAAACGCCTTGCAGCGCTACGCCGCCCGCCTGGAAGTGCTGCACCAGATTGACCGGGCCATTCTCAGCGCCCACGCCCCGGCCGACATTGCCCAGGCCGCTCTAGAACACCTCCGCCAGTTGATTCCTAGCCAGCGCTCCAGCCTGGCCCTGTTCGACCCAGGCGCTGGCCAGGCCGTGGTGCTGGCCGTCAGCGTGGACGGCCAGACCTCCTTTCAGCCCGGCCGCGCCCTTCCCATCGAAAATTTCGGCAGCCCGGCTGACTTGCAGCAAGGCCACCCCCGCTTGATTGACGACCTGCAGGCTGGTAATTCTCCTGTGCCGGATGGTGAACAACTCCTGGCCGAAGGTATTCGCGCCATTCTGACCGTCCCCTTGATGCACCAGGGGGTCTTAATAGGCTGTCTGAACCTGGGTGCGGCCGCCCCCGGCGCTTTTTCCGGCGAGCACGCTGCCATTGCCCGCGAAGTAGCCGACCAACTGGCCATTGCCATCCGCCACGCCAGCCTCGTGCAGGAAACGGAACGCCGGATCGAGGAACTGGCCGGACTGCACGAAATTGCCCTGGCCTTCGGCGTCATGACCGACGTACATGAGACGTACGGCGCGCTGGCCGAGCGGCTGGCCCACCTGGTTAACGCTCAAATTTGCATCTTCATGCTGCTGGACCGTGACACCGGCGAAATGCGCGCCCAGTCCCCCGGCTATGGGATCAGCGACGCGGTCCTGGCCGTGCAGCGTTACCTGGTGGAGCCGGCGGCTAAGTTTTGGAACTTCCGCCGGCAAGGTCCTTTCCTGGTCAACAGCCGCGACCAGATTCCCTCCTTGTTTGATCCGCTGCTCGAAGCTTCCCAGGGCGAGTCGGTGCTGGTCGTGCCCATGTGGGTCGAGGGCCGCTTTATCGGTCAGGTGGTGGCTTCTAATAAGCCGGGCGGATTTACTGGCGACGACGCCCGGCTGCTGGGCGTGCTGGCCAACCAGGCCGGGGCGGTTATTCACAACGCCCGGCTCTTTGCCGCCATCCAGCGGCAACTATCGGAGCTGATTGCGCTTCACGCCGTCGCCCTGGCTGTGGTTGACTCTAACAACGAAGACGAATTAATTGAGCGGGTAACGGATATTGTCGGCCGGGCCCTCTACCCGGATGCCTTCGGCATCCTCCTCGTGGACGAGGCGGCCGGCGGCCTGCGCTGCCACCCCTCCTACCGGGGCGTGAGCCAGGCCGTCCGCCAGATGGTCGTGCTCCCAGGCCGGGGTATCACCGGCCGGGTGGCGGCCGACGGCCGGTCCCGCCGGCTGGACGACGTTACCCGGGAGCCAGAGTACGCCGCCATCAATCCCGGCATCCTCTCCGAGCTGTGCGTACCCCTGAAAGCCGGTGAGCGTATCCTGGGTGTCATCAACGCCGAAAGCACCCACCCATCAGCCTACAGCCCGGCCGACGAGCGACTGTTGCTGACCTTTGCCGGCCAACTGGCCACCGCCATCGAGCGGCTACGAGTGAAGGTGGTCGAGCGCCGCCGGGCGCAGCAACTGGCGATCATTTACGACGTCGGCCGGCGGGCGGCGGCCATTCTCGACCTGGACACCCTGTTAAACGAAGTGGTTCACCTCATTGTCGAGCGGCTGGGTCTTTATAATGCCGTCATCACCATTCGGGAGGGGGATACGCTCCACTTCCGGGCCGGTCATGGAGATTACAGCCAGGAAGTGTACGGCCCGCCCGCCGGTTCCACTTTAAAGCTCGGCCACGGCATTAGCGGCCAGGCGGCGCTCACCGGCAAGCGGCTGTTGGTGCCGGACGTGTGGCAATTCCCCGATTACGTACCTTACTACCGCCTGCCGCGCGTCCGAGCCGAGCTGGCCGTTCCCCTACGCGTCAAAGGAGAGGTCATTGGCGTGCTGAACGTCAAAAGCGATCGGGTTGACGGCATCGGCGAGTCCGACGCCGACATCGTCGAGATTCTGGCCGACCAGCTTTCTATTGCCATTGAAAACGCCCGCCTCTTTGCCGGCGAGCACCTGGCCCGCGAGCAGGCCGAGGCGCTGCGCGCCGCTAACGTTGCCCTGACCCAAACGTTGGATCTGGATGCCGTGCTGCAAACCTTGTTAGACCACCTGGCCCTGTTGATTCCCTACGACAGCGCCACTGTTTTCCTGGAGGCGGGTGAAAATCGCCTGGAGAGACGTGCGCTACGTGGCTACTTTCCTTTCACCACCCCAACACCCCGTTTTGTGTCCACCACCCCCCTCATGCGGCGGCTCTTGGCCAACCAGGAAAGCCTGTTGATTGCCGATACCCAGGAGCACCCAGAGTGGGAATACCGGCCGATCAGCGCTCACTTCCGCTGCTGGTTAGGCGTTCCCCTCATCGCCGGCGGCCGGGCCATCGGGCTTTACTCGCTCGGCCAGCAGGAACCAGGCTTCTTCAACAAAACTCACTGCCAACTGGCCGAAGCGCTGGCTGCCCAGGCAGCCGTGGCTATTGAAAATGCCCGGCTGTATAGCGACCTGGAAGAGGCGCTGCGCCAGGAGCAGGCCGCCCGCGAGCAATTGATCCAGGCTGGTAAACTGGCGGCCATGGGCCGGCTGGTTGCCTCGGTGGCCCACGAATTGAACAACCCCCTTCAAGCGATCCAGAACGCCCTGTATCTGGTCAAACAGGAAAACAACCTGGACCGGCAAGCCGACGAAGATCTTCAACTGGCGCAGCAGGAAGTCCGCCGCATGGCCGAGCTGATTGAGCGGCTGCGGGAGACGTACCGGCCGGCGCCGCCCACCGCCTTCCAGCCTCAATCGTTAAACAACCTGGCGGCCGAAGTCCAGAAGTTAATCGCCACCCACCTGCGCCACAATCGAGTAGCCTTTGTCTTTGAACCCGATCCGGCGTTGCCTCTGGCGCCCGGGCTGGCTGACCAGTTGAAACAGGTCATTCTGAACCTGAGCCTGAACGCCGTTGAGGCCATGCCCCAGGGCGGCCGGTTGACCGTTCGCACCGGCCACCAGCCGGAGCGTAGTGAGGTCTGGCTGGCGGTGGCCGACACTGGAGCCGGCGTTGCCCCGGCCGACCTGCCCAACATTTTTGATCCCTTCTTCACCCGCAAGGAAGGGGGCGCCGGGCTAGGGCTGGCCATCAGCTACGACATTATCCGCCGCCACCAGGGGCGCGTCGAGGTAACCAGCGAACTGGGCCAGGGGACCACGTTTACGGTCTGGCTGCCGCTCAAGCGGTACGATAATCCCCGTAGTGGGCTAACGGAGTGATTGCCCGTTAGGAAGTTACCAATAACCCAAAGAACACCTGATGACGATTTCTGGTACTGTTCTGATCGTTGACGACGAGGCCATCCTGCGCCGGACACTCACCCGCATTCTGCGCCAGGCCGGCTGCCAGGTGATGGCCGCGGCCGACGGCGGAGAAGCGCTACAATTGCTGGCCACCAGCCCCTGTGACCTGGTTTTCCTGGATATTCGCCTGCCGGGCCTGGACGGCCTGCAGGTCCTGGCCCAAATCCACCGCCTTTACCCGGAGTTGCCGGTGGTGCTTTTTACTGCCCACGCCACGCTGCAATCGGCCCTGGATGCCATTCGCCTGGGGGCCAGCGATTACCTGGTCAAACCGGTGGACCCGGAAACGGTCCTGGCCCGGACGCGGACCATCCTGGCCGAGCGAGCCGTGGAGCGCCGGCGGCAGGAGATTCAGCAGCAGATCAGCGCCTTGCAAGAGGAATTGGAAGCCCTTAAGCAAGCCGTTGTTCCCCCGCCAGCCACGCTCTCAACCGCCTCTCCAACCCCGGCCGATCGCTTCCTGAAACGCGGGCCGTTGACCGTTGATCTGTATACCCAGCGGGTGATGCTGGGCGGGCAGGCGGTAGAGCTACCCCCTACCTCCTTTGAATACCTGGTGGCGCTGGCCCGCCACGCCCCCGACGTCGTCTCCTACGAGGCCCTGGTAGTCGAGGCCCAGGGATACGAAACCGACCGGCCGCAGGCCCAGGACCTGGCCAAGTGGCACATCCACACCCTCCGCCAGGCGCTGGAGCCGGAACCCGACCGGCCGCGCTACATCCTCAACGTACGCGGGATGGGCTACCGGTTGGTGGTAGACTAATCTCTAACAACCTCTTTCCCCCAACTTTTACCAACTTTTCCCCACCTAACCCTATCACTTACACGTGTTACTTGCCCTTATAATGTCAACGATGACAAGCCGGGTGGTGATGAACGTGCCTTATTATTTTTTATATATGGACGATCCGATGTTGGCTGGCGCCAGGCGGCTCCATTCGTTGGGACCGCTCGGCGCCGGACCCGACCTGCCGTTTGACCTGTCCAAGCCAGAATCAGATGCCACGGCCGGAGCCGATCAATGCCAGGTCGAAAATGAAGCCCAGGATGACGAGGATTTTGTTCGCTCTGTGGCCCACGACTTGAACAATCTGATTGCCGCCGCGGCCGCCGGCGGCGACCTGTTGGTCCGGGCCGGCTCCTTGAATCATCACCAGACCCAAATCCTGGAGCGGGTGCGGCTGGTGATTGGCCAGATGTCGGAATTGACCGAGAGTTTGCTGGAGGCCACCGAGTCCAGCCGTCCCACGCTACGCCGGGAGCCGGTGGACCTGGCGGCGTTGTTAGACGGCGTGGTCCAGAGCTACCAGGCCCAGGCGTCCGCCAGACAGCAAACGCTGGCCCTGCGGCCGGCCAGAGGCAAAATCCAGATAACCGGCGATGTCAGGCTACTGCGCCGCGCCTTCTGCAACCTGGTGTTAAATGCCATCAAGTACACGCCGGCCGGCGGCCGGATTACGGTCAGCCTGGAGGCCGGCAAGACAGCCGTGCTGGTCCACGTTCAAGATACCGGCATCGGCATCCCGGAAAGCGAGCTGCCGCTCATATTTAACCGCTCGCACCGGGTGCAAACCAACGAAACCAAACGAATTGAGGGAAGTGGCCTGGGACTGTCCATTGTCCGCCGCATTGTCGAACAACACGGCGGCCAGGTAACTGTCAGCAGTGTAGTAGGAAAGGGAAGTTGCTTTACCGTCCGTTTACCAGAATAATAATATGTCAATACTGGAACAGAGATCATGGACACCCTGGCCACTCTTTTGCTGGCCCACTTGATAGCTGACTTTCCCTTGCAAACCAACCGTATTTACGCGTTGAAAATCAGAAGTAATGCCGGGATAGCACTGCATGTGGGTATACACCTGGCAGTAACAATTCTATTACTCAAAAATGCGCTGGCCGACTGGCTGCTGTTGCTCATCCTGGCCGTGTCGCACTTCACCCTGGATTGGCTGAAGCTACGCTGCGCCCACCGGCTCCAGTCCCCCAGTTTCCTCCTGGACCAGGTGGCTCACGTGGTCATCCTGGTGGCCATTGCCGGCCGGCTTGCCGGCTCCCGGCCCATCTTGCCGGCCTGGCTGGTCTACCCGGCCATAGGCTACGCCCTTATCCTGGCCATCATGGTCTTTGCCTGGGTCGTGGCCAACGACCTGTTGGCCAACAATTTACAGCGACCAGAACCAACCAGGCCGGGCCTGGCCCGCTGGGCGCAGCGCCGCCTGCTGGCCCTCTCCCAACTGGCCGGCCGGCCGTTGCTGTTTGGCGTGGCGGCCGGGCTCTTTCTGGCTCTGTAGTAAGGAGATTAGAGATTGGAGATTGGTTAATCTCCAATCTCCAATCTCTAATCTCCAATCTCCCCTTTCTCACTTTCCCTTTCACCGGGGGGTACAAACAGCGCCGCCTCCCGTCGCAACTGCCGCAGAAAGTCCACCGACTTCAGGTTACGCTCCAGGATATACGTCAGGTAATAGTGCATCACCTCTTCCAGCTCACTATGAAGGGGGCGACGCAGGCGCAGGGCGTTGATTGTTTCCCAGTTGCGCGTTTGCAAATAACGCAGCACCTTCACTGCGCCGGCCGAGAGGGGGCGGGCGCGGCGGTCGGCCTCCTGGCAGTTGGGGCAGAGCAGGCCGCCCAGTTCGGCGCTGAAGAACTGGTCTTGCTCCTCAATCCCTTCTCCACAATGCACGCAGCGGAACAACTGGGGCTGGTAACCGGCCAGCGCCAGCAGCCGTAGTTCGTAATAGCGGGCCACCAGCAGCAAATCGTCGTCAGCGGCCAGCCAGCCCAGCGCTTCGGCCAGCAGGTTGTATTTGCGTGGGTCGCGGTCCTCCTCGACCGTGAAGCGGTCCAGCAGTTCCACCACGTAAGAAGCATAAGTGGTCCGCACCAGATCTTCGCGCAGGGTAACATAGGCCTCGACCAGCTCAGCCTGGGTAATGATGTCAATGTCCCGGCCGCGGGCAAAGAGGAAGTTGGTACGCATGAACAGCTCCACGTGGCCGGTCTTGCGCGTTTGCGGCTTGCGCGCCCCCTTGGCCAACACCTTGATCTTGCCGAACTCCCGGCTGAAAAGCGTCAGCATCCGGTCGGCCTCGCCAAAATCCGACCGGCGCAAAACAATGGCCTCGCTGCGAAAAGTTCTTTCTCTAGGCATCTTCTCTGAGTAAACCTCCCGGAGGCTGTCACGCTAGAACGTCTTCTCTGAGGGAGCCTCCGGGAGGTTATGCGGTAATTGCTCCGGCCCGAACCGCTCCGGCAGCAGAGCCGCCAGTCCCATCCGGCGTACCTGCCCCTGGGCGTCGCAAAGCCAGATAGGCATGTCGCCGGCAAATTCGCTCAACACCTGGCGGCAGGCCCCGCAGGGAGCCACTCCGTTCTCGGTGCAGACGGCCGCGGCCAGGAGTCGCCGCGCCCCGGCCGTCACTGCCGCCGCCACCGCCGACCGCTCGGCGCAGAGGGTCAGGCCATAAGAGGCGTTCTCCACGTTGGCGCCGCTAAAAATCCGGCCGTCCTCGGCCAGCACGGCCGCCCCCACCCGGTAATGGGAATAAGGGGCGTAGGCCTGCTCCCGGGCCTCCCCGGCCGCCACAATTAAAGCATCTCGCTGGCTATCCTCAACCATCTACTCTAACTCTTTACTCTAACTCTAACTCTTTACCCTAGCTAAATGCTCGCCCGCATATGGCCCCGGACGTGGGCAAACGGGCCAATATTTTCCCCATCGGCCAGCGTGGCGTTTTCCACCACCGCCTGTTCAATCCGGCAGCCGTGGCCAACCTGGGAATCACGGATAATCACGTTTGGCCCGACCACACACCCTTCGCCAATGACCGTGACCCCTTGCAAATACGTGTTGGGCCAGATAACGCTGTCCTGGCCGATGGTCACCGTCTGGTCAATGTAAGTCGTCTCCGGGTTCACCAGGGTAACGCCGGCCGCCAGCCAGCGGTCGTTGGCCCGCCGCCGGAAGGCCTTCTCCACGGCCACCAGCTCGGCCCGCGTGCCGGCCCCCAGGGCCTCGCCAGGATCATCCAGCGTCACGGCGACCACTTTCTGCTTCTGCTGCACGGCCAGGCCGATCATGTCGGTCAGGTAATACTCCTGGCCGTTCCGCGCCTGGCGTACGGGCAAAGCCGGCAACTGGTCCCATAGCCACCCGGCGGCAAAACAGTAAACGCCCACGTTTAGCTCCGAGATGGCCAGCACTTTGGTGGCGTCCCGCCGCTGCCGGGCTTCGGCCACCTCGACGATCTCCACCACCTCGCCCGCTTTATTCCGCACCACCCGGCCGAAAGAAGAACCTGGGTCCCCTATTGCCGACAACATGGCCACGGCCGCTCCCGATTCGGCCTGAGCCTGGGCCATCCGGCGCATCGTTTCCGCCCGCAAGAGCGGCATGTCGCCGTAAGTCACCAGCACCTGGTCCGACCGGCCGTGCAAGACCGGCTCGGCCATTCGCGTGGCGTGTCCGGTCCCCAACTGTTCCGGCTGCTCCACGTAGACCGCTCGCTCGCCAAAAAGCTGGCGTATCGCTTCTTCTCCCGGAGCGACCACCAGCACCGGCGGCAGGTCGGCCACCGCTGCCGCCGCCTCAAACACATGGGCCGCCATCGGCCGCCCGCCAACCTCGTGCAAGATTTTCTGCTTCCTGGACTGCATCCGCGTCCCCTGCCCGGCGGCGAGAATAACAACAGCAAGTGTAACCATGAATCACTAAAAAAGGACTGAGGACTGAGTTTTGCCTTGCCACTCAGTCCTCAGCACTCAGTCTTCAGTCCTTTAAGAGCTGGGGTGGGAGGATTCGAACCTCCGGATGGCGGATTCAAAGTCCGCTGCCTTAACCGCTTGGCGACACCCCACTGTGAAGGCCTGATCCTAACACAATCAGACCGTTTTAGCAATTGCAGCCCAACCTCCCTCCCGGAGTTTAAGCGATGAAATCTCCAACCTTCGGGGCGCCAAAGGCCTAATTCGCCAGCATGGAGAAGATCAGCTCATCACCCTCCTTGCGAAAACTCACGGCCGCCCCCAACTCGGTGGCGCCTGCATTGTCACAAATCTTGTTGTCGCTGGCAACGGCGACATAAAACGCGCCTTGCTCGGGGAGAAGTGTGCTGGGGATAGTTACCCTGGCGATGGGGCCCTCGAGCGCGGCGACAACGCCGGGCGGGTTGTCGGTCGTGTTCCACTGCCCATCGAGGTAGTCGTACTGCCTACATTTTACTAAATACCTTATACTTCATCTGACCGTTCGCCCGCCAGACCAAAAGTTGCTCAAAAATTGCTCAACTTCTGTGCCAGAAATTCAATTATGGAGTTATCTCCAGCCGGTAATGGCCTAACTCTAACGTCATGGGCGCGGAGGCGGCGACGATGAGGATAGCCTCGCCTTCACTATCGGCCAGGGATAGCGGCCGGGTAAAACTCTGCCCGCCAGGCACGCTTTCCTGGGCGATCACTGGCTCGCCGTTGGGGAAGGTAATCAACGTCAGGTGCCACTGCTGGGGAACGGCCGTCGCCACCCGGGCAAAGCCTTCTGCCAGCCAGCCCTCGACCGGCTGTTCGGCGTCGTCGTAAAAGCCGATTTCTGGAATAGCCAGGTTATCCACGGCCAGCCCACCAAAGGTCAGAATAGGGTCGGTCACATAGACAAAACGCAGTTGGATGACCTGGCCGGCGAAGGGGGTCAGGTCCACGATCTCGCTTTGCCACTGCTGGCTCCGGCCGGTATAGAAACGCTCTGCCAGAGCCGAGTCCGAGGGATCGTCGGCCGGCTGCAAGCCCTGCATGTGCTCGGCCGTCAGGCTCTGCCACGTCTGGCCGCCGTCCTGAGAGACAAAAAGGTAGGCAAAGTCGTAGCCAGCTTCAATGTCGTGGTACACGTCGTAATAGAAGGTAGCCTCTTCCACACCGGTCAGGTCTACGCTCCGGGTCAGGCGCATGTGGCTGTAATTGGCCCGGTTGGCCAGCCACATATGTTCCCCGGAGGCCGCAGCCACGTCCAGCAGCGGCGCCAGGGTGCTGCCGGTGAATTGCACGTTGACCTCCTCGTCCCCTCGCAGCCGGAAATAATCGGCCCCATATTGGCGCACGGTCGTCTCATAGGCCGACGGGAAATTCGTGACTGGTAACATGCTGGCCATGTCCAGGCCCGAGGTCTGGAACTGGTACTCTTCCGGCGCGTTGGGGCGGCCGTGAATGCCCAGGGCCACCAGCCAGTCCAGCCATAACCCCTGGCCGGTGATGTCCAGGCCGTTGGCCGTGGCCACGCTGTCAATGGCCATCAGGCCGCTGTCCGGGCTGGCGGCAAACTGCCGGTACAGTTCCTGGCCCAGGCGGTCGTAAATGTAGCGGTTGAAGAGGTACCCTTGGCCATAGTACGGAATGGTATCCTGGTCGGTCCAGCGGTTGAGTTGCTGGTCCGGGTTCGTCAGGAAAAGGTTAGCCCTGGCCACGCCGTTGCCCGAAAAGCCCAGTAACTCTTCAGCCAGCATGGCCGATCCTTCAGCCTCCCAATCGGTATCGCCCTGGTCGTAATTATCTTCAATCATATGGCGGAACTCGTGAGCCAGGACGTTCAGGTAGAAATTGCTACCGAAATAGTCCGCGTTCATAACAAACATTTCCCGGGCGTTGGACATGGGGTCTACCGTGGCGGGAATGCCGTCAAAAGAGCTAAAGTAGCCGGCCAGCCCACATTGGTCGGCCGTGCCCAACGTCACCTGGCAGAGGGCCAGTGGCGAGGCGTTGACCACGTGAACGCGTGAGTCGCCGTCCACTCCGGGGTTACTTTCTGGGCCAAAGATAGCCACGCTTTGCTCGTAAATGCCGTCAAAGGCGTCACGCGTGTTGGCCAGGTCGCCTGCGTCTGGCTCAAAGCTGCCTGGGCCGGTGTCAAACCAGAAGTAGGCATGTTCTCCCACGGCCCGCAACTCCGCTTCAATTGGCGTAATCGTGTTGTTATCGTGGTTCAGGACGTTAATTTGTTGCCGGACGCCCACCTCCAGCGGCGCGGCGGCCGTAGCCACCGGCCCCAACTCGCCGTTCCAGCCCTGGTAAGCGCGGGCCAGTTCCAGGTCATCCCGCTCTGGTGGGTTAGCAGCAACCAACAGGTCAAAGCTCTGTTGTTGGGCAGCCGAAACGGCCGTTGCCGCAAAAGGTTCCGGTAGCCCCACCGGCGTCGGCCAGGCCCCGGACTGGCCACTGTCGGCCGTCGGCGCGCCGGAGGGCGCCGTGGCCGTTCGGGTCTGGGCCGGTACGCCAGTAAAGGTAGGCGAGGGGGTCACCTCCACCTGGACTTCTGTCGCCCCGGCAACGGGAGTTGCAGCTACTGGTGTCCAGCCTGGAGTGACCGGGGAAGCTGTAGGTCGGCCGCCAAGCAGCGTCTGGCAGGCCAGCCCAGAAAGAGCCAACAGCGACACAGTCGCCAACAATCTCAGCCAAAATGGTATCTGTTCTCGTCGTGGGTACCAGTTCATCACATCTCCATTCAGGTTCGTTTTACTCAACCTTCCGGAGATTCAAGCGATGGTCGCCGGGCCGCCCGGCGCAATCGCCAACCTTCGGAAGGTTTGGAATAGCTCACCGGGTAGAGCCACCGCGCCGCCGCGCCGGCCAGAGTAACAAGACCGCCAGCCCGGCCAGGGCAATCACCACCAGAGCGGCCAGGACGGAGACCAGGGTGTCGCCTAGACTCGCCTCACCCCCGGCCGGCCGGGGAGCGGCCGGTTCATCAGCCGGTAGACTCCCTGTCTGGCCTTCGGTAATTACCCGGGGCGATCCCGGCGGCAGCACCTGGAGTGTCTTTAAGAAACGAACGATAGCTGCCTGTTGTTCGGCCGGCAAGGCCATGAAGGCATCCCGCGAGATGCGGGCTTCACCACCGTGGGCCAGAATGGCCTCGGCGATGGTCGCCAGGTCGCCCCGGTGGCCATAGGGGGCAGAGTTGCCAACGTCCCACAATTTGCGGGTCAGAAAATATTCGGCCCCCGGCCGCCCGCCCTGGTCCAGCCGGTTCTGCGCCAACTCCTCGTTGCAAAAGTGGCGAATCGCATCCGGGCGTCCGGGATCATCGCACGGGTCATGCCGCTTCAGGTCGGTGTAGGCCCGAATAACCGCCCCCTGGCCCAGTAGCTCCAGGGTAGGACCCTCGCCCTGGGTGGTCATATCAAAAGAAACAAGCTGGCTGGTATTGCGGAAAGCGCTGGGCGGGTTCCAGGGGTTGGGCTCACTGAAAAAACGACTATTGAGCTGCAGTTCCGGCGCGTGGCAGCCGGCGCAGCCCACTTGCAGAAAGAATTGTTCGCCAAGGCTCACTTCCTGTCGTCCAGCTTCGCCGGCCGGCAGCACCCGGCCAGGCACGCCCAACGCCGCTTGCCAGAGGACGATGGCTGTCACGTCGCCCGTCGTCAGCTCCCGAGTGATGCCATCCTGGTCAAAGTCCGGGCCTTTGAACGGGTCCAGGTCAAACGCTTCCTCAGCCTGCAGGACGTGGTGGTGGTTCAATTCGTTCACCGTGGACTCCCGCAGTGAGACCACCACACCGGCCTGGTAGAAGGGGCGAACGATCAAATCTGGGTTAACGCCTTCGACCGCCCGGGTATCCAGCACACCGTCCGGGAGAGCAGTAATCGCCCCAAAGCCGATCCCCTTCGCCATCAGCGCTATCGTCACCGGGACACCCTCGGCCGCTGCTCGCGACACAGCCGTGGCGCGGATAGCCTGTAACTCGGCCGTCATCTCCCGGGCCAGCATTTCAATTGGCCCGGCGCCAAACACCCCCACAGTATTACGACCGTCGCTGAGTTCGCCGGAAACCGGGTCTGTCATCAGGTCCAGCCGCTGGGCCAGGACAAAGCTGGTAGCCGTAAAGTCGCCGCCGCCACCGGAGCGAGGCCGATTGTGGCAGCCGGCGCAGGAACTGGCGGCCGGCGCCGAGGTCCCGGTAATGGTCAGCCCACCCTGGCCGTCACAATCGTTGACCACGGCCTCAAACCACGCCTGGCCAATCTCCAGGGTAGGCTCGAATGGCAGCGCGCCATTGACAATTTGCTCGTGCTCAACATGCCCAGCGACGGCCGGAGTGTCGGGGAACCCCTCAGGGCAAACGTGAGGATCGTGGGCGCTGGCCCGCCAGGCAGCGCCAAACGCGGCCGCCAACAGGCCCACCAACGCCAGCGCGCGAAACAACCTGACCATTTGTTACCTTTCCCTGAACGCAAAAGTTAAACCGGCCCACCAGGCCGGGAATTGTAATGTAAGCCAACTTACAAAACAAACTTACAGGGAGAGGCATTGTACCATTAACTTATACTATGGACGCGCAACCGCTGAACCTGGTCCCTGGCTCAGAAGGGTATTCCCATAAGGGGCTATAGGAAGAAAGGCCATCTCGCCAAACAACTCCCTGAGGTAAACGTCATTCACCCCGTTGGCATCCCCACCGGCCAGGTTGCTGGCTTGCGAGTGGAATGCCAACAACTGCCCATCCGGCAAGATAGCGACGTCGCTGCTGGCGCCGTTAGCCTGCTGCTCCAGCGAATTAACGCTAATCCGCACCGTGACCCCCGTTAGCCGGTCGCGCCGGAAGATGTCTTTCGCGCCATTGGTATCGTTGGATACCAGGTTGCTGCCCTCGGAGTCAAAGACCACGTAGCGGCCGTCGGCCGACAGCACCGGGTAATGGCTGGCCCCGTTGCTCTGCTGGCCGTTGGAATTGAGGCTGGCCCGTGTCAAAAGGCCCGTCTGCCGGTCGTAGACAAAGAGATCTTCCACGTTGTTACTATCGCCGACGACCAGGTTGCTGGCCAGCGAGGTAAAGGCCACGAAGCGATTATTGGCCGAAATCACCGGGTAGAGGCTGTGACCGTTGGCCTGCTGCCCAGACGGGCCATTGGAGATACGCACCGTCTGCCCGGTCTGCCGGTCGTGGATAAAGATGTCCCCCTCGCCGTTACCGTCATTCGCCACCAGGTTGCTGGCTTCCGAGTCAAACGCCACGTAGCGGCCATCCGCCGAAATATCCGGGAAGGTACTTTGCCCATTACCCTCCGCGCCGCTGGAACTGACGCTAACCCGCTCAGTGACCTCAGTCTGCCGGTCGTAGACAAAGACATCCCAGGTATTGTTCGTATCATCTTCTACCAGGTTGCTGGCCAGGGAATAAAAAGCCACGATGCGGCCGTCGGCCGAAATTTCCGGGAAGATGCTGGCGTTGTCGCCTCCCTCCCCGTCCAGGCCGGCCGTCAGCCACTCAAAGTCGCCACTTTGTTGATCGTAAACGTAGATGTCCAGCGTACCGTTGCTATCGCCGGCAATCAGATCGCCGGCAATGGAATGAAAAGCCACGATCCGGCCATCGGCCGAGAAATCGGGGAAGGCGCTGTCCCCGCTGCTCGATTGCCCGGCCGGGGTACGGCTAATGAGCGTCAACGTTTCGCTCAGCCGGTTATAAATGAATATGTCGCGGGCATTATTGCCGTCATTAGGGGCCAGGTTGCTGGCTTTGGAGTGGAAAGCCAGGTAACGGCCATCGGCCGACAGGGTGGGGTATTCGCTCGGCATGTTGCCCACCTCTCCGGCCGGGGTGACGCTAATGAGCGTGGTCTGGCCAGGCGGCGTCCCGGCCGGCGGCCTGTCCTGGGCAGCGGCCGGGCAGCCGGCTGCCAGGCAGATCAACAACAGCCAATGCAATTGAAAGATTCTCAGGCTCCTATTCATTGCCACATCTCCACGGCGGGCCACACCTGGCCCATCACATACTCCTGACAATGATAAAGTCGTATTTTTGCCGGCCAGGTTACGGCCTGTCTCTATACTCTTATAGTTTTATTGTACCATGTTAGTCAGTATCCTATTTCACAAGCGGGATATAATTCATGCCGTGCTATCGCTTGAGCGGCAAAACGAGCTGCGCCGGCAGTATCAGCAGATAAATCCAGGCTGGCGGCCGGCCACCGAGGTCTACGCCGGCCTGGTCCGCCACCACCTCCGGCCGAACAGCCGCCTCCTGGACCTGGGCTGCGGCCGGGGTGGCCTGGTCGAGCAACTCGATCACCAGCTATTGCAAGTGGTGGGGGTTGATCCCGACTGGCGCTCGCTACGAGAACACCGCCTGGCCAACCACCGGCCGCCGCTGCCCCGGGTGGCTGCCGCTAGCCGGGCGCTGCCGTTTGCTCGCGGCTCGTTTGACCTGGTGATGGCCAGTTGGCTGCTGGAACACCTGGTCCGGCCAGAAGAGGACTTTCACCAGGTCGGCCGGCTCCTGCGGCCGGGAGGGCACTTTATCTTTGTCACTCCTAATCGGCGCCATCCCCTGATTAGACTGAACCGGCTGGCCGGCCGCTTCGCCGGCCTGCAAGGCCGCCTGGTCCACCGCTTGTACGGTCGCGCCCTGGCCGATACCTTCCCAGCCTATTACCGGGCCAACACGCCGGCTCAACTGGAGCGGTTGGCGCAGGAAAGCAACCTGAAATTAGTGAGCCTGGACGTTATTCCCGATCCCACCTACCTGGCCTTTACCCCAACCCTCTTTCACCTGGCCTGCTCGCTGGATGAGCGCTTGCCGTCCGTCTGGCGCATTCATCTGGTCGGCTGCCTGCAACGTTTGTAATGATGCCAGGTGACCGGCGCTCTGGAAGCGCCGGCCACCTCTACTTGCCAAAGCCATTCGTGTGGTGCCCGTTGGCTGCCACCAGGTAATCGGTATAACCACCCACAAACTCCCGCAGCCGGCCGTCGCGCAGCTCTAGCACCCGGTCCACCACCCGGTCCAGGAAGTAGCGGTCGTGCGAGATAATCACCACCGTGCCGACAAATTCGTCCAGGGCCTCTTCCAACACCTCGATAGAGGCGATATCCAGGTTGTTGGTTGGCTCGTCCAACAAGAGCAGGTTCGGCCGGGAAAGGACCAGCCGGGCCAGTTGCAGCCGGCTACGCTCGCCGCCGCTCAACTCGCCAATCCGGCCGCGCACCTGGTCATAGGTAAACAGGAAGCGGCCCAGGAAGGCCACGGCCGCCTCCTGGCTCAACGGCGCGGCCTGGCGAATAAGATCCAGCGGCGTCTGGTTGTAATCCAACGTCTCGTGCTCCTGGGCGTAATAACCAATCCGGCTGCTTGGCCCTAAGCGGATCTGGCCGCTGCTGACCCCCTCGGGATCAAGCAACTGCTTTAGCAGCATAGACTTGCCGGCCCCATTCGGTCCAACCAGGCCCACTCGCTCGTTGTGCCAGATGATCTGGTTCAACCCCTGCCACAAGAACTCGCTATTCTCAAAGCGCTTGCCGGCGTCAATCAGCTCGATGACCTTGTTGCTGCCTCGCCCGCCGGCCAAATCCAGCGCCATCCGCCGCGCCTCAGTAACTTTTTCGATTTTGTCCATCCGGTCCAGCATCTTTTGCCTGGCCCGGGCCTGACGAATGTGGCGCTCGTTCACGACGATAGAGGCCCAATACTCAAAGCGAGCAATAGCCGCCTCAATGCGGGCAATCTCCTTCTGTTGGGCCGCGTAAAGCTGCTGCTGGCGCAGGCGGCGGATCTCGCGCTCGGTCATATAGGCCGTGTAATTACCCTCGTAAAGGGTCAGCCGGCCGTTTTCCAGCTCGGCAATATGTGTGGCCACTTCGTCCAACAGGTAACGGTCGTGGGAAATGATAATCACGCAACCGCCATAGCTGTTAATAAACGATTCCAGGGCGCGCTTGGCCGCGATGTCCAGGTGGTTGTCCGGTTCGTCTAGCAGCAGCAGGCGCGGCTGGCGTACGGCCAGCTTGGCCAGCATAATCAGCTTTTTCTGCCCGCCGCTCAGGTGCTCCACCGGGGTATCCCACGTTTCCGGGCCAAAGCCCAACCGGGCCAGGGCCTCGCGCAGCCGGGCCTCGTAACGCGCCCCTTCCAGCCGTTCATAGGCGGCCAGTTGCCGCTCGTGGGCGGCCATCACCCGTTTCAGCGCCACCGGGTCTGTGAAGACGGCCGGCTCGCCCATCTGGCCTTCCAGCCGGGCCAGCTCCTCTTCCACCTGCAATAGCTCAGGCAGCGCGGTGCGGGCCTCCTGCCAGACACTCCGGCCGGCCGGCAGATCCGGCTCTTGGGCCAGCCGGCCCCAGGTCAGGCCCGACTGGCGAAAGATTTCGCCCTTGTCGGCCGGCAGTTCCTGGGCAATCAGCTTCAGCAGCGTAGACTTGCCCGCGCCATTCGGCCCCACCAGCCCCACGCGCTGGCCCGCCTGCACTTCCCAGCTCAAGCCGGCAAAGATCACCCGGCCGGCCAGGGTAACAGTCACGTTGTCCAGATTCACAATAATTTCAGCCATTCTTCACCTTCTATCAAAAATAACTGCCGTCTGGCTCGGTCTAAGACCAACCATAGCCAGAGAAGATCTCCAAATCTCTAATCTCCAATCTCCAAAAATGCCAGACTCAGATAAAAAAACAGCCGAGGCGGGGTGCGCCTCGGCTGAAAAAAGACCTTGATTGACCGACTAATTACTTTACATAAAAACAGGTCTCCGGGCGCGCCAAACTATCCCCCCGGAAACAGAGCCAAGAAAGTGGGCGGACCAAAGGCGATTGGTAAAGCCGTACACGGTGACCATGCTGGCAGGATACACCAAATCAGGCCGGCCGGCAAGAGGCTATTTGTCTCATCGGCTTGGGGGCGTCATAGCTTAAGCTGCTCTTTCACAACAGCCACTACTTTCTCGACCTGGGCGTGCAGCCAGGAAGGGGGGAGCCGCTCCAGGCGAATGATTTCGTCGTCGCGCAGCGTCCGGCCGCCGTAACGGGCCTGGTAGCCAGGCGGCAAATCCTCCGGGAACGTCTGGCCGGCCATGACGCCGAAGGCCAGCGTCCAGGAGCGGGGCACCACGCTGATGTCGTAGCCGCCGCCCCCCAGGGCCAGCCAGCTCGGCCCCAGCTCGGCCAACGCCTGGAAGAGAGCCTCGTGGCCGGCCGTCGTCAGGGCCAGGCTGGCCAGCGGATCGCGGACGTGGGTGTCTACCCCCAGTTGGGTGACGACGACGTCGGCCGCAAAGCGCTCCAGTAGCGGCGGCACGACCTGGCGGAAGGCCCACAGGTAACTATCCTCGCCGGTGTAAGGTGGCAGGGGAACGTTAACGCTGTAGCCCTGACCCCGGCCGGCGCCGATTTCATGAACGTAGCCCGTGCCGGGGAACAGTGACCGGGGATCCTGGTGCAGAGAGATGGTCAGGACCTGATCGGTGTCGTAAAAAGCGTTCTGGACGCCGTCGCCGTGGTGGACGTCAATATCCACATAAGCCACCCGCAGCCCCTGGCGCAGCAGCCAGTGAATGGCCACAGCAATGTCGCCAAAGATGCAAAAGCCCGAGGCAAAATCGGGGCCAGCGTGGTGCAACCCGCCGCTGTAACTGAAGGCTACGTCGCACTCCTCGTTAACCAGCAGTTCGGCCGCCTGCAGAGCCGCGCCGGCCTTCAACCGCTCTGAATCATACATGCCGGCGAAAACAGGGTTGTCGCCCGGGCCAAAGCCGTAGCGCCGGGCCGGGACCGTCGGGTCTCCCTCGCTAAGGCGGTGGACGGCGTCAATATATTCCTCCTTATGGAACAGGGCTAATTCCTCGTCAGTAGCCGGCCGGGGCGCAACCAGGCGGACGTTGGGCGTGGTGAACGCGCCGTATTCTTCCAGCAGCTCGTGCGTCCGCTGCAAACGCTCCGGCTTAAGCGGGTGGTCCGGCCCATGCCCTCGCTCCCACAGCTCTGGTGACGAAAGAAAAACAGCCTGGCGTGTCATAGCGTAATTATACATGACAAAGTATACTGATGGCGTTCCAGTCCAAAAATCCAGACTGATAGAGGAAAAGAAATGGAAGTCACAGTAAACAAGCAGGGGCAGGTCACTGTGGTCACCATTGTTGGCAGCCTGGATGCTCTGACGGCCGGTGAAGTGGCCAGTTTTTTGAGTGACCAGATCAGGCAAGGAGAGATTCGCCTGGTGGCCGACTTTAGCCAGGTAGACTACATCACCAGCGCCGGCCTGCGCACTATTCTGGCTACCTTGAAAGAAGCCCGCTCCCAGGGTGGCGACCTGCGCCTGGCCGGTGCGCAGCCCAACGTCCACAAGGTCCTGCAAATGAGCGGCTTTACCAACATCCTGAAGTTTTATCCCGAGATGAACGCGGCTGTAGTCAGCTTTAGCGAGTAAGTTCCCAAACCTCCCGGAGGTTGCCAACCTCCGGGAGGTTGTTATATGAGACCCAAATAGCCCATTTACGCCGACTATTATCTGTAGCCTGGCGTGCCTCCAGGACACCCAGGCGCCGGCCTTGTCGTTTGCCGGCGGCCCATCCTGGAACGGAAGAAGAAGGAACGGAATATGCTGAACAACAACAGCCCCTATATTTTCCCCTTGCTGCTGGCTGCTCTCGTCTCGTTAATTATTGCCTTCTACACCTGGCGTCGCCGCACAGCCCCAGGAGCCCTGGCTTTTGGCGTCGTCACGCTGGCCATGACCGAATGGTCGCTGGCCAACGCCTTCCAGTGGGCCAGCGCCGGCCAGGAAGCGCAACTCTTTTGGGCCAGGACCCGTTTCCTGGGTGCCGAATTAGTCGTCGCCGCTTTCCTGGTGTTTGCCTTGCAATATGCCGGCCGTCAAGAGTGGTTCAACCGGCGCACCGCTCTTCTGCTGCTGATTGTGCCCGTTCCCATCCTGCTGTTGCTCTGGACCAACGACAGCCACCACCTCTTCTGGTCCACCGTTAACTTTGACGACAGCGGCTCATTTAATATGCTCTCTTTCACCTTCGGCCCGGTTTTCTGGGTCCACACCGCCTATGATTACTTGTTGCTAACGCTGGGCGTCCTGACCCTGACCCAGGTTTTTCTGCGCTCGCCCTGGTTGTACCGCCGCCAGGTGGCTGCTCTGCTGATCGGTACGCTGCTGCCCTGGGTGGCCAATATGATTTACATCTTTGGCCTGAGCCCCATCCCCGAACTGGACCTGACCCCCTTCGGCTTTACTGTTGGTGGCCTGGTCATGGCCTGGGGCTTCTTCCGCTTTGGCCTGTTCGAGATTGTCCCCGCCGCCCGCCAGGCTGTGATTGAGGAAATGTACGACGCCATCGTCGTTTTGGACGAGCAGGATCACGTCGTGGATGTGAACCCGGCCGCCGAGCGTATCATTGGCCACAAGGCGACTGAGGTGGTTGGGCTGACCGGGGCAGAGATGCTCCGGCGCTGGTCACATCTGGTCGAAAAATATCGCCACGTGGCCGAGCTGGCGTCAGAGGAGATTGTCGTGGACCGGGAAGATGGGCAGCGTCATTATAACCTGCGCATCTCGCCCCTCATCCGGAAGGGGCGGCGGACCGGCCGGCTAATTATGCTCCAGGACATTACCGATCAGCGTAAGGCCGAAAAAGAGCTGCGCCACAGCCAGGAAAAGACCCTGACCATCCTGGAAAACCTGGAGGATGCTTACTTCGAGGCCGACCTGGCCGGTAATTTAACCTACGTCAATGAAGCCTTTGCCGTCGGTATTGGCTATTCCCGGGATGAGATCCTCGGCCGCAACTACCGCCATTTCACCGATCCCGGCCAGGTGCGCACCATTTTTGAGGTCTTCAACACCGTCTACCGCACCGGCCAGCCCAACATAGCGATGGAATATGCTCTGCTGCGGCGAGATGGCTCCAAAGGTATCGGCGAAGCCTCAGTCTCGCTGGTGCGGAATGAGGGAGGTGAGCCGGTTGGTTTTCGGGGGATTATCCGCGACGTAACCGACCGGCGGCGGGCCGAAGAAGCCATCCGCCAGGCCAGGGAAGCGGCCGAACGGGAGCTGGAAATCGGCCGGCGTATCCAGGCCGGCTTTTTGCCTGATGTGTTGCCGGAGGTGGCCGGTTGGGAAATCGGTTACTTCTTCCAATCGGCCCGCGTAGTTGCCGGCGATTTTTACGACGCCTTTACCCTCTCGCGCGGCAAGCGGGTGGCCCTGGTCATGGCCGACGTCTGCGATAAAGGGGTCGGGGCGGCCCTCTTTATGGCCCTGTTCCGCAGCCTGATCCGCGCCTTTGCCTTCCAGCATTATTCCACCAGCTTATTAGACCTGATTACCAACGACGACTCCCTGGCCGCCCTCGGCCGGGCCGGCAAGAAACGGACCGCGCTGCCGACCACCGGCACCACCGCCCTCAAAGAAGCCATTGCTCTGACCAATAATTACATCGCCCAACACCACGGCCACACCAACATGTTTGCCACCCTTTTCTTTGGCGTCCTGGACCCTGGCAGTGGCGCCCTGACCTACATCAACGGCGGCCACGAGCCTCCCCTGATTATCGGCCGCAACGGGGTGAAGGCGCGCCTGGAACCCACCGGCCCGGCCGTGGGCATGTTGCCGGACATGGAATATGAGATGCAGGAGACGATCCTGGAACCGGGCGATACCCTCCTGGCTTTCACTGATGGCGTGACCGAAGCCCGGAATGTGCGCGGCGCCTTCTTCAGCGAAGAGCAATTGCTGGCTATCGCCGCCGGACAGCATGACTCGGTAGCCGGGCTCTTAGACCAGATCAGCAGCCAGCTCCACGGGCACATGGCCGGTACGGAGCAGTCGGACGACATTGCCATGCTGGCCATACGCCGGACGAGTGACACACCCACCCCCAGCCCCCGGCCGGAGCGGAAAATTGCCAACTTGTTGGAACAACTGTAAATACCGGCTGAGATTAGAGATTAGAGATTGGAGATTAGCTAATCTCCAATCTCTAATCTCTATGCTGGCCTGAGTAATTGCAAGGAATGGTTGTAAACCGGCTGAACATTCGTCAATTTTGCCGTGCCCTGCTGCTTGTTGAAGGGCCTATCCTGGCCCTTGTCTTCCCCTTCTTGCTCTTTTTATCCCCCACACGCGCCCTGGTCCTGTTAATCATTCCGCTGTTGTGGGCAACACGCCGGGTGGCCACCGGCCATTTTGTCCCGCCAACCCCGCTCGACGGCAGCCTGTTGGGACTGCTGGCCATGACCCTGGTCAGCCTCTTCGTCACCTACGATTTGAGCCTGACCTTGCCCCGCGCCGTGCTCCTCGTCTTTGGCGTAGCCGTCTTTTACGCCGCCGCTGCCTTTAGCGGCGCTTCCTGGCGGCGCCTGGTTTGGGGCGTGGTCGCCCTCCTGGGGGCCGGTCTGGCCATTGCCGTTCTGGGGCTGATCAGCACCCGGCTACCGGTCAAGATTTCCTTTTTGCAGCTCTTTATTCGGGAGGGGCTGCCGGGAATCATCTGGACCTTTCCCGGCGATCCTGACGGCTTCAGCCCCAATCGCATTGCCGCGGCGTTACTGTGGATCACGCCCTTAGCCTGGACATTGGCCGCAACGTTGCTCCTGGCCGGCCGGCGCGCCTTCTCCAGGGGAACGTGGCTGGCCCTGGCGTCCAGCTTCGTCGCTCTCTTCCTGAGCAGCGTCTTGCTCATTACCCAGTCTCGGGCCGGGCTGGTGGGCTTCGCCGTCGGGCTTCTCTTCCTGGCCCTGGTCGCCTTCCGCAACCACCGCTGGCTGCTCCTGGGCGGCCTGGCCCTGGCGGCGACGGCCGCCGTGGCCACCCTGGCCTTCAACGATCTTTTCGGGCTACGAGCCTTGTGGCTTCAAGTGGCCTATACCAGCATTGGCAGCCCGGCGCCGGCCGAGGCCTTGACCTTTCGCACCGAAATCTGGAGCCGCGCCATCCAGGCCACCCGTGACTTTGCCTTCACCGGCCTGGGCCTGAACACCTTCCCCAAAGCCGTGCTCGTCCTTTACCCCTACTTCTTACTCCATAACCCGGGTGACGCCACCCACGCCCACAACCAGTTGTTGCAGATGGGCGTTGACATGGGCGTGCCGGGAATGGTCGTATACCTGGCCCTGCTCCTCGGCGCGGCCGCCATGCTGCTCCGGGTGTGGCGCAAGAATGCCGCCGGCTGGGGGCGGGCGCTGGCCGCCGGCTTTGCCGGTTGCCTGCTCGCCTTCCAGGGCTATGGCCTCTTTGACGCCGTCGGCCTGGGCGAAAAGCCGGCCGTCATTCTCTGGTTCCTCCTCGGCCTGGTCGCCGGTCTGCACCGCCTGGCCATGCAATCCAGCGAGACAGGCCATCCGTCTGGCCGCCAGGCCGATGTCCCGGCCAACGACTGAACCACCGGCCGCAGCCACCTCCCTGGTTCTGATGGCCCTGGGGCTGATAGCTCTATTTCTATTCGGTTGCCGGGGCAATCCCCCACCTGCGCCGCTATGCCCTGTTGTCGCCGGGGAGCCAACCATTCCCGAACCGCTCGTCGGGTCTCAACTAGACCAGGGGAAGCTGGGCATTCACCTGCTGCTGGACGACGGCCGCCAGGCCTGGCCGGCCGCTACCTGGCCCGTTCACCTGGCCTGCGCCCGGCAGGCGGTGGGGGAGTGGGGCTACGTAACCCAACTGGTGCGGCTGGACGACCTTGAGCCGGCCAGGTGGCAGCGCTTCATGGATCTGGCCGCCGAATGGCATCTGACGCCCATCCTCCGCCTGGCAACCACCTTCGACACCGCCAGCGGAAGCTGGAGTGCGCCGCCGGCCGATGCCGCCGGCCGTTACCAGGCAGTGGCCGCCCGGTACGCCCGTTTTGTGGCTGCTCTCCACTGGCCGACGGCCGGGCACCTGGTTATCGTCGGTAACGAGCCCAACCATGGCAACGAGTGGGGCGGCCGGCCGGACCCGGCCGCTTACGCCCGTTTCCTGGCCGACACGGCCGATGCCTTGCATGCCACCGACCCGGCGGCGCGGGTTTTGAACGCCCCTTTTGACGCCTATACACCCCACAGCGGCGGCCAGCCATTCCCGGACGGTTTCGTTTACCTGGATGAGGAAACATTTCTAGATGAAATGGTAGCTGCGGTCCCCGACGTTTTCACCCGCCTGGATGGCTGGGCCAGCCATGCCTACCCGGCCGGGCCTTTTAGCGAGGGGCCGTGGCAGCAAAGCTTCCAGATAGACTGGCTCAACAACGCAACCAATCCCTGGCATGTGCCCCCGCCGCCGGGCATCTATAACCGGGGTGTCAACGGTTACGAGTGGGAACTGTTCAAGCTGGCTACCTACGGTCTGCCACCACTCCCGGTTTATATCACCGAAACTGGCTGGCGGCACGCTGAAACGGAGGAAGCCCGATCACCAGATAGTGGAGCGGCTTTACCTGATGCTGAAACCGCCGCCGTTTACCTCGACCTGGCCCTTCGCGGCAATAGCGGCCGCTACCCAGAGCTGCCTGAAGAAGGCTGGACGCCATGGCTGGCCGACCCGCGCGTCGTGGCGATAACGTTCTTTGCCCTGGATGGCCACCCGGCCTGGTGAGGTCACACCAACTGGCTGCGCCTCAACGAGCAAGGACAGGTAGTGGGGACGTACGCCCCTTTTGATTTGCTGGCTTCCTATGGCGACTAGAGATTAACCAATCTCCAATCTCTAATCTCCAATCTCCTTCTTCCGGGCAACGCTCAATATATCCTGCAGCGACACCGGGCTCTGGCTCAACCCCCACGCGCCCAGGAGCAGCACCAGGCCCATTTCCAGGGCGTGCAGGACAACGGCGTAAGCCGTCAGCAGCGTTTCGTCGAAGCCAATGACCACCAGCGGGCCAACCAGCGAGCCGTGAAAGATGCCAGGCATCGCCGGGGCCGAGGGTGGCGTCAGGGCCAGAGCGGCAAAAGACAGAGCCAGGCGCTCGCCGGCCGTCTGGTTAGCCCCCAGCGCCACCATGACCAAGTAATGAAAGGCCACGTAGCAAAACCAGGAAACCAGCGACAGCAGCAGGGCCGCCGCCAGCCGGCCTGGCGATCCGGCCGCCGCCAGGCCATCCAACAGACCGGCCAGCACGGCCCGCGCTCGCTCCTCGCTCAGCCGGGGCAGCCGGGCCAGCCAGGCCGGCGCCACGGCCAGCACTAACGCCCGGCGGTTAACCAGCCAGAACAGCCCGCCCAGGGCCACCGCCAGGAGGAGCAGTGTGCCGGCCGCGGTGGTCGGTGAGAATTCCAGCCCGACGCCAAACAAAATAGCCCCGCCCAAGCCGACCAGCCGGGCCAGTTGTTCAAAGATACGCTCGACGACGACGCTGGAGGCCACTTCGGCCGTGGTGACGGTTGGTTGCCGGCCCAGGACTAGAATCCGGGCCGGTTCGCCGGCCCGGATAGGGGTCAGCATATTACCCAGGTGGCCGATGTTGCCGGCGTGAAAAACGGCCGGCAGGCCAGGCTTATTGCCCAACAAATAGCGCCAGCGAACGGCGTACACCACCAGCCCGGCCAGCAACACCACCGTGGCCGCCGCCAGCGTGGGCCAGCGGGCCTGCCGCAATTGCCCGGCCACCGCCTCCAGGTCTACGAAAAAAACAAAGAGGACGGCGATGAAAAGGATGAGAACGAGGGGAAGCCAGAGCCTTTTCATCGTTAAAACCCCGCAGGTCTCCAAGTGCACACTTCGTGCCCCGGGCACACTTCGTGCCCCGGGCACACTTCGTGCCTCGACCTGCGGGGTTTACCTTGAGACCTGCGGGGGGTTTCCTGAGTCTTTATTGAGGCTGCGCGGCCGCTACCTGGGCCGCCGTTTCCAACGAGGGGGCGCGGACGATAAGCGTATCGCTACCCGTATGGTAAAAGCAAACGACATTAACCGTTTGCCAGCACGTGCTGCCATCCGGCTGGGAAAGCCGCTGCGTGCCATAACTTCTGTCGGCATACACGGCGTAAGCGTTGGCAAATTCACTGCTGTCGTTAAAAGTGTCCCAGGTCTGGCGCAGCACCATGACGATGTCGTCGCTCTCTTCGTGCCAGTAAACGGCAAACAGGTCACCTCCCCAACCGGTAGCGGCCACGTTCACCGTATTTTCTTCCAGGCGCTGCCGCAGGTATTCGCGCAGGAAAAATTCCCCAAAAACCTCCTGCTCAATGAGCGTCCAGCCCACGCCCAGCGTGTCAGTCAAAGGGGCCAGGGCGACAATTTGCGGATCGTCGCCGGCCAGGTAGCGGTCCGGGTGGAGAATTTGCTCGGTCGAAGTCGGTCGGTCGGCCCAGGCTGCGTTCACCCCTGCCCAGCCACTGCGCTGATAAATAGTCTGGACAAACTCCAGCCCATCTACGTAAGCAAACAGGAAAGCGCGGACCAGCGCCGGGGGCATGTATTCGACCTCGCGCGGCCGGTAACGGTTGGCCAGGTTATAAATGTCAATCAGCTCGGCCGTCGTAAAGAACCCCTGGTCAATGTACAGTTGCTGGATTAGCTCGGCCTCCCCCTCGGCCATCGCCCGCAGGGCCATTGCGCCCTCGTAATTCTGGGCCGCCTCGGCCGGGAACTCCAGGCCAAAATGCTGGTCTTGTAAAGCGTGCATAAACTCGTGGGCGTGGATCCACTGTTCCAGGGCATTGACCTCGTCGTCGTCGCTGACGACCACAAACTCCTTCGTGGCCGGATCGTAGAAGCCGGCAATATTCTCACCCAGGTAACGGTAGGAAAGCTCGTACAGGTCAATGTTGCGCGGCGCAAAGTCAAAGGCGTTCAACACGATAATATCTCGTTCGGCCTCCTCCGGTGAGTAATAGAAGCCGGCTTGCAGCCGCTGGCGGAGTTCCGACCGGCTAAGCAACGTCGGTTCAATCGGCTCCAGGGGGGCCAGACCCCGAATGAGCGTGACGTTGCCTTCTACCGTGCTCCAGACAGGCGCGTGGCGGGCCAGCAATTCACGGTCTGTTACCTTGACGGTGATGGGCTCAGAAGAAATAACGTCGCCCTTCCGGTTGGAGACGGTCACGACCAGCCGGTGGATACCGCCGTAGTTGGGCGTCCAGAGCTGGGTCAGCGTGGCTTCCGTCTGGCCGTTGCCGTTGTTCGTGCCAATGACCTGGCCGTTGGACATAAAACTGACCGGGCCAACCCCATCGGCGTCACTCACCGCCACGACTACTTCAAGCGAATCTTTCAGGTCTATAGCCACGTCGGCGGCCGGGTTTAAGACGGTGACGGTGAAGGGCAAGGGCGTGGCCGTGGGGGTGGGCGTCGTGTCCGGCGTCTCCTCGGCCGCCAGGGCGGCTGTTGGGATTAACGTCGGTAGCCCGTCGTTACCGGCGGAGCCCAGGGCAAAGATGCCGGCCACAACCAGGAGAAAAATGATAACCGCCACGGCAACAACGCCGCCGACGATAATAGAACCTTGTGACTTTCTACCGCTGTTTTGTCTCATGTGCACTTGCTCCCTTTAGATTAGGTTTCACTAACGTAATTATGGTTCAGGACCCCAAACGGGCAACGTGAAATAAGTACCGTAGTGGCGCGGCAACCGGGCGAAACCCCAGTCGCGACCAGTTTCGTGTTTTCGGTTGCCTCGCCCTTACCCTTGTTGAGCCGCTACGGCTGCGGCCGTGGCCAGGTCTGGCACACGGACGATCAACGTCTCGTTGTCGAGCCGGTAAAGACAAATCACGTCGCCACCCTGCCAGCACTGCCCGCCGTCCGGCTGGCTCTGGGCGGCGCTGCCGAACAAGGCCGCCGGGTAAGCGGCGTAGGCGTTGGCAAACTCGTCGCCATCGGCCGCCGTGTCCCAGGCCAGCCGCAAGAGCATGACCAGCGACTGCCTGTCTTCATTCCAGTAAACGGCGTACCGGTCGCCGCCCCAGCCGGTGGCGGCCGTCTCCACGGCGCTTTCGTCCAACTGCTGCGCCAGATACTGGCGCAGGAAAAATTCACCAAAAATATCCTCGTCCACCTGTTGCCAGCCTGCGCCCAACGTCTCGGTCAACGGGGCCAGCGCCACCACCTGGGGTGCGTCGCCGGCCAGGTAGCGGTCTGGATGAAGAATGTGCTCCGTCGTTTGTGGTGGGTTCTCCCACGCTTCGTTGACCGATTCAAAGCCACCCGCTTCGTACAACGCCTGGACAAATTCCAGGCCGCTGATATAAGGGAACTCCAGGTTGCGGGCCAGGATGGGCGGGCCGCTGTCCAGGACGGTGGTGTCCACCTCGCCGGCGGCCTCCAGAATTTCCCCCAACTCTGCCTGGCTGAAGTACCCGCCAAACAGGTAAAGAGTTTGGACCAGCGTGGCATCGCCTTCGGCCAGCGCGCGTAGGGCAAAGCTGGCCTCTGAGTCCAGCATCTCGTCGTCCAGCAAGTCCAGGTTAAAATGCTGGTCTTGCAGAGCGTGGACGTATTCGTGGGCGTGCGTCCATTGCTCCAGGACGTCAAATTCGTCGTCGTCACTAATGACGACAAATTCGTTCGTTTCCGGGTCGTAATAACCTGCTACCTGTTCCGTGTACAGGTCCAGGGTGAAGGTGTAAAGGTCAAAATCGGCCGCCAGGAAGTCGAAGGCGCTCAGGGCAATGGCGTCGTTCCGGGATTCTTCGGGGCTGTAATCTTCGGCCAGGTCGGCCTCCAACTGCTGGCGCAGCCCGGCTACCGTCAGCAACGTCGGTACGACTGGTTCCAGCGGCTCCAGGCCCCGGATTTCGACCACGTTAGCCTCTATCTCGGCCCGCTCGTCGGCGTGTGGATCCTCGACCGGCGGTGAGGTCGGCGAGGGTTCTTCGGCCTCGATGGGTGTCGGGCTGGCCGGCGGCCGGCTGGTGGCCGTGCTCTCTACGGTCGTGGTTGGCGAGGGTAAGGGTGTCGCTGTAGCTCGCGTGGGACTGGGCCGAGGGCTGGCGGCGCCCATGGTCGTGAAGACGACGGTCGAGACGCCGCTTGTCGAAGCAGCGGAGATACCCAAAAACAGGCTGGCCAGCACCAGCACTCCCACGGCCAGGCAGCCACACAGGGTAAGCAGGCCCAGGAAGCCGACGATCCACCCCCATAGGGGCAATTCAAAACGGTTGGTTGAGTCGCTCATCTTAGGGTGTGTTCCCCTGGGCCGCGGCCACGGCCGCCGCTATCTCCAGGCTGGGGGCGCGGACGACCAGGCTGTGTCCGCCTAACTGGTAAAAGCAGATCACCGTCTCTCCCTGCCAGCAGCGGCCGCCATCTGGCTGAAGCTGGCCGGCGCCCTCGAAGCGAAGCCCCAGGTAGTCGGTGAGGGCCGTGGCAAACTCGCTGTGGTCGGCCGGCGTATCCCAGGCCAGGCGCAGCGCCATCATCAGCGCCTGGTCAGCTTCGTTCCAGTAGACGGCGTACCGGCCGCCGCCCCAGCCGGTAGCGGCCTGGTCTACTTCGTCGGGGGGAAGGTGCTGGGCCAGGTACTGGCGCAGGTAAAATTCGCCAAAAACGTCCTGGCCGATCAACTGCCAGCCCACGCCCAACGTCGTGTTCAGAGGCAGCAGTGTGACAGGCTGCGGCGGCTCGTTGGCCTGGTATTTCTCCGGATGCAAAATTTGCTCGGTCGAGGCGGGCAGCCTGGCCCACACGTCGTCCACCGCCGGAAAACCGGCCTGGCCATAGAAGAACTGGACAAAATTGGCACCGGCGCTATAGGCAAACTGGAAACGTTGCCCCAGGAAAGCCGGAGCACCGTCCAATAGCCCCGTTCCGGCCGAGGCCAGCCCGGCGTTAATGGCTTCCACTTCCTCGGCCGCCAGGTAATCGCCTTGTAAGTAAAGGCTTTGCACCAGGTTGGCTTCTCCCTCGACCAGGGCTCGCACGGCGAGTAGATTGTCTTCGTTCAGCCCGGCCAGGTTAAGCTCGTCTAAGGCAAACCGTTCCACCTGGATCTCGTGGGTAACGGTGTGAACCTGGCTCCACTGGCCGAACGGTTCCGCCACCTCGCCAGGCTGGTAGGCGAAGAAACTGTTGCTTTCCGGGGCGTAATAGCCGGTGACCTCGTTGGTCACCAGCCCGGTCACGAAGCCAAAAAGGTCGTAACCGGCCGGGACATAGTCAAAGGCGCTCAAAACCAGGGCTTCGTTTTCTGCCTCCAGTCGGGTGTAAGCGTCGCCGGTCATCAAATTCTGGTGCAGGTCGCCAAAGTTCTGGGGAGCGGTGCCCCCAGGCTCAGGGCTGGGGGTGGCCGTAGCCGTGGCCGTGGCTACCGGCCCGCGAATCTCGATGACCGTCTGGGCCACCTCCTGCAACAAGGCTGCTTCCCGCTCTTCGTCGCTGGCGTAGCTGGCGGTCACTGTGACGGTAGATGGCTGGCTGGTCTGGCCGGTACTGTTTTTGGCTACGGCCGTAATGGTATAAGTCCCCTCGGCCGGTGGCGTCCACAGCGGGCGGGCCAGGAGCATGAGCTGGTTTTCACCCGGGCAACAATCCTGGGCTTCGTCGTTGACCGTCAGGGTAACGCCGGCTACGCCGGCCGGAGCATTGGCGGCAATCACTAGCTCCAGACTCTCGCCTGGCCTGACCGTCGTTCCATCCTTGGGCGAGAAGATAAGGACGTTCACGGCGTTGGTCTGCTCGGCCTGAGCCAGGATGGTCGCCTGGAGTTCAAGCTGGGCGTTGAGCGCCTGGATTTCCTGATTCTGGGTTCCGAGTTGGCCGGCCTGGCCGGCCGACTGGGTGGCCAGGTCGTCCCGCGTGGCGTTGGCGCTGTCCAGGGCCGCATTCCGCACTGTAACTTCGGAGGCCAGTTGGGTGCTGGTTGCCTGGGCCACGGCTACGTTGTCCTGGAGGGTCTCGTTCCGGCCGGACAAAAAAACGATGGCCGCCGAGAGGACCAGCAGCAGGGCGAGGAAAGTCAGGAGAAAGGCGATGGTGGCTGTTTGTTTCATCGTTTGTACTGCCCGGTATGCTACACGAGGTCAGAGGGGGGGTCAAGGAGATGGATTTTGGATTTTAGATTTTGGATTGGGGCTATTCCTGGTGACTGGGGTCATGATGGCTCGTGCCGGACGGCACTACCGGGCGGCCGCCGGCTCTGCTACCATTAGCTGAAAGCTGGTAGCTAATGGCTGACAGCTATTTACAAGGAGACAAGAAATGAAGAAAAACCATACCATTCCCGCCCTGACCCTATTCCTGAGCTTGTTATGGCTGGCGCCGCTGGCCTGCGGGCCGGGTGGCGCGGCGCTGGTGACGCCGCCGCCGGGGGCTGTCGAGACCGCTCAGGCCGCTGGCCAACAAGGAGGGTCTGGGCTCCAGACGGCCGCCGCCGTCGCCACGACGCAGGGGGGAAACGCGCTGGCTACTATCCAGGCCATTGGCACGCCGAACATCAATGCCCTGCAAGAAAAGCTGGCCGGGATTCAACCGGACGCAAACGGCAATTTCACGGTGACCATTACCGACGACGAGGTGAACCAGGTTATCCTCGCCCAGCAACAACTGGCCGGGAACCAGCAAACCGCGCTGCAAAACCCGCTGGTGACGTTCATCGGCGGCAACATTGTCCTGACTGGCGACGTAACTCAGCCTATTGTCGCGCCTCTAGCTGTCGTGTTCCGGCCGGCGGTCGTAGACGGTGTGCTCCAGTTTGAGCTGATCAGCGCCACGCTCGGCAGCATCCAGGTGCCGGAGACACTCCTGGCCGGGGCAGAAAGCACGCTGAATAGTTCGCTGGGCCAGGCCCTGAACCAGATGCCGGCCGGCGTACAACTGCAAGAAATCCTTATGGGTGAGGGAACCATGACCATTACCGGCCGCCAGACACAATAGAGGCACGATATGGCACTTTACTACGGGCCCACTTGTGGATGACTCCTAACGCCCGCTAAATGCTAACTTCCTTGAGACTGGTGGCCAGGCGGGTGAGTAACGCTCGCAACTCGGCCGTTTCGTCGCCGTCCAGGGTTGCCCAGGGTCCGTAGAAGTAGCGGTTGGTCAGGCTTTCGGCCTGCTCGCGGAATTGCCGGCCGGCCCGACTCAATTGGTAGGTCCCGTTGCCGGGCGACTCTATCCAGCCTTGCTGCGCCAGCTCGTCGAGTACCCTGGCGTAGAGCGCTTCCTCCTGGTCACGGCGCTCGGCCATTTCGGCGGCGCTTTTCACCTCGCCTTGCCAGAGCAGGGTAAAGAACTCCCAGGCGTGGGCAGCCAGGCCATAGGGCTGCCAGGCGGCCAGGTGGGCGTCGTCACGGAAGGCGTTCAGGCTGTCCAGGCTCATGTCAATCGTTCCCAGGGTCGAGACCTCCAGCGGCGGCTGGTAAGTGAATCGCTGCAGGCACCAGGTCCCCGGTGGTTCCTGCGCCTGGAAGCACGCTTCGATCACCCGTTTCAAGAGGGCAGCCAGACGCTCCAGATCGGCCGCCGGGAAGGAACTGGCCACCACTTCTTCCACCTCGGCCAGCCGGCGGTAAAAGCTGCGGTTTAGGCCGTCTTCGATGGCTCGGCCGTTTTCGGTAAGTGTGTAGGCGCCGTTGCCAGTGGAGGCCAGCAACCCTTTTTCGGCCAGCGTCTCGACATAACCATTCCAGCGCTCGATCCGGCCGTAAGGGAAGCGGCGGGCCATCATGGCGGGCGAGAACGGCTCCGGGGCCAAGAAATAGGCGTACAACAGACAAAAGGGCAGGCCAGGTTGGGCGATGCCGGCCGCCTCGATGGCTGGGACTACCGTCTGGCGTGTCACCGCGCCAATACTTTGGGAGAGCTGGTTGGCCAGCGGCCAGAGGTCAATGCGGGCGGCAGCCACCTGGTCGGCGGTCATTTCCTGGAGCCGGTTGTTGAAACGGGCCAGCAAATCGGCCAGCTCAGCCTGTTCGGCTGTCGAAAGCGCCTGCCAGGGCGCGTCGTAATAATGCCTGGTGGTCTCTTCGACCGCTTCGCGGAGCAGGCGGCCGGCCTCGGTAATTTGGTAGCGGCCGTCTACCTCCTCTACCCACCCCCGTGCCGCCAGCTCTTGCAAAGCAGCGGCGTAACTATCGGCCGTGTGTTCGCGGAAGGATAGCTGCTCGGCCAACGCAGCCAGGGTGTTGGCTTCGTCGCGCCAGACGAAAGTGAACGCTTCCCAGGCCTGGCCGCTGATACCGTGCGGCTGCCAGGCGGCCAGGTGGCTGTCATCGCGATAAAGGCCCAGGTCGGTCAGGTACTGGTCAATCCGCACCGCCGCCGGGGCGTCCAGTCCAGGGTCTACGGAGCGGCTGTAGTGCAAATGTCTCTTGCCGGCCGGCTCCGGGGCGCTTTCCACGGCCGCTCTCACTCGTTGCAGCAGCCCGGCCAGCCGTTCCAGCTCGGCCGGGGGTAAGGGGTCCAGCCGGGCAATGGCCTGGCGGGCCGCTTCAAAGAAGCCCTCGACGCCGGCGCGCCCGCTGGCAGTGAGACGATAGGCGCCGTCCCCGGCGGTTTCCAGGAAGCCCCGGCCGGCGGCTTCGGCCAGCCCCTTCTCCCGGTTGGCCAGGGTGAAATAGGGGAAAAAGCTGTGGAGGTAAGCGGCCGTCACTGGCTCCGGGTAGCGGCTGCGGGCGACGTTGGACACGTACCAATCTGCGCCCTGCATGCCGGCCGCTTCCAAGACCGGCGCAGCGGCCGGGCCGTAATGAGGGGCCAGGGCCTGGTTGCCCTGCTGGACAAGCGTGTGAAAATCGGTTGTCATGTTACCCTTCCTGTGTAGAACAATTTTGAAAATCGTTCCACAACTCCTAGCCCAATAAAAAGTCGGCGATGGTCCGCAACGTCTCTTCAATGCGCGCCGGGTTCAGACGGTAGCACTTGGCCCCCTCGCGGCGGCGCTCGGCGACATAGCCAGTGGCGCTGAGCTGTTGCAAGTGGCGGGAGGCGGCCGACTGGCTGAGTCCCAGGCGTTCGATAATGTCCGGGGCGCACAGCTCGCCCTGCTCCCGGAGCAAGACCAGGATGCGCAGCCGGGTGTCGTCTGCCAGCGCGTTCAGCCGGACCAACAACTCGGAACGGCTTAAATCAGGGGCTTGCAGCCCGCTGCCCTGGGGCAGGCGCGCCCCAAAAATCAGCCACATCGTCTCCCCGGCGGCAAACTTAGACAGGTAAGGCCCGATGTGGGCCGAAGGAACCAGGATAACCCGGCCGGTTTTTTCCAGGCTGCTTTTCCACCAGCCGCTTAATTCCTGGTTGGTGATAAGGCGGGCCGCCTCCAGCGTGGTCAGGCTGGAATAGTCCATTTGCTGGAAAGCCTCGACCGAGGCCTGGAGCATCGGCCGGACACGGGCCCACTCGGCCGCCAGGAGGTCGTCCCACATCCGGCGCAGATGAGAGACGATGAGATCTTGCATGGCCGGGGGGTCGTTGAGCAGGGCGTGGGCTTCCCGTTCCAGCTCAGGGTCTACCTCGGAAAAGCGCCGCTGCAAGTAGCTGACGAAGAACGCCGGGTCGGCCAGCAATTCCTGGGGGTCGGCCGTCACGCCGGGCATGTCCGGCATGGGTTCAGTGTAGATGGCCAGGAGCCGGTCGCGTAGCGCGGCCGGCTCCTGGGCGGCCAGGTCATCCAGGTAAGTTTCAAAGCTGGGCCAGCTTCGCTGTGGGGTCACGACGTAAAAAAAGCCGACGAAGACCAACTGGTTGGTATGCAGCCGGCCGGCCGGCAGGGAGGCGGCCGTCGTTGTCACCCAATCGCTCAGGCCAGACAGCTTCTCGGTCCGGTTGAGGAGCATCAGGCTGTTCAGGGCGTTGTGGGCCGGCTCCAACGCCACCTTGAGGTTGTTTTGAGGCAGGGTCAGGATAAATTCGGGATCGGGGGCAGTCATAGTTATTCTTTTTATGCATATTACCCGGTTAAGCGGGTAATATGCATAAGAGTAGTAGGAAATTGGCTCTTTGTCAAGAGGCAACTCGCGATATAATCAGGTTGCTGGTTGTCCTGTTTCTTTCAATACAAGGAGTGAGTCCCATGATAGACGCTTATTTTCCCATCATTTTTGACCTGGGCCTGGAAGAAGACGCGGCCGGAACTGTTGAGGAACCGAAGGGAATCAACTTCCTGACCGAAAACGACTGGCGGTTACTGTTGGAAAAATCCCACTTTGTTTCTTATGAAGATGGCCAGCTCATCCTGGAAAAGGGCTCGCAGCGGCGGGCTATCTTTGTCGTCGAGAAGGGACAGATACAGGTGGAACGGGCGCCAGGCGAGGTGATCGCCCGGCGGGGCCAGGGGGCAGTCTTTGGCGAAATGTCTTTCCTGGAAGGCAGCGGGGCCAGCGCCTCAGTGGTCGCCGATGGGGACGTAGACGTTTCGGTGATTGCGGAAGCGCACCTGAATTCCTTGCTGGCCTCGGTGCCCGGTCTGGCTACCCGCTTTTACCAGACGCTGGCCGTCACCCTGGCCTACCGGCTGCGCGAAGCCTCGGACCGCCTGGCGCGGCGATGACAAGGGGAGGGGGAGACAGGGAGACAAGGTGACAAGGTGACTTCACTCTCTCTCTCCCTTTCCATCTCAAAAGAGAAGCCAGAGGGCGACGGCCACCAGGCCGCCGGCGAGAGAGGAGAGGAGGTTGACCAGGTCGTTGTTGAGCCAGGACCAGCCGCGCAACGGCCGGGTGGCGTAGCCGCACTTGTGGACTTTGCGCTCGGTGTCCTTGCCACAGACGTCGCAGTAGTAAATGCGCTGGACGGTGGCTCCCAACAGGCTGTCGAAGAGAGAGCCGGCCAGGCCGCTGAGCGCGCCGATGGCGGCGGCCGTTCCCAGGGCCAGGTTGTTGTCCAGCGCCCCGGCGGCCAGGCCAATGAGCAATCCTCCAAGCAGGGAGACGGCCGTACCCAGGGCAGAGATGCCGCCGGAAGTGCCCACTTCCACTCGCCGGCCCGTGGTGATCAGGCGGGGCGGCTGTCTGGCCAGCGTGCCCACCTCTGTGGCCCAGGTATCGGCCGTCACTGTGGCTATCACCCCAATAAACAACGGGAACCAGGCGGCCGACGGGGAGAGGAAGCTAAGGACGGCCACCAGGCTGCCCAGCCCGCCATTGGCCAGCGTCTGGCCGATGTCTCGCTGGTGCCCTTTGCTGAACTTTTCGGCCGCTACCTGCTTCTCCGCTTCCTTAAAATGGGACAGCAGGCTGGAAGTGACAAAAAAAATGCCCAGCAGCACGCCCCACACCCAGCCGCCCAGGCCAAAGACGAGCGTGCCGACGATCAGCGCGCCGGCCGCGCCGGAACGAGAGAGCGAGCCGCGCCAGAGAGCCAAAATGGCAATAGCGATGCTGATGAGCAACGCCGCCAGTAAGTTGAGGAACAAATTGTTGCCAAAAAGGGAGTTCGCCATGCCTTACGCCAACAGGCCAACCAGGGCCAGCCAGGCGGCCAGCTCGATGGCGACGGTAGCGCCCCATAGAATGTAAGCGACCGGTCTTTCGCGCCGGGCCTGGTAGAAAAAGAGACCCACCGAGCCATTTGCCAGCCAGGCCAACAGGCCGGCCAGGGGTAAAACAAATAACCCGGATGGAACGCCGGTCCGGTCTGGCAGCCCGGCCCGGTTGAAATGAAGCGGCACTTCCTCCGGCAAGCGACCGTAAACGGCGGCCAGGTAGGCAAAGAGCGCCAGGTCCAACAGGGCAGCCAGCCCTAGCAGCAGTTGGCTCCACCGGTCCCGCCAGAAGTCCCATTTGGCCATGAGGCGGCAAGTTTATCATCCGACTTATCTGCACACAAATGACAGTAGTGCTACAATCAAGCTTATTAGCCAGCAATCCAACTGTTTATGGAGTATAACCATGAGTGAAGTTCTCAACCCTTTTGCCATTGCCCAGGCGCAGTTCGACAAAGCGGCCGTTATCCTGCAATTAGACCAGGATATGGCCGCTTTTTTGCGCCAGCCGATGCGTGAATATCACTTTACCATCCCGGTCCGCATGGACGACGGCAGCACGCGAGTCTTCCGGGGTTACCGCGTCCAATACAGCGACGCCCGCGGCCCGGCCAAGGGTGGTATTCGCTTCCACCCGGAAGAGACGGTGGATACGATCCGCGCCCTGGCCGCCTGGATGACCTGGAAAACGGCCGTCGTGGACATTCCCCTGGGGGGCGGCAAAGGAGGGGTCATTTGTAACCCGAAAGAGCTGTCACAGACCGAGCTGGAGCGGCTGAGCCGGGGGTATATGCGGGCTATTGCCCGCTATGTGGGTCTGACCAAGGACGTGCCGGCCCCGGACGTCTATACCGACCCCCAAATTATGGCCTGGATGATGGACGAGTACGAGGTGCTGGTCGGACACCACGAGGCCGGCGTGATCACCGGCAAGCCGTTGGCCCTGGGCGGCTCGGCCGGTCGAGACCAGGCCACGGCGCGGGGCGGTATTTATACGGTCCGTGAAGCCGGCAAGGTCCTGGGGCTGGATCTCCAGGGAGCTACGGCGGCTATCCAGGGGTACGGCAACGCCGGGACCTTTGCCCACAACCTGGCCCAATCGGTGCTGGGGTTAAAGGTGGTGGCCGTCAGCGATTCACGAGGCGGGATTGTCAACTGGGAAGGTCTTGACCCGGCCGCCGTGCAGGCCCACAAGCGCCAGACCGGCTCGGTGCTGGGCTTTCCGGAGGCGGAGGAGATCAGTAACAGCGAGTTACTGGAGCTGGACGTGCTGGTGCTCTTCCCGGCCGCGCTGGAAAATGTGATCACCGGCCAGAACGCCGGGCAGCTCAAGGCCCGCATTGTGGCCGAGCTGGCCAATGGCCCCACCACCCCTCAGGCCGACAACGTCTTGTACGAGAATGGCGTCTACGTCATTCCTGATTTCCTGTGCAACGCCGGCGGCGTGACTGTTTCCTACTTTGAAATGGTGCAAAACGCCTACCAGTTTTACTGGGATGAGGGGATGGTCAACGAGCGGCTGGACCGGAAGATGACCGCTGCCTTCCACGCTGTGCATCAAATGGCCCAGCGGATGCAGGTGAACAACCGCGTGGCCGCTTACCTGGTGGCTGTAGACCGGGTGGCGCAGGCGGTGAAGCTGCGGGGCTGGATATAGGAAGAGATTAGAGATTGGAGCTCGGAGATTGGTAACCAGGGGTTGCTCATAATCTCTAATCTCCAATCTCTAACGGAGTAAGATTGTCTCTATGAAAGAAAATCTCAACCCCTTCGCCATCGCCCAGGCCCAACTGGACGAGGCAGCCCAGGTGCTGCAACTGGACCCGGCGATGCACGCCTTTTTGCGGGAGCCA
>JAKEFB010000267.1 GCA_022616275.1 Chloroflexota bacterium
AAGGTAACGCAGAGTTATCCACTTATCCATCAGCCGGAGAGCGAGCCTATTGCTCACTAATTTCTCAAAGTGAGTGTCTCAAAACTATTGACAGATTCCGCAGCCTCAGATGCCCGTTCGCATCTGAGGCTGCGGACTCCTCTATGCACTAAGGTTGGTTAGTGTTAAACCGGACTTCGGGGTAGCTGGAAGTATCCCCTTGCAACAAAGGCGACGGCCGGCCTTTAAGGGTGAAGTTAAAGAAAGCTAGTACGTAATCGTTAACGACCTGTACAGCCCGCCGGCCGTCTAAAGAACCCGACAACCCCATCGCTGGTGCCAGCGGCGAAAACAGCGGCAGGTCAGAGTAGTCATAGTGTACTGTCCCTTCGACAGTGACCAGGTAACTCTCGCTGCTGGCTCCTTCGTAAAGCGCCAGTCCACGCGCCTTGTTATCCGGCCCCAGCCACTCGGCCGTGCCGATAAACATGAACGGCCGTTGCAGCCCGGCCGCCGCCACCTCCTCAGATACCGGCTCCAGCCAGCCGTCCAGCGCCAGACCGGCCCGGCAGCGCTCGTCCCGGCCGCACGCCTCCACCGCCGTCCCCCCACCCGTCGAATGGCCCAGGAATCCCACCTGCTCCCCGTCCAGCAGGCCGCCCAGGACCCCACTCGAATCGTCGTTCAGCGCCAGCAACCGGTCTACCACAAAGCGAACGTCGGCCGCCCATACGCTAACCAGCCCCCTGCCGCCTTCGGTCGTAATCTCGCCACCCGGGAAGATGTTGGAACTGTAAAAGGTCACCCGGCCGTCGGGAAAAACAGTAAAGATATTGGCGTAGGTGTGGTCAATAGCCGCCACCACGTAACCGTGACTGGCCAGCTCCCCCATGAGAACGCTGTTCTGGTTGCGAAAGCCACGCAGGCCGTGCGAGAAAACGAGCAGAGGAAAAGGGCCACCGCTGGTCGCCGCTGGTGCATCCAGGGCAGCGTGGGTCTTGACCAGGTTCAAATGATTAAATAAGAAGGACGGCAGGTCAAACCGTTCGGCAAGGATCGGAGCGGCAACATCTAGATCGGCAATGTAAGCGGCCGGGTCAGTCAGCGCGCCGGCCGCGGCCGGATACCACACCTGGACCATTAACTCTCGCTTGTCGGCCGGGTCGTCGGTATAGATCTCGTCGCGCGTCTCGTCCCGGAAATAGAAAGTCGTCGTGCCAACGGGGAAAGAACCGGACGGCTCCGGCATGCGCGGCACCGGCAAGAGCGCCGGCAGCGCCGCCAGGCCCAGCCATACGATTCCCCCCAGGCGGCCGGCGATAGTCAGCGACCAGTGCCGTGGAGGGGAATTCTCCTCAGCCGGTCGGCGCCACCACCGCGCAGACAAAAGCAAGCTGGCGCCCGTCAACAGGTAAGCCGGCCACATCTGCCAGCGATACCCTTCCAGCAGCAGGTGGGCCACAATAAGCAAGCCGGCCACGGCCGGCAGATACGCCACCCACCCCGGCCGCCGCCTGGCCAGGATCGGCCAGCCCAGGACCGGTAAAAGAGCAACCAGCGGCAAAAACTCAAAAGGTCTCATGTACTCTCTCCCCAACAAACCAAGATGCACTGCCGCGTAGGCAACAACCCCCATTCTCCCACAAACAATGACAGGCGCAAAAACCCAAAGAAAAATCTTTGCGTCTTTGCGCCTCTTTGCGTCTTTGCGTTAAAAGAGCTAAGGCAGAATCCCAAGCTCGCTGAGCAGCGCCGCCGTTCCCTCCAGGTCAGCCATGTCGGCCAGGGGAACGTCGGCCGCCACCGCGTCCAACTCCGCCAGCGGCGGCAGCAGCGGCGAGGTTGTCACCCCCTCTACCACCGGGTACTCAAACGTCTCGTCGGTAAAGTACTGCTGCGCTTCCGGCGACAGCAAGAATTCCAGGAAGCGCTCCGCATTCTCCGGGTGGGCGGCCGTCTTCAAGATGCCAGCCCCGGAAACCATGATCAGCGAACCCGGGCCACCGCCAGGCAGGAAGTAGTTGCGCGCCGGGAAGCTCTCACCCTGCTCTTCCAGGAAGCGGAAGAGATAATAGTGATTGACGAAGCCCACCTCTATCTCCCCCGCCCCCACCGCCTGGACAATGGCCGTGTTGTTTTCGTAAGCCACCGGCTCGTTGGCCTGGATGCCCTCTAGCCAGGCGCGAGTCCGTTCCTCGCCCCAGACGGCCCGCATGGTCGTGACCATAGCCTGGAAGGAACCGTTGGTCGGCGCCCAGCCGATGCGCCCCTGCCACTGCGGGTCAGTAAAGCCCTCCATGTCGTCGGGCAATTCTTCCTGGCTCACCAGCTCGGTATGATAGACCACCACCCTGGCCCGGCCGGAAATACCCACCCACTGGCCGTCCGGCGAGGCAAAGCGAGCCGGTACCTGGGCCAGTAACTCGGCCGGCACCGGGGCCAGCAGGCCGGCCGCTTCTACCGCCCCCAGGCCGCCGGGATCCTGGGCATAGAAAACGTCGGCCGGGCTGTTTGCCCCTTCTTCCAGCAATGTGGCCGCCAGTTCGGCTGTGCCGGCATAGCGCACCTCAACCTCAATCCCCGTTCCCTCTTCAAAGCGGTCAATAATCGGCTGCACCAGGCTCTCGCTCCGGCCGGAATAGACTACCAGCTCGCCGTCCGCCCCGGGCCCGGCCGTTTCCGGTTCCGGGTCGGCTTCCGGCTCTGGTTGTGGGTCCGGCTGTGGCTCGGCCGTAGCTTGTGGCTCTGAAGTCGTCGTCGTTTCGCCACCCTGGCAAGCCACCAACAACGCCAGGCACAAAACGACCAAAAGAAGATATCGAAAACGCATCTTTCTCCTCCGTCAAGAAGTGACGAGCAATGAGCGATGAGTCAAGTCCACTCATTGCTCATCGCTCATCGCTCATTGCTTTTTGCGATGATTATCGTGACTTGTGAAAAAGGGATCAAGGCAGCGCGTTAAATTTGAAATTGGCCGCAGGCCAACCCCAAATTAACGCCCGTTCAGGGGAAACGAGGCGGGAAGTTCAATTTCAGTTTAACACCCGTCCAGGTGAAAGTTAATCGCCGTTCACAATCAGGCTATGAATCGCTTTCTCGGCCGCCGCCGTGTCTGGCTCGGCCACAACCATACTGACGCTGCACTCCGACGAACCCTGGGCGATGGCAATGATATTTACCCCGGCCTGGCCGACGGCGCTGAAGAGGCGGCCGGCAATCCCCGGTGTGCCGCGCATCCCGGCCCCCACCACGGTGATAATGGCTACCGGCCGCTCGGCCCACACCCGGTCTATGTCTCGCCGCCGCAGCTCCACGGCAAACTCCTCCTCCAGTCCGGCCACAATCGGGTCGCTGACTTCTTCCGGCACGGTGAAGCAAATAGATTGCTCCGAAGACGCCTGGGTGATGAGCAGCACGCTCACCCGGCCGCGGGCCACAGCGCCAAAGGTCCGGGCGGCAATGCCGGGTACGCCGATCATTCCCTTGCCCTCTATTGTAATCAGGCTTAACTTCTTGATCGCCGTCACCGCCTTAATTTTACCGTTGCTCTCGCCCACTTCCGGCACAATCACCGTGCCGGGATGATTCGGGTTAAAGGTATTCTTGATTCGCAAGGGAATGTTATTCTCCACGCACGGCCGGATCGTCTTGGGGTGGAGCACCTTGGCCCCGTAATAAGCCAGTTCGGCCACTTCACGGTACGAGAGCACCGGAATCGTCCGGGCCTCCGCTACCAGGCGCGGATCGGCCGTCATCACCCCGTCCACGTCAGTCCAGATCCACACCTCTTTAGCCTGCAGCGCCTGGCCCAGAATCGCCGCGCTGTAATCGGAACCGCCCCGGCCCAACGTCGTTGTCACTCTGCTCACCGTCGCCCCGATAAAACCCGTCACCACAGGCACGGCGCCTCGCGCCAGCAACGGCCGCAGCCGCGCCTCCGTTTGCGCCGTCGTCTGCCCCATCAGCGGCGTGGCCGACTGGAAATTATTGTCGGTCACCACCAGCTCGCTGGCGTCCACCGCCTCGGCCGGCTGCCCCAGGTAGCGCAGGTGCGCGGCCAGTATACGGATACTCATTTGCTCGCCCATCGAGCTGATCGCGTCCAGGGCGCGCGGCGTCAACTCCCCCAACACCAGCACCGCCCGGCACAAAGCGGCAAAACGGTCCACAAACCGGTCAATCTCGGCCGCCAACCGCTCCCGTTCCTCGCCGGCCGGCAGCAGCCCTTCAATCGCCTGGTGATGCCGCTCCTGCAACGTCTGGGCCAGTTCCTGGTAAGTCGCCTGGCCGGCGGCGGCCGTCCTGGCCCCTTGTAGCAGCAGGTCGGTGATGCCGTTCATGGCCGAGGCAACCACGACCACTTGTGGCCACGTCTCCAGGCTGCGGCGGACCAGCCCGGCCGTGCGCTCCATCGCCTCCGCGCTCCCCACCGACGTTCCACCAAATTTCATGACCAGCGTCATACCCACCTCTGTCTTAATCGCGAATGGCGCAAATGGACGAATGACGCGAATAATCTTCCTTAAAAATTTGCGCGATTCGCCTATTCGCGAGATTCGCGTTTATTCTAGCCAAGCCTCCCCATCATATCTGCGCCAGGGCTTGGTCCAGGTCGGCCAGGATGTCGGCCGTGTCCTCCACGCCGATGGCGAAACGCACCAGGTTGTCCTTAATGCCGACCGCCAGCCGCTCCTCAGTAGACAGTTCGTAATAAGACATCAGCGCCGGCTGCTCGATCAGGCTTTCCACACCGCCCAGGCTGGGGGCAATGTAAGGAATCGTCATCGCGTCAATAAAGCGGGAGGTCGTATCCAGCGCCTCCTCACCCGGCCGCGGCCCAATCTCAAAGCTGACCACCCCACCAAAACCACTCATCTGCCGGGTGGCCACGGCGTAGTCAGGGTGCGAAGGCAGCCCCGGATACCAGACCCGCTCCACCTTGGGGTGCGCCGCCAGGTACTCGGCCACGGCCTGGGCCGTCTGGTTTTGCTGCCTGACTCGCAGCGCCAGCGTCTTCAACCCGCGTTCCAACAGGTAGGCGGCGTGTGGATCCAGCACCCCACCCAGGACCCCCTGGCTCTGGCGCAGGGCGTGAATCAACCCCGCCTCGCCCACCGCCGCGCCGGCCATAATGTCGTTGTGGCCGCCCAGGTACTTGGTCGCGCTGTGAATCACCAGGTCCACGCCGAACTCCAACGGCCGCTGGTTAACGGGTGTGGCAAAGGTGGCGTCAATCAGCGTCTTCACCCGGTGGTGGCGGCCAATGGCTACCAGCCGCTCCAGGTCCACCACCCGCAGGTAAGGGTTGGTCGGGCTTTCGCTGAGTATCAGCCGCGTGTTCGGCCGGATAGCCGCCTCCAGTGCCTCATAATCGCCCATTGGCACCTGCGTCGTCTCGATACCCAGCCGGCGCAGGAAGGTGTTACAGAAATAGCGCGTCCGGCGGTAACAGTCGTCGGTGAAAATGACGTGGCTGCCGGCCGACAGCATGGACAGCAGCACGTTGGTCACCGCCGCCATCCCGGTTGGAAAGAGTAGGGCATCGCCGCCGTTCTCCAGCGCCGCCAGCCGCCGCTCTACGGCCTGGACCGTCGGGTTGCCATACCGGCCGTACTCGCCTCGCTCGGCCATCGCCGGGTCGCCGCCCCACATCTTGGCCTCCATAAAGGCGCACAAATCGGCTGTATCGTGGAACGTATACGTCGCCGTCTGCACCAGCGGCGTCACCAAGGAATGGTTGGCTTGCGGCCGCCGCCCCTCCAGCCGCCCATGCACCGCCCGTGTAGACGCCCCGTCCGGCCGCTCCCCCGCCACAATCGTCTCCACCTGTTGTTGCTCTGCCAGGTTAATCATCGCCCTACCTCCGGTTGAGTTAGAGTCTTGAGTTAGAGTTAAACTGTTGCTTATTCAACTCTAATCCTAATCTCCAATCTCCAATCTCCAATCTCTTAAAACAAAACAGCCCCTCGCACCTGACTATCCAGAGTGCGAAGAGCCGTTAAAACAAAAACGCCTCTTCTAGAAGTTTTGAAGAGGCTTACTGTTTCAGCATCGCCACTCCTCATCTTCCAGAAGTACCTTCCCTTGAAGATACACTTCTGCCGGAATTAGCACCATCTCCGCAAACGATCTGCGGCGGTTGCTGAGGTGTCATCGGGCCGTTCCCTCGACCTCTCTGGATAAGAAGTGCTTAAAAAGCTATGCAGTTGTTAGCAAGAATGGTAGCAAAGAGCGGCCGGGATGTCAACCGCTTTTTAGACACGAACTGCACGAATAACACGAAGCTTCTTTGTCTGTTTTCGCCAGTTCTCTGCGTTGATGGCAATTTTGTTATAATCTCCTGTATATTTGTGCTTTACAGGCAAAGTTCAGAAAAGTTGGGTATCCTGAATAGGCAGGCAATTAGTATCCTTACTGTGCGGAGAGACAAATGAGCGTCGGTAAAACCTTAACCATTCCCCGGCATTTGTATGAACGGGCTCAACGTGTGGCGCAGAAGCAGCAGCGAGATGTAGCTGAGATAGTAGCAGAAGTGCTGGCGCAAGGGCTATCTACTATGGAAGCTCAAACAGAAGATCCGGAGCGAGAACGGGAAAAAGAAGCGTTTCGCCACCTACATCCAATGTTGTGGCAAAAATATCCAAGAGAATACGTGGCTATTTATGGTGGTGCCTTGGTTGATCACGATGCTGATCGAGTAGCTTTACTAGAGAGAATTAACAGGAAATACCCTGACGTATTTGTACTTATCCGTCAAGTAAGGCAAGAACCGGAGATTGTTTACGAACACCGCTCCGTCCGCTGGGCATGAGTGGTACTATGCAACTTTCATTCGAATACGATCAGACGTACCTACCCGCATTTCCAGTTTTAGAGTTAACCATCGCCGGAACGTTAACAAACCAACAGCAGACTGTTCAGGGCTTAATAGATTCAGGTTCGGATGCAACACAGATACCTGCTCATATTCTAGACTTAGTTGGAGCACGAGAAGTTGATGAGCGCTGGGTGCGGGATTTGTCTGGGATTCGCTATCCTGTAACTATTTATATGACTCAACTGGCTATTGGTCCACTGCTCCTTCTTGGTATGGAGGTAATTGGTCGCAAGGAAATAAGCGAAGTAATTATCGGTCGAGACGTGCTGAATCAACTAATCGTCACTCTAAACGGTCTCGCCTATATAACAGAAGTTAGCGACTGAGTGTTTCAATTTGAGTTGATCGCGGCCGATCCCGAAAGTGGCGCGCGGGCCGGCCGTTTCCACACCCCGCACGGCGTCATCTCCACGCCCGTCTTTGCCCCGGTGGGCACCCAGGCCACGGTCAAGGCGCTGCGGCCGGCTGATCTGGTGGAGCTGGGCGCGCAACTCGTCCTGGCCAACACCTACCACCTCTACCTCCGGCCGGGCGACGACATCGTCCAGGAGATGGGCGGCCTGCACCGCTTCATGGCCTGGCCGGGGCCAATTCTGACCGACAGCGGTGGCTTCCAGGTCTTCAGCCTCAGCGGCAGCCGCAAAATTGACGCTGACGGCGTCACCTTCCAATCCCACATTGACGGCTCCCGCCACCGCTTCACCCCGGAAAAAAGCATTGCCATCCAGGAAAACCTGGCGGCCGACATTATTATGGCCTTTGACGAGTGCCCGCCCCCGGATAACTATGACTATGTGAAGGAGTCCCTGGAACGGACCCATGCCTGGGCGGCGCGCTGCCTGGCAGCCAAACGCCGCTCCGATCAGGCCCTCTTTGGCATCGTCCAGGGCGGCATTTTTCCTGACCTGCGCCAGGCCAGCGCCCGCTTCCTGATGGAATTGGACTTCCCTGGCTACGCCATCGGCGGGTTATCCGTCGGCGAGAGCAAGGCCGACATGCTCGCCACCCTGGACGTTCTCCACCCCATCCTGCCGGCCGGCAAACCCCGCTACCTGATGGGCGTCGGCACGGCCGAAGACCTGATCAACGCTGTCCTGCGCGGCATAGACATCTTCGACTGCGTCCTGCCCACCCGGCTGGCCCGCCACGGCGCAGCCATGCTCCTGGGCGGCCGGCTCAACCTGGACAATGCCCAATACACCCGTGACCCCGCCCCGCTGGACGCCACCTGCGGCTGCTACACCTGCCATAATTTCAGTCGCGCCTACCTCCGCCACCTGGTCCGGGCCAATGAAATCCTGGGCCACGTCCTGCTGACCACCCACAACGTGTACTTCCTCCTCAACCTGATGCGCCAGCTTCGCCAGGCCATCCTCGACGGCCGGGCCGCCGGCTTTGCCGCCGAGATTTTGCGCCACTATCGGGTCCCCACAGAGCAGCCAGGTTTGTAGGATTCAGGGACACTACCCAGCTTTTCGGGTCGCCTCAACATATATAGCAGCTACCCACCTTGATTAGTGAATTCTACAGGCAGCCTGTAAACGGATTTACCTTGGGCCAACCCCATTCATGGTAGACTGAAAATATGGGAGAGCATGTAACGGTATCGTGAGCTATAAGAGCGAACATTTCACCCTCACACAACCGTCCTAAAACAGCAGCGTCCGTTTTCCCGTCCTGAAGATACAGGACACTTAGGGTTTGTCGGAGCAGTTACCTGCGGGGTAAGTTCAAATGGCGCAACAGCTCATTCAAGTTGATTGCGAAGCATTGGATCATATCGGCCGGCGCCTTGCCGGGCAGGCCGAGGTCATGGTGCAGTTGCAGCAACGCCTGCGCCAGCAGGTTGAGCGCGCGGCCTGCGACTGGGGCGGTGAAGCGGCCGGAGCCTTCAGCCAGGAAGTGGCAGAAGAGCTTTTACCGGCGCTGCAGCAGGCAGTCATAGAGTTTGAGCATGGCAGCGAGACCATGGCCCAGATTGCCCGTCTGTTTCGCGAAGCCGAACAGACGGCGCAGACAGGAATAGACTTGAGAGAGGCAGATGGCGGCCGCCAATGGCGGTGGGGCGGTGGATGGACCGGCCGTGCCGCAGGATGGAAAACCCATACCCGGCAATTTTTCGCTGCCGGGCGCTTTTCCCGGCGCCGGCCAAATCGTTGGTCCGGTTAGCGACAGTCACCAGCCTCAGCCTCCGTTTGAATAAGCTTGACCATTTACCCCTCCTCATCATGAAACAAAACGTGGTCTAACTTGTGGGCCGCCTCGACAACATTGCCAGGCTCAAACAGGGCCAGGAACTCTTGCACTGCGTCTTGCTTAGTCTCTGTGCCCACGTCCATCAAAAACACCCGTTCGCCATAGTCACCCATCTCCTGAACGACCCATTCATAGCGGTAGTAAGCCAGGACGAGCCAGTCTACGTCTGTTTTTCCATATCCCCGGAAAAACAATTCCTCTTCTCCGGTCTCAATCACAGAATCGCCAACCGTATTGCCGACCACAAACATGAGGTCACGCTCTTTGGGAGCTAAGATCGCTTGATCCCAATCAACGACAAACAACTTACCTTCTGGCGTAAGCAGAAGATTGGCCGTATGTATATCGGCGTGGCACAAGACAAACTCCAACGCTCTCCTTTGCAGCGCCCGGCCCAATGCTTCAGCCCAATCAACGATCTGGTCAATCTCCGCCTGTTTTTCTCGCCAAAATGCGGCCAGTTCTTTTTCAACCGGTTTGTCATACGTTTGATATCGAATCGTCTCTGACAACTGCCTGACCACACCGCTCCATTTCAGGTTCGGTACAAAGCTTTCTTTTTGCACCCGCCCCAACAGTTCGGAGGGAAGTTGCGTGGTATGAATGGTTTTAACGACAGCGCCGTATTCTATCCATTGGCCATTGGTTAATCCGACCTCCATACCAACTTTCCCCTCGATGAAGGGATAAAGAATTAAAGCGAATTGCTCTACCCTTTCCCACAATTCCTGAGTCGTGGTCGGGAGCGGTGCGACGACCTGCTCCACCCCCTGGTCCTGGAGATATCGTGGCACAGCAACGCCTGGCTCGTATACAGGGCCTTGTCTGACCTTGAGAAAATAAACTTTGCCATCATCCGCGTTTACCCGATAGACGCCAGCAGACGAGTCATTGCCTACCGGCAGAAATTCAATGCCGCTTACTGCCAGCCCATAACTGTGGCGCAAACAGGCCATAATAGCTTCGTCTTTGAGGTGAGGTTTTTCAAGCATATGCTCCAAGAAATCCGCCAGCGATATATTGAACGTGAAATTATGTGTTTGGACTCCGACCGCACTATGATAGTGGGGGAGATTGGAGATTTGAACTAATAACAATGTTCATATAGCAAACTGGATATTTAAGCTAGTTGAGCGGTTTTGGTGAGAATAATGGTGAAGATTAAATTGGCAAACATTTCTAAACGTAGGCTAGCTTTGATAATACTGGTTGTTTTGTGGTGGATTTTGTTTATCAACGAAAAGCTCGAAGTAATATCACGTCTGCCGAGTGATGGCGAATGTATTGCTTCTTTTGATCATTTCGTGTTCACCTTCCCAGATATTGACGGACCGACGCAAGAGGAGATCTTACCACTACCCCCATGGCAAGTCGTTTCAGTAGTACCTGAGGAAAGTAGTGACGGGCGATTTGAAGTGGTAGCTATTCGCCCCGTTGGTAAGAATTTCGAGGTATGGCTCTCAGATTCTGCAAAAAACGGTAATGATTTCTTTCTTGTGTATCGTCCAGACCTTCAAGAATGGCAGCAGATAGTTCCACAGATTCCTAATAGTTCGACCAAAGTCGAGCGTCTGTATGCCTACAAGGGACAATCAATATGGGGAATTAGTCTTGAGGTAAATCCAAACTTTGCCGAAGCGAGTGGAATTGTATTCACTATTTTCGATGATGTCTCAAAAAGTTTTGTCGTGCAGCATACGCAAAAATTTCTGCAACAGTGGAAGCTTCGTACCAAATCTCAAGATGGCACTGTGGCCGAATTAGGCGAGATCGTATTGGATTCCAACGGGATATTTTGGATCTTCTCTGCTAGCGATGCTATTTACAGCTTTGATCCAGTAAATCAGCAGGCAGAAAGGCATGCTTCTTTGGCAGAATATAACAGCCTTTTTGACTTGATTTATGATCCAAACGGTCGTCTCTTTTTTTATGATTATGATGGTGGAGTAGGATCTGTTTTCCAATACACGATATCCACCAACAACATCGCCAAAATCCCACCTCCTCATAATACATTTTACAGTGGAAGTTTACTCGATCATGCTGGCAATCTGTGGCTCAGAGATGGGTACGGCTGGCGAACACCAGAGGGAGTTTGGCAAAGACTACATCCCGATCCGATTAAATATTGGTGGTATCTAGCAATACCTTCGCCAAAATAAGGCAAGGAGGGCCGTTGTGGAGTAGAGTTGTGTTGTCCAAGACACAAACTCAACACCACAACAGGCCCACGAATGTTC
>JAKEFB010000268.1 GCA_022616275.1 Chloroflexota bacterium
CTTCAGCTACACCGTCAGCGACGGCAATGGCGGCACCGACACGGCCACCGCCACCGTCACCGTTACCCCCGTCAACGACCCCCCCCTCGCCGTGGACGACACCGCCGTAACCAGCCAGGACACAGCTGTAGTGATCGCCGTCCTGAACAATGACAGCGACGTGGATGGGGATACGTTAACCATCACCAACGTTACCCAGCCGGGCAATGGGCTGGCGGCCGTTAATCCCGACGGGACCATCAGTTACACCCCGGACAGCGGCTTTAACGGCAGCGACAGTCTGACCTATACCGTTAGCGACGGCAACGGTGGGTTGGATACGGCGACAGTGGCAATCACCGTCACCCCAGCCACAGGCAGTTGCGAGCTTTATCCCATCGCCCTGCACGTCGATACGCTGGCCGGGGTCCAGGTGGGTGACGTCATAGAGGATATTTGGAACGGCACCCAACCCGGCAACTTTGGCTGGCTGACCTGGACAGGCGACACCAGTGTGCCCGTTCTCGCGGCCAGCCTAACCCCACCGGGCAATAGTCACACGTACGTCAATCCGAATGACCCCAATGACCACGTGGTCTCTGTTGGTGATTGGGTGGAAGGCAAGCCGGGCGTATCCAACGCTCGCCAGGTGCGAGATGCCCTTGACCTCCTGACCACGGTAGACATCGTTGTTCCGATATGGGATGCCTCTCAGGGCAGTGGCGCTCAGGTGGTTTACCGGATCGCCGGCTTCGCCAGGGTGCGCCTGATGGCTTATAACCTGGCCAAGTCCGATTACATCACCGCCCGCTTCTTAGGCTATACCTCCTGCAGCACGGTGGGAGTGATCAACAGTGGGCTGCTGGCCGGGGGCGCTGTGGAGATTGCCAGCAGCCCACAAGCCAGTAGTGCTGGCCTGCCTCGGAGATGGTGGGCAATAGGATTACCGGCGACCGGGGAAAAGGAAATAATGTGAGTTTAAAGGTATTTGCCGGCACTGAAGGGTTTCACGAATTCGCCAGCCTCGTGGGCTTATCGGCAACGGAGAGGACCGAGCGGTTGGCGTTGTTAAGCCACTCTTTTATGCCTTTTCGAGTGACTGAGCACTATGCCTGCCTGATTGCCAGGCAAAGCGGGCCGTATCGGGAGCAACTCCTCAACATCGTTCTTCCACCGCCGGGCCGGAAACCTTTTACCGGCCGGTTTGACCCGTATGGCAACAAAACGTACCGGCAAAACCAGGACCCCTTTCTCCAGCACAAGTATGAAAGGACGCTGCTCCTGCACATTGACGACTACTGCGTGGCCAATTGCCAGTTTTGTTACAAGGTGAACGAGATCAGGATTGAAAGGACGGCGCCGGCGCAATCCTATGACAAAAAACTGTGGGCCGCCAGGCAATATCTGGCCCAACACCCGGAAATCAATAATGTTCTTTTTACGGGGGGCGACCCGGCCGCTTTTCGCCGGACGCCGGACCTGATTAAGCTTATCCGGGGGCTGATTGAGTCGCCCAACATCCGGGTGGTTCGTTTCGCGACGAAAGGTCTGGCCTACGACCCGGAACGATTTCTCGATGAGGAACTCCTGGCATTTTTCAGCGAAGTCAATGCCAGAACTGGAAAACAGGTGAGCATCATCGCTCAAATTAATCATCCGGCCGAGATGGACGAGACAGCGCAAACAGCGATCAAGGCGCTCCAACAAGTGGGAGTCCAGATAAGGGGGCAACCGGCTATCGTCAGGGGGGTCAATGATTCGGTTGAGACGTTGATCGATCTGCAGCAGCGATTTGTTGATAACCGGATCGTTGCTTATTACCTGACCATATTTATGCCTGTCCGGGGCGTTGAGCAGTATGCTCTGTTGCTGGATGAAGCTTTTCGCAACGTTGCCGAGTCCAAACGCCAACTGAATGGTCTGGAGAAAAAGGGGACTTTGTTGGCTTCGCACGATTTTGGGAAATTTGAGCTGGTCGGCTTTTATCCCACGGCGGAAAACCCGGAAAAGATCATCCTGAAATGGCACCAGGCGGCCATCCCTGAATATCTGCCCGCCGCTTTACGGCGTCATGTGCCCACCCGGCCGGAGGATATCCTGCTTCTCGATTACGAGCCAGGGTGTATGTACGCCATTGATCACGTTTTTGCCTTTAACGGATTGCCACACTTCAACTCGGATGGCCAGCTTATCGAACCACATGGTTCAAGGGATTACGTTGAACGCCTGGTATCTGTGGCCTGAACGCTGAGGCGGCTGATGATTCACAACTCTCAATTTTCCACGCTGATAGAATTGCTGCGCTGGCGAGCAGCCCACCAATCCGAGCAGGTGGGATATACGTGCCTGTTCGCCGATATGCCGGCCGGTAATACCATCACGTACAACCAACTGGATCGGCAGGCCAGAAACATTGCCGCTCACCTGGCAGCTCTTGGTACAACAGGGGAACGGGCGTTGCTCCTCTATCCGCCTGGTCTGGCCTACATCGCCGCGTTTTTTGGTTGTTTGTACGCCGGTATTGTCGCCGTGCCTACCTATCCGCCCGATCCGCTGCGCCTCAAGCAGACCTTGCCCCGCTTTCAGGCCATTGTCCAGGACGCCCGGCCGGCGGTGGTGTTGACCACTGAGTCTATACTGGCGATGGCCAGAGGGTTGTTTGCCACTTATCCAGGGCTGGGCGCGTTGCATTGGATGGCCACCGACGCTCTTGCCGACGATTGGGCGGACCAGTGGCGCCCGCCACAGGTTGATGGAGAAGTGCTGGCTTTTCTTCAATACACGTCCGGCTCTACAGCAGCCCCCAAGGGGGTGATGGTCAGCCACGCCAATCTGCTTCATAACCTGTCTTACATCCAGCAGGCCTTTCAATTGTCGTCCGACAGTGTCTCTCTGACCTGGCTGCCACACATTCACGATATGGGGTTGATAGACGGCATTCTACAACCGCTGTACAGCGGTTGTAGCGCTTACCTGATGTCTCCGCTTATGTTTGTGCAGCGGCCGTTTCGTTGGCTGAAGGCTATTACCGATTACCGGGTTACCCATAGCGGCGGCCCGAACTTTGCTTACGAGCTTTGCCTGCGCAAAGTTCAACCGGAGCAGTCGGCTGAACTAGAGCTGAGCTGCTGGCTCTCTGCCTATAATGGCGCCGAGCCGGTGCGGGCCAGCACTTTGCAAGCGTTTAGCCAGATCTTTGCCGAAGCCGGTTTTCGACCTCATTACTTTTATCCCTGTTATGGATTGGCGGAGGCCACCTTAATGGTGTCTGGCGTCCAGTTGGGCGAAATGCCCTGTTACCGCAGCTTTGACAGTGTCGCTTTAGGGCAAGGACAGGTTGTGCCCGTTGAGTCTGAACAGCCGGCGGCGCAAACATTGGTCGGCTGCGGCGCAAACATCTTCGCGGATACACAAATTGTCATTGCTGACCCGGTGTCCGGCCACCGTTGCCCGCCGGGTCAGGTGGGTGAAATCTGGGTGTCTGGTCCGGGAATCGCTCAGGGGTACTGGCAACGGACAAAGGAGACGGAAGAAACGTTTCAGGCTTATTTGGCCGATACCGGCCAGGGTCCTTTTATGCGCACCGGCGACCTGGGCTTTCTCGATCATAAACACCTGTTCGTGGCCGGCCGCATCAAGGATCTCATTATTCTCAATGGTCGTAATTACTACCCGCAGGATATTGAACAGAGTGTCGAAGCGTGCCATCCTGCCCTACGGCCGGGTTGTTCGGCTGCGTTTTCGGTGGACCAGGATAATGTGGAGCGACTGGTTATTGTGGCTGAAGTACGGTCTGGCCGCGAAACCGGAGTGGTCCCGGAAGCTGAGCGGCTGGTTCTCGCCAATCATATCAAGCGCGCCGTCGGCGAGCATCACGAAGTCATACCTGATGACGTCGTCCTTTTAGCGGCTGGTACGATTCCCAAAACCTCTAGTGGCAAAATTCAACGACATGCCTGCCGGACCGGTTACCTGACTGGTGAGTTACTGCCGTTCGCGGCCGGTTAAGGCCACGTTTCCCCGATGGTTGGCATCTTGACCAAAACTACACCTGACTGGGACTCTCCCTTCACTCAAGAAGAGCGAGAGTTTCTGGCGCTGACCCGCAAGATTTGCCGGCAGGAAATTATTCCGGCCCGGGCCGAGCTGGACGAAACGGGAGCGTTCCCTGACCGTATTCTGAAAAAATTCCGGGAGGTGGACCTTTTTGCGGCGATGTTCGAAGCCGATTACGGGGGGCTGGGGCTGCATCCCCTCATGCCACTGGCTATCCTTGAACTCATGGCCCACGATTGCCTGGGCGTGGCGACGACGTTTGGCGCTTCCACCGTGTTGGCGGCCCTGCCTGTCAAGACCGGTGGAACAGAAGCACAGAAGCAAAAGTATTTGCCCCGCTTGGCCAGCGGCGAAAGTCTGGGCGCCCTGGCCGTCACCGAGCCAGGCGCCGGCTCGGACGTGTTAAATCTGGCAACGACGGCGGTGAAGAGGGGTGATCAGTACGTCCTCAATGGCGTGAAGCAGTGGATTACCAACGCCGGCCAGGCGGATATTTATTGCATTTTTGCCGCGACCGGCCAGAAAGGTAACCTTTCCTGTTTCGTCGTCGAAAAAGACACGCCTGGTCTCTCCTTCGGTAAATTAGAAAACAAGTTGGGGATCCGTTGTTCGCCCACCCGGCAACTGTTTTTAGAAGAGGTCGTTGTTCCCGCTGACAATCTGGTCGGCTTGAAGCCTAATAGGGGCCTGCTCCATCTGCTTCAGACTTTGAATCGCTCCCGGGTCAGCGTGGCGGCTTTAGCTGTCGGCCTGGCTACGGGCGCTTACCACGAGGCGGTCAAGTACACCCGCCAACGGGAGCAATTCGGCCAAAAAATTATTCATTTCCAGGCGCTTCAACACATCCTGGCCGACATGTTGGTTAAGATCGAGGCGGCTCGCCACCTGACCTACCGGGCCGGACTATTGGCGGCCAACGATCATGCACAGGCCAGCACCTACTCGGCTATGGCTAAATATTACGCGTCGGAAATGGCCATGCAGGTCGCTACGGACGCGCTGCAATTACATGGCGGTTACGGCTTTAGCAAGGAATATCCGGTGGAGAAGATGTTCCGTGACGCCAAAATCCTGGCCATCTATGAAGGCACGAACCAGATGCTGAAGAACCAGATAGGAGATTACATTGTCAGGACAGCTACCCAAATTGAATGAGGATGTGGACAGGGACACCAGAACGCACCTTGAGGAAGCCATTCAAGAGTGGCTCATTAACCGGGTTTCCGCCTGGTTGGTCATTGACCCGGAGGATATTGATATTCAGGAACCATTCGCCAGTTACGGGTTGACCTCGATTACCGCGGTCAGTCTGACCGGCGATTTGGAAGATTGGCTAGGCATTGAACTTGCACCGACGCTGGCCTACGAATATCCAACCATTGCCGCACTCGCCAGCCATCTGACCGGCGAGTTAGCGCGCTTGCAGAAAGCCAGAACGGCCGTCTCCTAAACAGGGTATCGGATGGAACCGGTCGCAATTATCGGCCTGGGCTGCCGTTTTCCCGGCGCGGCAAATGTGCCCGCTTTCTGGCAGTTGTTATGTAGTGGCACGGATGCTATTAGCCTGGTGCCGGCCGACCGCTGGGATGGCGCCGCCTTCTACGATCCTGATCCTGCTGTTCCCGGTAAAATCAGCAGCCGCTGGGGTGGTTTCCTGGAGGAAATTGATGGCTTTGACGCCGCCTTTTTCAAAATATCTCCCCGCGAGGCCATCCAGATAGACCCCCAGCAGCGATTGCTCCTGGAAGTGGCCTGGGAAGCCCTTGAAGACGCCGGACAGGTCGCTGAACAGTTAGCGGGTCAGCCAGTTGGCGTTTTCGTCGGAATCATGAGTAATGATTACGGCGAGATCTCCCGATACGACCCTGAACTTGTGGATGCCTATACCTGCCCCGGCAACGGCTACTGTATTGCCGCCAACCGCCTCTCTTATACGTTTGATTTCCGTGGTCCCAGCATGGCCGTTGATACGGCCTGTTCTTCGTCTCTCGTGGCGGTTGACCTGGCCTGCGCCAGCCTGGAACGAGGTGAGTGTGAGCTGGCCGTGGTCGGTGGGGTCAATATTTTGTTATCACCCTGGGGGTCCGTCTATTTTACGAAAGCCAGCCTGATAGCCCCAGACGGCCGCTGCAAACCATTCGACGCCCGGGCCAACGGGATTGTGCGGGGCGAGGGCGCCGGTGTTGTGATTCTGAAGCGTCTGTCAGCAGCTTTGAGAGACGGTGATGGGATCTACGCGGTTATTCGAGGCGCTGCTGTTAACCAGGATGGCCGGACCAACGGCCTGACCGCGCCTAACCGGTGGGCGCAGGAAGCGGTGCTGCGGGCTGCTTACCGTAACGCCGGCCTGTCGCCGGGCGCGGTACAATACGTCGAAGCGCACGGCACCGGCACGGCTCTGGGCGATCCGATTGAGGCCAAGGCGCTGGGAGTGGTCCTGGCTACCAACCGCCCACCTGAGAAGCCTTGCTGGATTGGCTCGGTCAAGAGTAACATAGGTCATCTAGAGTCGGCTGCCGGCATCGCCGGGCTGATCAAGGTGGCGCTGTGCCTGAAATACAAGCAGATACCGCCGAACCTGCATTTTCAGACACCCCATCCGCACATTCCCTTTGACCAGTTACCGTTGCGCGTGCCGCAGACTTTGCTACCCTGGCCTGATGAAGGCGGCCCGGCGCTGGCCGGGGTCAGTTCTTTCGGCTTTGGCGGCACTAACGCCCACGTCGTCCTGGAAGAAGCCCCTGCGCCGGAACCAGCTATAAGCGGAACGGCCACGCACCACCAGCCTCATTTATTGCTCCTATCAGCTCGCGGGGCCCGCGCACTACAGGAGCTGGCCCGCGACTTTCGTGATTTCCTGACCGGCCCGGGAGCGCTGCTGCCTCTGGCCGATATTTGCTTTACCGCCGGCGTCCGGCGCGAGCACCACCCCTACCGGCTGGCCTTGATCGGCTACACCCAGGCAGAGATGGTGGCCGGCCTGGACGCTTATTTGCAAGGAGAACAGTCACCCCGCTGGTTGGGCGGACATCGCAAAGGACGCCGGCGGTTTAAGGTGGTTTTCATTACGCCCGGCCAACGGTTGCCCGTTCCAAACAACGGGGAACTTGATCCTGACGTAGCCGATGTCAGGGTGCCTCTTGGAGACCTGGCCGGTAAAGTTGAGGCTGATCCGGCCTTGCTGGCGGCCGTTTTCAGGGCCTGGGGCCTGGAGCCGGCCGTTACGGTTGACGGTTCTGAGCCAGGGGCAGAAGCGACTATGGCCGCCCTGGTAGAAAGCGGGCACAACGTCTTCGTGGCGCTTTCACGCCGGTCAGGCTGGCCGGCCTCTATTTCTGGCCTTCTGCAACAGCACGGGCGGGAGGGCGTCGTTTTGCCGGCGTCTGAAGAGGAGGCCACGCCGGCCGAAGCGTTGCTTCGCTCGCTGGGCGCGCTGTATGTAGCTGGCTATCCCGTTCATTGGGCCAAAGTCTATTCCCAACAGGGGCGCATTGTGTCCCTGTCAACTTACCCCTGGCAACACGAACGCTTTTGGCTGGCGCCGGCGAACCGGCGTGCTCCCGCCTGGCAGAAAGATAGCCAGATGAGCCGGAACCCGTTGCTGGGAAAAGCCTTACCGCTGGCCAATTTACCTGCTCATTGGGTCTGGGAGGTGGGACTAGATCATCCTTCCCTGGCCTACCTGCTTGACCATCAGGTTCAGGGGCGGGCTATTTTGCCGGGGGCAGCCTACATAGAAATGGTCCTGGCTGCTATCGGCGAACGGTTTAACCAGAGCGGGACATCCGCCGTCGCAGAGCTGTCTTTTATTCAGCCGCTCCAGCTATCCCCCGAGGCGCCACCGGCCGTGCAGCTTACGTTGACCAGGGAGGAGAGCGGTGGCTTACAGTTTCATATTTACAGCCACCCGGCCGGCGGCGCCGAATTATCACCTGATTGGACGTTGCACGCCGCCGGCCGGGTGGATCATGGCCCTGTCACTGCTCTTGCCAGCCAGCGGGATAACGGGTTGGCGGCCGCGCACGCCAGGCGACTCCAGGAAATAAGCGGCCAAACGTTTTATGAACAGCAAGGACGCCGGGGCAATCAATGGGGGCCTTGCTTTCAGGGAGTGCAACGTCTGTGGTTGGGTGAGCGGGAAGCGCTGGCCGAGGTGTCTCTTCCCCAGGTATTGGCGCCCACAATGGCGGCCTATTACTTCCACCCTGCCCTGCTGGACGCCTGCGGGCACGCCCTGGCGGCGTTGGCCCCCGGCCAGGAAGGAGCCTTCGTCTTGAGTCGCGTGGACCGGGTTGAGTATTACGGCCGGCCTGGACAGAAGGTCTGGAGCCACATCCGTTTGCAGGATACGGCCGCCAGGCACGTGCTCCAGGGAGATATGGATATCCTTGACGAGGACGGCCGCCTGCTGGCCGCTTTGCGAGGAGTCCATTTTCACTACCTGGCCGGCGCGGCGGCGGAAAGCTCAGAAAATTTATTCTACTGTCTGGAGTGGATCAAAGCGCCAGCGCTGGACCAACCGGAAGTCGCCGGGCAACAGAACGTTGCCGGGCAGCAATGGCTGATCTTTGCCGATAGCCAGGGAACAGGCCAGGCCGTCCGCAGCCGGCTCGTTGAATCGGGTGTAAGCTGCACCCTGGTCTTTGCCAGCCAGCATTACCAGGCCCTTACGCCCCAGCTTTACCAATTGAACCCCACCCAGCCGGCCCATTTTGCCCGTCTGATGGCTGACCTCGGTGCCAGCGGCCAGAGCTACGATGGGCTACTCCACCTCTGGAGCCTGGACACGGCCCGGCCTGAAGAAACCACGTTAACCAGCCTGAGAGTAGCCCAGGTTGTTGGCTGCGCCTCGCTCCTGCACCTGGTTCAGGCGCTGGCCCGCTCCGGCTGGAGTCGCCAGCCACGGCTGGTCGTCGTTACCCGGCGCGCCCAGGCCGTGGGCGTCGAACCTGTTTCGGTTGCCCAGACCCCGCTGTGGGGACTGGGCCGCACGATTTTGGGCGAGTATCCCGAATTGTGTGGCCAGCTTGTTGACCTGGACACCGGAGAGGCAACCCTCAGCGCCCGCGCCTTACGCCAGGAAATTGGCGCTCCCGGCCGTGAGAATCAGGTCGCCTGGCGGGCCGGGCAACGTTACGTAGCCAGGTTAATGCCCTATACGCCGGAAATACTGGCGTTGCCGCCTCAACCGGAGATCCAGGCTCAGGCTACCTATCTGATCACCGGCGGACTGGGCGACCTGGGTCTGAAAGTGGCCCACTGGCTGGCTGGGCAGGGTGCGCGCCACCTCATTCTGTTAGGCCGCTCGGCCTTACCGCCCCGCTCTGAATGGGACCGGGCCGGTGGCGATCAGCCTGGTGCGCGTCTGGCTGCGGTCAAAGCGCTGGAAGAGATGGGGGTCCAGGTATACCTGGCGAGCGTGGACGTGGCTGAGGAGGACGAACTCCGTTCCTGGTTAGAGGCCTTTGAGGCAGTTTCTCCTCCACCCTTACGGGGGGTGATTCACGCGGCCGGGGTCGTCGAAAGGAAATTGCTGGCCGACCTCGACCATACCGGCTTGTATCAAATCCTACGGCCGAAGGTGTCTGGTGGCTGGCTGTTGCATAAAGTATTGGAAGATAGATCGTTAGACTTTTTTATCCTTTTTTCGTCGGCCTCTTCCTTGCTAAGTTCACCGTTTCTGGGCGCTTACGCCGCGGCCAATGCTTTCTTAGACGGCCTGGCGCACTACCGGCGCTCCCAGGGTCTGCCGGCCTTAAGTATTAACTGGGGGCCGTGGGCTGAAACCGGGATGGCTGCCAGAGAGGCGCAACGACCCGGCCAGTCAGCTTCTCAACTCCTCAACGGCCTGGTGCCGGCGCAGGGCCTGGCGGCCCTGGCCGCACTGATGGGGCAAACGGCGCCCCAGGTGGCGGTTATGTCTTTTAACCGAGCAAAAACGGCCGGCTTGCCGCTGCTTGAACGCCCGGCCGCCACGGCGCTGGCTTTCTCAGGCGACGAAGCGGGACCGCCGGCCGAAAACGTGACCCCAGAGGCGTTGATGCGCCTCACTACCCCGGAACGGCAACCCTTCGTTGAAGCGTACCTGCGGCAGCAAATAGCCGAGGTCCTGAAGCATACAGCCGGCCAGATTGATGTCCAAACGCCACTTAGCGACCTGGGTATGGATTCACTGATGGCCCTGGCTTTGCAAAAACGGATCGAATCTCACCTTGGGGTTACGATCCCTATTGCCACGTTTTATGAAGGGGTCAATCTGGCGCAACTGGCGGCCGATATTCTGGCTCAAGTGCAGGAAAGCGCCATTCTTGAAACCAATGAGCCAGACCTGGCGCTGGGGGAGCAAGCAGGGACTGCGCCCCAGACGGCGATGGCGCCGGAGGAGGCCGCCCGGCTCCTGGATAACCTGGAAACGCTGTCCAACGAGGAAGTGGATGCCCTGCTGCACGCCGTTTGGACCGGGGAGGAAAAATGAGCAACGAGCTGCCCCAGCTTGACAGGCTGACGCCGGAAGAAAAACGGCGGTTGTTGGCGCAAGCATTGTCGCGCCGGGCGCAAGCGCCGCCGGCCGCCAGCCCCCTTTCGTATGGCCAGCAGGCTCTCTGGTTTTTATATAACCTGGAGCCGGAAAGCTGGGCCTACAACACCCTTTTTGCGGCCCGTATCTGCTCCCCGGTTAACCGGCCGGCGTTGCACCAGGCTGTCCAGGCGCTCTTTGACCGCCACGAAAGCTTGCGGACAGTTTTTGGTCTCTACGAAGGACGGCCGGCGCAACGAATTGAGACGGACCGCCAGGTTGATTTTCAGCTCTTTAACGTCGCCGGCCGGGAGTGGGAGGAGCTAAACCAGGCGCTGATTGCTGAAGCGCGCCGCCCTTTCGATCTTGAGAATGGACCTGTCGCCCGGGTGCGCCTGTTCACTCTGGCGCCGGACAACCACGTTTTGTTATTGGCAGCCCATCACGCCGTGATTGACCTGTGGTCCTATGCGGTGCTGGTTGATGAGCTTGGCCAGCTCTATGAGCAAGCGGCAGCCGGGCTGCCCCTGTCGCTACCGCCGGTTGCCAGGCGCTATCAAGAGTTTGCCTACTGGCAGAGGGCGCTAATCGATGGACCTAGGGGGGATGCTCTGTGGCGCTATTGGAGCGAGCAGCTCGCCGGCGAGCTACCGGTGCTCGATCTGCCCATCGCCCGGCAGCGGCCGGCCATCAAGAGCTATAACGGCGCATCCCACGTGATGACGCTGGATGAGGGGTTGGCCGGGCATTTACGCGAGCTGAGTATCAGAGAGAAGACGACCCTCTACACGGCGCTTCTGGCTGCGTTTCAGGCGCTGTTGTACCGCTATACCGGCCAGCAGGATATGGTGATCGGCTCACCGATGGCCGGCCGCCACCTGGCCGGCTTTGAAAAAGTTGTTGGCTACTTTGTGAATATGGTTCCTTTGCGGACCAGGCTGGACGGCCGCCTCTCCTTCCGAGAACTGTTGCGCCTGGTCCGCCGAACCGTTTTGTCCGGGCTTGAACATCAAGAATTTCCTCTTTCTCTTCTGGTTGACCGGCTAGGCCTGGCCCGCGATCCAGGCCGCTCACCGTTGTTTGACGTTGTGTTTGCCCTGGAAACGCCAGAGTTCGACCGGGCAGAAATCATTCCTTTCTTGCTGGGGCAGGCAGGGTCGCGCCTGCAATGGGGTGACCTGGTATTGGAGCCGGTGATGTTGCCGCAGCAAGAGGCGCAGTTCGACCTGGCCCTGCACCTGTTCGTCACCGGGAATTCACTGTCGGCCGCCTGGCAATATAATACGGACCTCTTCGAGGGGGCGGGTATCGGGCGGCTGGCCAGGCATTATGAGGTGCTGCTGGCCGGGGCGGCGGCCAACCCCGACCAGCCCATCGCCAGGCTGCCCCTGCTGAGCCAGGCGGAATGCCA
>JAKEFB010000269.1 GCA_022616275.1 Chloroflexota bacterium
CTTATCTGGCCTGAAAGTTGGGAGGTGTTTTCTTCCTGGCTCTGGAAAACGACATTTCCGCTTTGGAGGTAGGTCTTGACATTTTGCAGGCCGAGATTTTCTAGCAGCGCTTGAAGTGCTTTCATCGGCAGTTTGTGGTGTCCGCCGACGTTGATGCCTCTTAATAGGGCGATGTAAGTCAGCATTTGAATCTACCTCAGGCCTTGCCCAACACGGCCGCCAGCAACGCCATCCGAATATACATCCCGTTCCGCACCTGGCGGAAGTAGGCGGCGCGGGGGTCGCTGTCTACGGCATAGTGGATTTCGCCGACGCGGGGCAGGGGGTGCATGACGACCATTTTTTGCTTGGCCCGGGCCATGATTTCGGGGGTGATCTCATAGTGGTCTTTGACTTCCTCGTACTGGGCCAGGTCGCTGAAGCGCTCTTTTTGAACGCGGGTGACGTAGAGCACGTCGGCGTTCTCAATCACGTCGGCCACGTCGTGCGTCTCGCGGGCGTTGACGCCGGCGTCAATGACCTCGTTCATGATCGTCAGCGGCAGGCGCAGGATTTCGGGCGAGACAAAGCGCAGGCTGACGTCGTATTGCAGCAGCAGCTTGGTCAGCGAGTGGACGGTCCGGCCGTAACGCAGGTCGCCGACCATAGCAATCTTTAGCCCTTCAATCTGGCCCAGCTCCTCCTGGATGGTGAACAGGTCCAACAGCGCCTGGGTGGGGTGCTCGCCGGGGCCGTCGCCGGCGTTGATGACCGGCACGCTGGCGTAGTCGGCCGCCACCTGGGCCGAGCCGATCTCCGGGTGGCGCAGAACAATCACGTCGGAATATTGCTCCAGCGTGCGGACGGTGTCGGGCAGCGTCTCCCCTTTGCTGACCGAGCTGAACTGGACGCCCTGGGTGATGGGGATGACGCCCCCGCCTAGCCGCTCCATGGCGGCAATGAAGGACGCGCTGGTCCGCGTGCTGGGCTCGTAAAAGAGGCAGGCCAGCACCCGCCCTGTGAGCAAGTCTGTCCCTCCGACGCGGCCGACCATTTCCCGCATCTCGCGCGCCCGTTCAAAGACGTAGGCCAGCATCGGCCGGTCAAATTGGGCTACCGACAAAATATCCTGGCCGGCCAGCCCGTTCTCCACTTTCAAGTGGCGGTTGACGGTGACTGACTCATGCCCGTTGTACCCGCCGGCATAATCGAATAGAGGTTTTAATGCTTTCTTGTCCATCACACATTCTCCCTAAATCGCATCGAATTAACGCGAAATAATTAGGACGCAAGGACGCAAAGACGCAAAGGATTTATTTTTTATTTCTTTGCGCGAACTTTGGCCCTGCCAAGGTCTGCGTCTTTGCGTCAAAATTCTTCTCCTTGAGGCAACACCTGGCCCGTTCCGGGAGGGGCCAGGAGGCGGCCGTTTTCGTAGGCGGGGCGGCCGCGCAGGACGACCCGCTCGACCCGGCCGCGGACGGGCCGGCCGGCGAACGGCGTCCAGCCGCATTTGGTCTGTTGCCCTTCGGCGGTAATCGTATAAACGGCTTCGGGGTCTACCTCCACCCAGGTGTCCGGCTGCTCCGGCAGGTGGAAGAGGCGGCGCGGGTTGGTGGCCATCAGCTCGACCAGGCGCTCGACCGTTAGCCGGCCGTCGTGGATGGCGGTCAGTAGCAGCGGCAACGACGTTTCCAGCCCGGGCACGCCTGGCGGGGGGGTGGAGCCGTTCTTCTCGGCCAGGGTGTGGGGGGCGTGGTCGGTGGCGATGCAGTCAATCGTGCTGGCCAGGTGGTCCCACAAGGCGGCCACGTCGGCCGGGCTGGCCAGGCGCGGCCGCATGTCGCCCAGCGGCCCCAGCCGGCCGGCGTCGGCCTGGCTGAGGAAGAGGTGGTGTGGCGTCACCTCGCAGGTCACCGGCAGCCCCTGCTCTTTGGCCCTGGCAATCAGCTCAATTTCGTCCCGCCGGCTGACGTGGCAGAAGTGGACCGGCCGGCCATAGGCGGCGGCCAGGCCAAGGCCCACGGCCACGCTTTGCCCCTCGGCGTGCATGGCGATGGGTTGGCCGGCCGGCCACTGTTCAAAACAGGCCCGGAGCACCGGCAGCTCCTCGACCCGCAAGGGGCCAAAGGTGTCGTTGAGGTAAATCTTGAGGCCCACGACGAAGGGGGCGCAGGCCGGCAGCCACTCTATATCCGCCGGGCTGGCCCCGGCAAAGAGGCCCACGTCGCAACGAATGGTCGCCGCAGCCGTCTGGCGGGTGGCTTGCAGCACCTCCGGCGTGCTGAGGGGCGGGCTGGTGTTGGGCATGGCCAGGAGCATCGTTACCCCGCCGGCCAGGGCCGCGGCCGTGCCACTGGCGAAATCTTCCTTGTGCTCGCCGCCCGGCACCCGCAGGTGGGTATGCACGTCCACCAACCCCGGCAAAACCAGCTTAGCCACGGCCGCCCCCCTCAAGAACCCCCAGGCGAAAAAAAAGCCCGAACCCCAAAGGGCCGGGCCATTGATTGTCGGTCATGGCGCTCGCCGGTAGCCGTTTATTTGCTTTTCTCCAGGCGGTGGTCCTCATCACTTTCTTTACCTCTGGCGGCCGATTGTGGCGGCCGCGCCAACGCACTGGACTTAAATGGTAGCATGGGTAGAGCAATTTTGCAAAATTGCTCTACGATTCGAACGATTTGCCAAATCGTTTTACAATTCCGGCCATGCAGACGGATGGCGGGTGGCGACAACGCTTTACCCATTTACAGGTTCACTCTCATTACACCTTGTTGGGGGGCACCGCTTCGATTGCCGATTTGGTGGCGCGGGCGGCGGCCGATGGGCTGCCGGCCCTGGCCCTGGCGGACGGCAACGCTCTCTACGGGGTAGTGGCCTTTGCCGGGGCCTGCCAGGCGGCCGGAATACAACCTATTATCGGCATGACGGTCACGGCCGCCGCCCCGGCCGAAGAAAACCCGGTGGCCGGGGCGGCCGGCCGGCTGGTGCTGCTGGCCACCGGGCCGGACGGCTACCGCTCGCTCTGCCGCCTTTCCTCTAGCCTGCAAGGGATAGCCGACCGGGAAACGGCCTTGCAGCGCGGTCTGGCCTGGGACACGCTCAAAGCCAATGCCGCCGGGCTGATTTGCCTGAGCGGCGGGCGGATGGGCTGGATCGAGCATTTTCTCCGCGCCGGCAACACGCCGGCCGCCGGCCGCTACGCCGCCCGGCTGGGGGGCATCTTTGGCGAGAACGCTTACCTGGGCCTGGAGCTGAACCGGCCGGAGGACCAGGCCGTGGCCGGCGAGGTGATCGCTTTGGGGCAACGCTTCGGCCTGCGGCCGGTAGCCGTCCAGCCCGTCTTTTGCCTCTCGCCAGAGGATGCGCCCCGGCTGCGGCTGCTGGCGGCCATTGACCGGAACTGCCCCCTGGCGGCCGTGCCTGAAAGCCCAACGGCCGGCCATTGGCTGTCGCCGGAGGAGGTGGCCGCCCGCTTTGCCGATTTCCCTGAGGCGCTGGCCGGGGTGGGGGAGATTGTCGCCGCCTGTGGCCCGGCGCTGCCCGGTAGCCGGCCCGTCTGGCCGGCGCTGAAACTACCCCAAGGGCAGACGCCGGCCCAGACCCTGGCCCGCCAGGCCAAAGCCGGGCTGGCCGAGCGGTACGCCCGGAACGCCCCGGCCGGCGCCCGGCAGCGGCTGGAACACGAGCTGGCGGCCATCGGCCGGCACGGCTACGAGCCTCTCTTCCTGGTGGTGGCCGACGTGGTCCGCTTTGCCCGCCAGGCCGGTGTGCCGGTCAGCACCCGGGGCAGCGTGGCCAACTCCCTGGTCGCCTACTGTACCGGCATCACCACCGTGGACCCCATTGCCCACGAGCTGCTCTTTGAACGGTTCCTGACGCCGGCCCGGGCCAACCCGCCGGACATTGACCTGGACCTGTGCAGCCGGCGGCGGGACGAGGTGCTGGCTTACATCCGCCGCACCTACGGCGCTGAGCAGGTGGCCCTGGTGGCCACCATGAGCACGATGCGGCCCAAGTCGGCCGTGCGCGAGACGGGCAAGGCCTATGGGCTGGACGAGGCGGAAATTGACCAGTTGGTCCGGCTACTGCCGCCTGAGTGGCACCCAGACCCGCGCCGGCGGGTGCGCCGCTTGGTAGAGGAAATTGCCGCCCAGGCGGCCAATGAGCGCCAGCGGGAGGTCATCCACGCCGCCTACGCCCTGCTGGGCCAGCCGCACCACGTCAGTATCCATCCCGGCGGGGTGGTGATTACCCCTGGCCCGTTGACGGAGTTCGTCCCGGTGCAGTGGACGCCCAAAGGCTTCCTGGTGACACAATTCGATTACCGCGACCTGGAGGCGCTGGGGCTGCCCAAGCTGGACCTGCTGGGAATTCGCGCCCTGACTGTCCTGGCCGACACGGCCGAGCTGATCCGCCAGCAGGCCGACCCGGCCTTTCGCCTGGACGAGATCCCATTAACCGACGAGGCGACGGCCGGACTGCTGGTCAGCGGGGAGACGATTGGCGTCTTCCAGTGCGAGTCGGCCGGGGCGCGACGGACGCTGCGCCAGTTGCAGGCGCGGACGGTGCAGGACCTGGCCGTGGCCAACGCCTTTTTTAAGCCTGGCCCGGCCATGGGCGGCATGGCCCGGACCTTTATCCGCCGCTACCGGGGGGAAGAGCCGGTGAGTTACCTGCACCCGGCGCTGGCGTCCATCCTGGCCTCGACCCAGGGGGTGCTGCTGTTTCAGGAGCAAATCCTTCGCATAGCCACAGAGGTAGCCGGACTCGGTTGGGAACAGGCCGACCATCTGCGGCGGGGGATGAGCAAGTTCCAGGCTGAGGAGATGGCGACGATGGAGGCCCAATTTGTCGCCGGCTGCTGCCGGCCGGTCCCGGATGGCCCGGCCTTTACGCCCGACCAGGCCCGGACGCTGTGGGAGCAGGTGCTGGCCTTTGCCGGCTACGGCTTTAACCGGGGCCACGCCACAGCCTACGCCGACGTCAGTTACCGCTCCGCCTACCTGAAGTCCCACTGGCCGGCCGAATTTCTCTGCGCCCGGCTGGCCGACTACGGCGGTTTTCACCACCCGGCGATTTACATGGCTGAAGCAGTGCGCCTGGGCATTGCCGTCCGGCCGCCGCACGTCAACTACAGCGACGCCGTCTTTACGCTGGCCTACGAGCCGGGTGAGGAGGGGATGGCCGGCCTGCAGCCGGTGCTGTGGATGGGGCTGGGGCAGGTGCGGGATTTGCGGCGCGATAGTATTGAGGCGATCATGGCCGGCCGCCGCTCGCGGCCGTTTGCCAGCCTGGACGACCTGATGGAGCGGGTGGCGCTGCAAGGGCGGGAAGTGGCCCACCTGGTCCAGTGCGGCGCGTTGGACGGCCTGGGGTCCAGCCGGGCGGCGATGCTGGCCGGGGCCAGGACCATCCAACGGGCCGGCAACGCCCGGCAGATGAGCTTTGCCTTCGCCGCCCCGGCCGTCCCGGCGGAATCGGCCGCCGAGCGGTTGGCCTGGGAGCGGCGTATCCTGGGCTTGCCGGTCAGCGTCCACCCCCTGGCGCTGGTGGGGCGGCTACCCAGGGTGACGCCGTTGAGCCGGCTACCGGCCAGCGGCGGCCGGCGGGTGACGGTGGCCGGCGTCCGCCTGCCGGGCTGGACGGGCGGGCCGGGCTTTTTCCTGGGGGATGGCCAGACGTTTGTCGTCGCCCGGGGAGATAAATCGCTCAAAGCGCCCCGGCCGTGGCAGCCGCTCCGGTTGAGCGGCCGGTGGCAGAGCGACGAGCGGGGGACAGAGTGGTTGCAGGTGGAGGAGCTGGAGGAAAAGGAGGTCTTCCTTGATTGACAATTAGCCCGATAGAATTTACGATTAGCCTCGGGTAGCGTTCATCGGTTGTGCTTCTATCTCCTATCTCTCTTTTACCGACGAGGAAAAATCATGATGCCTATGACCCGCTCTATTCGCCCCCTGTCTCTCGTCCTTCTTTTTTCAAGCATTGCTTTTTTTCTGGCTACTGGTGGCCCACCTACCAAGGTTTTGGCCCTGGCAAAAGGAGAGCCCCTGGCGCCAGAAGACACCGGCGGCCCCGATAACTTCGGCTATACCTTTCGTGATTCTGCTGAACCGAACGGGCCAACCCTGGATTGGGTAGACATTAGCGCGACGGGTACAGCTTTGGTCCTTGGCAGTGATTCTCGCCACGGACCGCTATCCCTGGGCTTTACCTTCAATTATTATGGCGCTGACGCCACGGCCGTATGGCTGGGCAGCGATGGCTGGCTCACCGGCGGGGCCGCCGATCCGGGCAGCAATGACAACAGCAATGATTGCCCCTTGCCCAGCCAAAACGGGAATGAAAATGTCATTGGCGGTATTTGGGATAACCTGGACGCACTGTTTACCACGCCGAACGGTGTGGCCTATTACCAATCTTTTGCTGCCGGTAGCTGCCCTTACGACGGGTATGGCGGGGCATGTTTTGTCGCCCAGTGGCAAGACACCTATTACGCCGACTTACCGATCAATCCGCCTGATGATCTGACATTTGAAATCATTCTGCTGGATAACCACGACATCGTCATTCAGATGCTAGATGTGGGTACGCGGGCTGGCTCCGGTTCGACAACCGGCATTGAAAACAGCAATGCCACGGATGGCCTGGTGTATGCCTGTAATACATCCGGCTCACTCAGCAATAATAACGCCATTCAATATTATTACCCGGGGTTAGCCAGCCGGTTTGATTACTCCTACAAACTGGGTCCGGCCCTCAGCTACCCTGGCGACAATATCACCTACACCATCGTCGTCAGCAATACCGGCAACATTGCTTCCACCTCCACCGTAATGACCGATACGATCCCGGCGGGCACAACCTACGTACCGGGTAGCGTCGCCTGCACCGGCGGGGCCACGACAACCTGCGCTTATGACGCCGGCCCAAACGCGATTCGCTGGGAAGGGGGCATCGGGACCGGAGATAGCGTCACCGTCACCTATGCTATTAACCCAACCGCTGGCTCCTGCGGGGTGACGATTGCCAACAGCGCCATCATTTCTGACCCAGGCGCGGCCGCGTCGCCCGTCGTTCTCCCCTACAAAACCGTCCTGGCCGACGAGTTCACCCTTTTCGACTTTGAGGGCGGCAACGGCGGCTTTGCGGCTACCAATGACTGGGAATGGGGTATTCCGACCTGGCCGGCCGCCCTGCACGCCCATAGCGGCGACCGACTATGGGCCACCATCCTTGACGGTTACTACAACAACCTGGGCGCATCCAGCACCCTGATCCAGAACATCAACCTGGCCGGGTTGCCGCAAAATGCCAAGCTTATGTGGTGGCAATATCTAAAAACCAATAACAACCTGTTCGACGTGGGTCGCGTCCTGCTCAACGGCGACGAGGTTTATAATTCGGCCGGCGCCGACGAGCTTGTCTGGAGTCAGCACGTCGCGAACCTGGCCCCTTACGTGGGTGGCAATTTAAACCTGACCTTCGACTTCTTTTCCACCCTGTCTATCAACAATGACGGTTGGTATGTGGACGACGTCGCCGTCTACTACTGCGTGCCCCAGGCGACGCCCAATTTCAACTTCTCCACCAAAACAGCTTTACCAATTGCCGTAACCGGCAAGCCGTTGACCTACACCGTCACGATGGATAACTTTAGTACCGTAGCAGCCCCCGCTACTACCCTGGTTGATCCCATTCCGGCCGGAACTACTTACGTCCCTGGGAGCGCCACCAATGGCGCCACCTTCAACGCCGGCCTGAACCGGATCGAATGGACAGGGACGGTAGCGGCCTCCGGGCAAGAGGAAGTCTCCTTTAGGGTGACTGTCAATGCCCCTTCAGGAACGGTCTTCACCAATACGGCCACTATTGATCAACCCAGCCTGAGCCAGCCGGTGATGGTGGAGACCAGCACCAAAGTGGTTGCCTCCCAGACGGCCGACTATCCCTCGTGTACTACTTTTGAAACCGGCGCGTTCCCAGCGACTATGTTCACCGAAGTCAGCCAGGACAACGCTTCTACCGGCCGGGCGGCGGTCACAAATCTGTACCCGCACGCCGGTAACTTTGGCTTTGATCTGGATACAAACGATCCCTCCGGCACAGGAAGCGGCACAACACGCCAGGCAGGTATCATGGTCGCCGACATGACCGGCGCGACAGAGGTGGCCCTCAGTTTCTGGGTTCGCGGCCATGGCGACGAGGATGATCCGGAAGATGGTATCTTTATCAGCGACGACGGCGGGCTTACCTATGCCAATATCTATGACCCTGTTGGGGGTACGTTCCCGTACGAGAACGTCAACCTGGACCTGTCGGCCGCCGTCGCCGCGGCCGGGATGAATTTCAATAGCACCTTCCTGATCAAATTCCAGTCCCAGGACAACCTGCCCATTGCCCCGCCGCCAACTACCAGTGACGGTTATTCCTACGACGACATCTGTCTCGTGGCGCTGGTGGCTAACGTAGACGTGGCGCCATCAACCCTTAGCAGCACCCAGTTGAACGACGTCGTCGTGACCAGAACGTTGACCATCTCTAGCACCGGCACCGATGTCCTGAACTGGAACTTTACCGAAGCCCCCGCCACTTGTAATTCACCCGGCAATCTAACCTGGCTTAGTGCTTCCCCAGAGAGTGGCGCTACCGCAGCTAACAGCACCACCCAAGTCACGGTCAGCTTTGATAGCAATGGCGTTCCCTTAGGCAGTACTCTCACCGGCAACCTTTGCCTGAACAGCAACGACCCCAACGAACCCATCATCGAGATTCCCGTTACGATGACCGTCACCTCGCCGCCCTCCATTCTGGTTACGCCCAATCCCTTAACAGCGACACTTTACCTGGGTGAAACGACGAAGGTGACCCTGACCATTACCAATCAGGGGTTCACGCCCATGAACTGGTATTTGCTGGAAGGAGCAGGATTAGCGCCTGAAGCCGGTACGGGTACGTTGGTCTACGGTCCCGAGATAAACACCAACCGGCTGATGGCCTTTAACACCAGCCTGGACGAGGTGCTTTATCCTGTTGGGCCGGTGGGGGCGAATGACTTTACCGCCGCTGATATATTGCCCGGTGATCCGCTCCACCTGCTCGCCATTGACAATACCAACCACCTGGTCCGCATCAACCTGGCCGATGCTATGGTGACCCAAATTGGCAATACTCTGCCCCCGGTCGGTTTCGCCTGGTCGGGCCTGTCGGCCGATCCGCTTACGGGCATCCTTTATGCCAGCGCCACCAATTGCACCAATACCTCCAGGCTCTTTACCATAGATGTCAGCAATGGGACGCCTACTGCCATTGGTAACATTGGCCTTGAGCCTTGTCTCACTGATATTGCCATTCATTCCGGTGGCCAGATGTACGGCGTTGACGAAATCAACAACAGGCTGGTTAGTATTGACAAAGCGACTGGCGCCACCATCGTTATCGGCCCCCTGGGCTATAACGCCTTCGGCGGGCAGGGTCTTGACTTTGATGACGGTACTGGCATCCTATACCTGTCCTCATTCCAGGTCGGCTCTAATTCTCAACTGCGCACGGTTAATGTGACCACAGGGGCCACGACGGTTATTGGTCCTTTGACGGATGGGGCTATCAGTATGCGTCTCGGTGATATTGCCGTCGTCGCCAATACCACCTGTACGCCGCGCAACGTTCCCTGGGCTACGCTAAATCCCACCAGCGGCGTTATCAACGCCAATAATAGCGTGGAAGTGACCGTTACCCTTTCCGCGGCTACGTTGGGGGTTGGCGTCTATCAGGGTACGATCTGTATTTATAGCGATGACCTCACCATACCTGAAGTGGCGATTCCTTTGGAGCTAACTGTCGTCGAGGAGCCGTTACCGCCGCCTAATTACCTCTACTTGCCTGTTATTCGCCGCCAATAACCAACACCCACCGCTGGTGGCAGTTAGAAACTGTCGCGACTGCCACCAGGAACACGCAGACAAAAAGCCCTGTTGCGGCAAGCAACAGGGCTTTTTTATTTGCTATTACTCCCATCGTTTGCCCAGGCGTAACGCCAGAAGACCCAAAACCGTAAGAATCCCGGCCGAAATATTTAAGACTTTGTCCCAATTGGACGAAGGGCCAGACGAAGTAACTGGCGCCGTTCCTGACGGAGACCCAATCTGCTCCGGCTGCATTCCTTCCGGAGGGCATTCACCCAGGGTATCGCCGTGGGCAAGGTGCGCTGGCCAGGCTGACGAAGAAATAATAATCGTGTGGGCGTTATCGGGGTTGCCTGGCGGAATGTGACAGATAACGAGCGCTTTAGGCGTAGGGCTTGGCGCTGGGGTCCCGGTAACAGTTGGCGCCACCGTGTTCGTCGGCGTATGGGTGGGTGTATGGGTTGGTGTATTCGTCGGCGTATTGGTGGGCGTATTGGTGGGCGTGTTAGTGGGTGTATTAGTAGGCGTGTTCGTCGGTGTATTGGTCGGTGTGTTGGTTGGTGTATTGGTTGGCGTACGCGTCGGTGTATTGGTTGGTGTGTTGGTCGGCGTGTTCGTCGGTGTATTTGTTGGTGTGTTGGTGGGTGTATTGGTGGGCGTGTTGGTGGGCGTGTTCGTCGGCGTATTGGTCGGTGTATTGGTGGGTGTGTTCGTGGGTGTGTTCGTCGGTGTATTCGTTGGCGTATTGGTCGGCGTGTTCGTCGGTGTACTGGTTGGCGTATTGGTTGGGGTATTCGTTGGCGTGGGTGTTGGCGTATTGGTGGGCGTGTTGGTTGGCGTTGGTGTATGGGTCATTGTTGCTGTGGGGCCGGGAGTTGGGGTGTTGGTTGCCGTTGGCGTTGCCGTCGGGCAGAACGCATCGGTATGGATGGTAATATCGGCCGTCACCAGCGTACCGTCCTCCGCTCTGACTGTTGCCTCAATTAAATATTGCTCATCCAGATCCAACTCGGGGAAAGTAGCTGTCCATCCACCCAGGGCATTCAACGTAGCTGTCTCAAATATTTCCCCGTTCAGACTGACGATGACCCAATCAATTTCCGTGGGTGTTGTACCCTGCAAGACGGCGCTTAATTGGGTCGGGTCAAGCACTTCAGTGCAGACGCCACCGGTAATGTCGGCAATTTGTCGTAAACTGTCGGAAGGAGCGCAACCAGACGCGCCATTGCCAATGGAATAGGTATTCACAACTGTGCCCGCGTCCGCCGCTTGCTGTACTGGAGAACCAGGACCGGTACTCACCGTAGCGTCGCCGTCAGATAAAAAGAAGGCCACGTTGATCTCGCCGGCCGGCTGCGAGGCAAAGGCCGTATTCATAGAAGTCAAAGCCAGATTGAAGTTTGTGCCCGTGCTGAATGAAAATGGCGTAAACAGGTTGATGAACGAAGGGCCATTAGGGAACAGAGTAAAGGCTGATCGGGCAACTTCTTCCAGATCGGGAATACTATTATTGTTCACGTCGGCCAGGAGTGGATCGGCAAAAAGTTGCTGGCCTGAAACGGGGCTAATATCGGCGTTGAAGGAGCTTGAGCCAAAAGCCACGATGCTCCCTTCGGCATTGGCCGTAGACAGGCTTTCGTTCAAGGCAATAACGCCGCTGATTTCGCAATCTAGAATGTCCCCGTTGCGGATGTCGCCGTTGAAATTGTCACCGGCATTACCGGGAATGCCATCGCCATTACAATCCATATTGGTGACGAAAGTGGTGCTGCCGGAAACATCTATGACGTAAGATACATTAGCGCTCTGGTCAAGATCGCCAATGGCCGTCTGGCCGGTCACAGTCAGCGGCTGATTACAAACATTGACGGTTGAGCCATTCGCCGGCGTTTCAATAAAAATGTTTAATTCCTGGCCTGTGGTCGTTACGCCACCAGCAGGGTTGTCAGCGTAAACAATCGTGATCGTTATGAAAAACAACGTAAGAAAAAGAATGAGCCGCCCCTTCCATGTGGATAAAAAGGTAAAAAGCCGCCAAACTTTGAACATTGATATTCCTCCTATGGGGTTGAACGAAAATGAGATTAAGGCAATGAAGTACCCTTTTGGCCGACTTGTGTCTAACTTATGGGTGTGAGTGATGTACCCTCCTCACTTAATCAGGTTCCTTGTAGCAGGGCAGGGTAAAGTAAAAGGTGCTGCCCTGGCCAGGGACGCTTTCCACGCCAACTTCGCCGCCTAGCCGGGTGACAATGCGCTGGACGATAGATAATCCCAGGCCATGCCCTTCCGTCCGAACCTGGCTTAACCGGGTAAAAGGAACGAAGAGACGCTCCTGCTCCTCGGCCGGGATACCAGGTCCGTTGTCGCGCACCCAAAAACGAAGCATTTGATCGCCCTGGGGCGTTACGCCAATTTCGATGCGCGGCGGCGAGCCGCCGTACTTCAGAGCGTTGCTCAAATAATTGACCCAGACCTCCTCGACCCAGGGAGCATATCCCAGGGCTACCGGCCATTCGTCGGGCAGGGTAATGGCGGACTCAGACTTCTCAACCATGTCGGCCAGCCGTTGTTGGGCCTCGGTGACAATTCTGGCCATATCCAGCGGCTCCATTTGAAAGCTGGTTTTACGCACCCCGGCCAGCAGGAGCAATTCGTCAATAATATTGCGCATTTTGCCGGCTCCCTGGATGGCGAACTGGAGATAGCGTTGCGCATCCTCAGGCGGCGTGCTTTGCAGATCATTTTGCAAAACGGAGACAAAGCCCAGCACCTGGTTCAACGGATTACGCAAGTCATGGGCCACGGTGTGGGCAAAGGCGTCCAGCTCCTCGTTGCGCGCCTCCAGGTCGCTGGTCTGGTGGCGCAGGGTATCCACCAGGCGGGCGTTGTCAATGGCAATCGCCGCCGAGGCGGCCAACGTTTCGGCCAGCCCCAGATCGTCTAAACTGAAGCCCTCTTCCTTGTTAATAACTTCCAACACCCCAATCACCTTATCGCGCACCCGCATAGGAATGGCCAGAATAGTCCTTTTCTCAAAGCCCGTTCGGGCGTGTACGTCCGGCACATAATGCGGGTTTTCAGCCACCGGGGAAAAGATCAGACTCCTGTCCTCCTGGACGGCCCGGCCGATAACGCCCTGCCCGACAGGCAGGCACAGGTCGGCGATAGAGTAAAGGGCGCCCTGGCGGTAGACAGCCCGGCAGACCAATTGTTCACCGTTTTTTTCCTCACACAGCCAGGCTGCGCTTCCCTCAGCGCCAATAATTTCGGTGACCGCTGCCAGCAACTGGTTGACGATTTGCTCCTGATCCAGCGAGGCCGTTAACATCTGCCCGGCCTGGTTGAGTATGGCCAGATCGTACGTTCGCTTTTGCAACCTTTCCAGTGTCTGCCGCTTTTCTTCATTGGCAATTTCCAGCTCGGCCGTGCGCTCCCGCACCCGAATTTCCAACTCGGTGTGGGCCCGCCGCAAGGCCTCGGCCGCTCGCTTGCGTTCGGTAATATCCCGGATAATGCCGCTGTAAAACTCTATCCCCCCGGCCTGCCAGGCGTCCAGGGATAGCTCCAGCGGGAATTCTGTGCCGTCCTGGCGCAGCCCATGCATTTCGATTGTTTTACCCAGGAGCCGGGACTTGCCTGTTTGTTTGAGGCGGGCAAAGCCCTGCTGGTACGGCTGGCGGTACCGTTCGGGCATAAGAATGACCAACGGCTTGTCCACGATTTCTTCTTCCAGGTAGCCAAAGAGGTTCTGAGCGCCCGGGTTCCAGGAAACGATGCGCCCGTCGCCATCGGCAATGACGATGGCGGCGTTGGCCGACTGGACCAGGGAGCGGAACTTCATTTCTGACTCGCGCAGCGCCTTTTCGGCCTGCTGGCGCTCCACCACTCGCCCCAGTTGGGTGCCAATCTGGCCCATCACCGCCAGTAAATTTTCATCCGGCTCAATCTCCTGGTCGGCGAAGAATTCCATCACCGCCACCACTTCCTGGCCCACCAACACCGGGAAGGCAAAGCCGGTCTGAATCCCAATGCTCTGCGCCAGTCTGGCCCGGGGAAAACTTTCTGACCCGGGAATGGGATCTAGCCACTCGGGCCGGCCGCTGGCCAGGACCCGGCCGGGCAACCCAACCCCGGCTGGAAACCTGGTTGCTTCGCTGATGCGGCGAAAGACTTCAAACCGCTCCGGCGAGTTCAGGTGCCAGAGCGTCGTCGAGATGAGTTCGTTGTTATCTTTCTCGTTGGTCAGGTAAACGTGGCCCACCGGCCAGCCGGTGTGCTGGCAGATCTGGTCTAACACAAACTGGAGGACATCCTCAATGGCAGTCGCCTCGTTGGCGGCTACGGCGACCACCTGCAGCAGCTTGAGAAAGCCGCTCTCCCGCACGAGGGCGGCTTCGGCTTTCTGGCGCACGGCCAGTTCTTGCCTGGCGGACTGGTAAAGGCGGACGTTGTCCAGGGCAATTTCCAGAGACAGGGAAGAGAGATTGGCAAAATGACTGAGTAGCTCGACCTCGTTGGCCGTGAAGGAGCGCGTCCTGTCGGTGTGGGCCAGGCAAAGGACGCCAATCACCACCGGGCCTGAGGTAAGCGGCGCGCCGACGGCCGTGTGAAACAGGTTGGAGGGAAAGAGGGGCGAACGATCCGGCCACCGGTCCAATTCCTCTACCAGCAAGGTCTGGCCGCTGGCCCCCACCTGGCCGGCGATCCCGTTGCCCGCGCGAATGCGCCGGCCGATGTAGCCGGTAAAAACGCCGGTGGCGACTCTGATTTCCAGCTCTTCTGTATCCGGCTCAGCCACGCAAATGTAGCCGTCGGCCGTGTTCAGCAACTGGCCGGCTCGCCGGAGGATCGCTTCGAGCAAATCAACCAGTTCCAGGCGAGCTGTTAACGCCGCCGTTCTATCCTTCAGGCCAGCCAGTCGCTCGTTACCATCCTGGAACCTATCTTCGATACCGGGTAATTGAGTACTACTACGCTTCATCTTTTACCTGGTCAGAGTGGTGGAAAGTACGGAATAGTACCCACCGCCTATGACTCATTGTTCATTGAGGGGTAAGGAGACCACGGTTAACATCCGCGCCTCATAGGAACTCTGGAGAATCCTGCATAAATCAAGACAACAGTACAGGTAGTAGAGGAGAGTATGGAGACAATCAAAAAGTCACCCATTCTGGGGGTGTTGCTCGTGGTGGTAGGTTTATTGGCTTTTGGAATGGACAGTGTCTATTCCTCCACAAGCGCCCAAAATGGCGGCGGTTATCAGCTATTTGCGCCCCGCATTGCCGCTGCTGCCGAGGGCACGAACGTTTCTGTTCCCGCCGGCCACGACGCCTACGTCAGATCCCAATACCCTCAAAGGAACTATGGTTCCGCTAACGTGCTACGTGTTCGTGTCGCTTCCGACAACAACAATTATAGCAGTTACCTCAAGTTTACTGTATCTGGTATTACCGGGTCTGTCACCCAGGCCAAGCTGCGCTTGTATGCTACTGACGGAAATGACGACGGCGTCTCGGTCTATAGCGTATCCAATAACTATCGCAATACCAATAGCCCCTGGACTGAGGCTGGCCTGAACTGGAACAATGCCCCGACGATGGGGGGCGCGCCATTAGCCGCCAGCGGCCCTATAGCCAACAATAGCTGGATGGAGCTGAACGTAACTTCGGCCGTCGCCGGAAATGGCACCTACAGTTTTGCCGTCAATGACCTCTCCGCCAATAGTGTTTACTATAACTCCAGTGAGGCGAGCACCAACCGGCCGGTCCTGCTCGTAGAATACGGGGGCCAACCAGGGCCAACGGCGACGCCTTTGCCGACGACGACGGCCGTCCCACCGACGCCCACAGCCGGCCCGCCACCACCTACCAGCACACCGGGCAGCCCGCCGACCTCCGGCCAGATGTGGATTTCCAGCGCCACGCTGGCCAGCCTGCCGACCTCCGGCACAGCCTGGAACAACCTCTGGGATGCGGCCCAGCAGAATACGAACTCGCCCAATATCAGCGACCAGAATGACATGACCGACGTCTACGTCCTGGCCAAGGCATTGGTCTACGCCCGCACCGGCCAGAGTCAGTACCGCAACGAAGTCATGACGGCCATCACGGCGGCGATGGGCAGCGAAAGCGGAACCGGCATCCTGGCCGTGGCCCGCAATCTCCAGGCTTACGTCATTGCCGCCGACCTGATTAACCTGCCGGTGGCCAACCCGGTGTTGAACACGACCTTCCGCCAGTGGCTGGCCACCGTTCGCACCGTCGTCTTCAGCGGGGCCGGTCCGGCTCTCTCGATTATCGGTTGCCACGAAGAGCGGCCGAACAACTTCGGCACCCACTGCGGGGCTTCGCGGATAGCCATCGCCCTGTACCTGGGGGACACGGCCGAGCTGCAGGACGCGGCCAACGTCTTCAAGGGCTGGCTGGGCGACCGCAACGCCTATGCCGGGTTTAACTACGGCGACCTGGACTGGCAATGCAACCCGTCTGCTCCGGTGGGTATCAACCCGGCCGGCTGC
>JAKEFB010000270.1 GCA_022616275.1 Chloroflexota bacterium
TGCCACTTGCCCCCTGCCACTCGCTCACTCGCCTACTCGCAAACTCTCCAAAGGCTCCGGCCGGTGGCCAAATTTCACCTCCGGTCCGCCGCTAGGCGCCGCCCACCGCACGGCGTTGCCGATCACCTTCAGCACTTCCGGCTGGTGATAAATCGGGTAAGTCTCGTGGCCCGGCCGGAAGTAAAAAATCTTACCTCGGCCGCGGTGGAAACAGCAGCCGCTGCGGAAAACTTCTCCACCCTGGAACCAACTGACGAAGACCAGCGTATCCGGCTCAGGAATGTCAAAGTACTCCCCATACATCTCGGCCGCTGGGATTTCAAAATACTCCCCCAGCCCGGCGGCAATGGGATGGCCCGGTGCAACCACCCAGATACGTTCCTTCTCGCCCACCTCGCGCCACTTCAGATCACAAGACGTACCCATTAAGCGCTTGAAAATCTTCGAGAAGTGGCCGGAGTGGAGCACCACTAGCCCCATACCTTCCAGCACGCGCGACTGGACCCGGTCCACGACCCCGTCACTCACCTCGTCGTGAGCCGTGTGCCCCCACCAAATAAGGGTGTCGGTCCGGCCGAGCGCTTCTTCTGTCAGGCCATGTTCTGGCTCGTCAAGCGTGGCCGTAGCCACCGTCATCCCTTCGGCCCGCAGGTGGCTGGCTATGGCTTCGTGCATGCCGTCGGGGTAGATCGCGGCAATCTTAGCGTTGCGCTTCTCGTGCCGAAACTCGTTCCATATGGTGACACGGGGTGTGTTGGTCATCCTATCTCCTCCTTAACAGCGCACAGGAACGCCATTTTGCGCGGCCGAGGCGCGAATGGCGTCCCAGAGTCGGGCCATGCGCAAACCCACTTCTGGTGGGCTGGGGTTGGCCATCCGGCCGCTGCGCACCTGCAAAAATTGGTCCCAGACCCCCAACGAGGCTGGCACCGGTACCGGTGTTAACTCCGGACTGCCCGGCCGTTGAATTTCCAAAAAGGCGCCCCAGGCCCCGGTCCGCAGGATAGCTTCCGTGCAGAAGACGCGGATGTCCGAGGCGCACGACGGCACCGTATTGCCGCAGCCGTTCATCGTCACCAGCGCCCCCGACTCCAGCCTTCCGATGATGGCGGCCAGGATGTCTACCGGCCGTTCCCGGTTGTCCAACCAGGCAGCCACCTCTGTAAACTCCTCGCCGGCCAGGTCGGCCACGGTGTTGAGCATGTGCGCGCCGGTGTCGAACAAGAAACCGCCGCCAGAGATCGCCGGTTGCTGCCGCCACGTCCCGGCCGTGATGTCCGCCCAATTCTGCCAGATCACGGCGCTGATATTCAAAACCTGGCCTAACTTGCCCGAACGGATCATCTCCACCGCCGTGCGCACGTGCGGCGAGAGACCACCCTGGAAGGCCACGACCAGCAAACGGCCCTTCCGGTCACGGGTCTCAATGAGGCTGCGCGCTTCGGCCGCATTCATCACCATTGGCTTTTCCAGCAGCACGTCCAGCCCCGCTTCTAGGCAGGCAACCGCCTGATCGTGGTGGTAAGCGTGCGGGCTGAGAATAAAGGCCGCGTCCAACCGGCCGGCGTACTCGACCAACACCCGGTCCAGGTCAGGCTGGTTGGGTGGTAAGGGACGGCCGGCCAGTTCAAAAATCTCGGCGATGGCATCGTAGGCGACAGAGGAAGGTTCGCAGATGACTTCAATCTCCGTCTCAGGAAATTCGGCCAGCATAACCCGGACGTGGTGGCGCGCCATTGACCCGGCGCCAACCAGGGCGACACGAATGGGCTTTTTGCGAGAGGACTTCGTTTTAGGCATACACTATATCCTTATCTATCAGTGCCTGGCACGGGGCAAAACCATTCTCGATAACTACCGTCGTGTGCCCCGTGCCAGGCACTACGTTAAGCGGTGTTCGCCGCCTCTACAATGATAGGCTAACTTTTAGCGGCCGACTACTCATTGCTCCACTTTGGATAGTTTATACTCAGTGCAGTCATAAAGTGACTTTTTGTCCCCTTGTCTCCTTGTCCCCAAGCAACCGTAGGTTGCCGTCACCTTGTCAAGTCTATCAGGCAGTTGTTTAGGAAATGGTGTCAACGGCCACGACAATAGCCGAAATATTATCCTGGCCCCCGGCCGCGTTCGCCGCCGCAATCAACTCCCGGCAGGCCCGCTCCGGCGCCGCCTCCCGGCCGACTATCGCCCCAATCTCGCCCTCCTCGACCATCTTATTCAGGCCGTCAGAGCAGAGGAGCAGGCGGTCCCCCGCTTTCAGGGCTACGGTGTACACATCCGCCTTAGCGTCTCCGGCCATCCCCATGCAGCGCAACAGCCGCTGCAACGGCCCTTTAGTGGCCACATCTTCAACCGTCACCTGGTTAAGCTGTAGCAGCATCGCCCCCACCGTGTGGTCCTCAGTCAGTTGGCGCAACCGGCCGCCCCGCCACAAATAAGCCCGGCTGTCTCCCAGGTGCAGAATATGCGCCTGCCGGCCGAGCAGCAGCGCCAGCACCACTGTCGCCCCCATACCATACCGCTCTGGGTCCTGGCAGCCTTCGGCGTAAATCTGGGCGCTCACCTGCGCCGTGGCCCGTTGCATGGCCTGCCGGATTGCCTCCCCGGCCGGCGCCTGCCCCTTATCGAGTAGCCCGCCGATCTCCTCCTCCAGCGCCGCCGGCAGCCGCTCGACAACCCGCCGCGCGGCGACGTCCCCGGCCCGGTGGCCGCCCATGCCGTCAGACAGAATAAACAGCCCTTTCTCCGCCATCACCGCGCAGACATCCTGATTATCCTGCCGCACCTTCCCTCGATCACTACCCATTGCTACGCGAAAGTCCAAACTTTCAGTCCCCAACATCAACTCACCTCCACAGACCCTTTGTGTCCTCTCCAAGCAATCCTTGATTGCCGATCTCTGTGCAATCCTTGATTGCCCTCCTCTGTGAACTCTGTGTTCCTTATCCTTCAATAGAACGACTCACCAACCGGTAGCCCAACCCCCGCACCGTCTCCAGAAAGCGCGGCTCCTTCTGGTCCGTCTCGATCTTCTGGCGCAGCTCCCAGACCAGCCGGTTCACGTCCGCCTCCGTGTGGCCGTAAGCCTCCTCCCCCCACACGGCCGCAATCAATTCGTCATATGTACACATCACCGGCGCATACTCGTTAGCCCGGTTGCGCTGGTCCATATAGCGGATCAGCTTGTGCTCTTGCGGCCGCAAATTGTCAACTTCCTCCCGTGTCCGGCCGCTTACCCGGAACAGCTTGGCCTGCAGCCAGTCGTATTCCAGGTGGTCCTCCTGCGGGATGGCCCGCAGTTGCCTCGTCTGCAAAGGATCGTGAAAGTGCAACTGCCAGTAAACCGGCTCGCCCGACTCTGACAACCGGCCCAGGATGCAGATAGCCGCGCCGTCGCTAATTGGCTCCCGGCCGTTGACCACCTTCATCGTCTCGTCCCACTGGACAAAGGTCCGGTTCACGCTGCCGTTGTCCACCACCCACCAGCCGGACGAGGTCCGCTCCAGAGCGCAATGGATCATTCGGGTCACCAGTTGCTGCGGGTCCGGCTCCAGCGAAATGTCGTTGAACTGCACCAGCCGGCCGATTGTCAGCCGCTCCTTGGTCAGCTCAACCTCAAATACCTGGCCGTCTGGCCCGGTTACTTCCAGGTAAGGCAGTTGCCTGTTCATACCCACAGTATAGGCAGCGCTGGCGGCTTTTACAATTGCAACTGCATTGAAACTGGATAACAATGCCAACGAAAGGGGGCGCCAATCGTTGCTTGCAGGATATAACCCGATTTATGACCCGGTTATGTACCCAGGTACATTGTCTCATCTTTCTTTGAGAGCTAGGGTAGGTGAAAATGAATTTATCCGCGTAAATCCGCGTGAATCCTTCGGACTGAGGTCCGTCAGGACGAAGTCTGCGTCCCATTCTTACCGGAGAACCCACATGACAGCCCACATCGTTGGCGTAGCCAGCCGCTTTCCGCCAAATTATTACAGCCAGGAGGAGCTAACGGCCGTCTTGCGCGACACCTTCTGGCGCCAGCACTTTACCAACGTCGCCCGCCTGGAGCGCCTGCACCGCAACGTCCAGGTGGAAGGCCGCTATCTGGCCTTGCCGCTGGCCGGGTATCAAGAACTCGACGGTTTTCACGGCCATAACGAAGCCTGGATTCAGGTGGCCACGGCCTTAGGTGAAGAAACCCTCTGCGCTCTTCTGGATCAGACAGGGCTACCGCCCCACGAGATAGCCGCGCTCGTCACGACGACGGTGACCGGCGTCGCCGTGCCGTCGTTAGACGCTCGCCTGATGAACCGGATTCCCTTTTCGCCCCACCTCAAGCGTATCCCCTTGTTCGGCCTCGGTTGCCTGGGCGGCGCGGCCGGCGCTGCCCGTGTCGCCGACTACCTCCAGGGCCATCCCGCAGAGGCGGCCATCTTGCTGGCGGTGGAACTCTGTTCCCTGACCCTCCAGCCTGAAGACCTCTCCATCGCCAACATCATCGCCAGCGGCCTCTTCGGTGATGGCGCCGCCGCCCTTCTCATGGTTGGCCAGGATCATCCCCTGGCCCGGCCCGGCCAGCCCCAGGTCATTGCCAACCGCTCCTTCTTCTTTCCTGAGACGGAACGTATCATGGGCTGGGACGTGACCAACACCGGCTTTCAGGTAGTCCTCAGCGCCGACGTGCCTGAAATCGCCCGCACTCACCTCCCTCCCTGCGTGGATACTTTTCTGGCCCAACACGCCCTGGAGCGGAGCGACATCGCCTGTTGGGTAGCCCACCCCGGCGGGCCAAAAGTCATGGAAGCGATGGAGGAAGGGCTAGGGCTTGAGGAGGGAACGCTCCACTTGAGCCGGAAGAGCCTGTTCCAGTTCGGCAATATCTCTTCCGTCTCCGTACTCCTGGTATTGCAGGAGACCTTACGTGGCTACCACCCCGAACCCGGCAGCTATGGCCTGATGCTGGCCATGGGGCCGGGCTTTGGCGCCGAACTGCTCTTGTTACGCTGGTAAGGTGGCATGTCGCCCGGCCGGTTTCTTTTTCTCCTCTTGCTGGCCGCCCTGGCCGGGCAGCGGATAGCAGAACTCCGGCTGAGCAAGGCCCACGAAACAGCCATCCGGCGCGCCGGTGGGCAGGAGTATGGCGCCGCCCAGTACCGGTTAATACAGGCATTGCACGCCGGTTGGTTTGCCGCTACGGCTATCGAAGTGCTGGGGTGGCAGCGCCCCTTTAGACGGTGGTTAGCTGCCGTTGCCGTCCCCTTTTTCCTTCTTGGCCAGAGCCTGCGCTACGCCGCCATTCGCACCCTTGGCCCGCGCTGGACCACCCGCGTCATGACCATTCCCGGCCCGCCGCCTGTTACCGGCGGTATCTATCGTTACCTGCGCCACCCCAATTACCTGGGCGTCGTCCTGGAACTGGCCGCCTTCCCGCTCATCTACTCGGCCTATTGGACTGCGCTGATATTCTCACTCTTTAACCTGCTGTTGCTGCGTGCCCGCATTCTTCTGGAGGAACAGGCGCTGGCAGACGACAATGACTATCTACGTTTTCTGGGCGACCGGCCCCGTTTCCGGCCGCGCCGGGGCGTAGAATAGCGCCGGCCGTGACTGAGATAGTAGACGTCGTCGTCATTGGCGGTGGCCCCGCCGGCCTGGCCGCCGCCATCGTTCTGGCCAGGGCGGGCCTACGCACCCACCTGTACGAAAAGAACACCTTTCCGGTTGACAAGGCCTGCGGTGAAGGAATCATGCCGGCCGGCGTCGGCCACCTTCGCCAGCTTGGCGTAACCGGCTACCTGGAGAAAAACGCTACTTTTCCCTTTGCCGGTATCCGTTTCCATGCCGCCAGCGGCCAGACCGCGGCCGCTCGCTTTGCCGAAGGTCCGGGGCTGGGCGTCAGGCGCACAGCCCTCTCAGCAGCCCTGCGACAGGCTGCCCAGTCATACAACTGTTTGCAAATCTTCGAGGCCACTCCGGCTGTGCCTCAAGCCATGGCCGGCCGGCGCGTCGTTGTCACCACCGGCAACCACTGTGTGTATGCGCGCCTGCTCATTGGCGCGGATGGTCTGAACTCCCGCGTCCGCCGCTGGGCCGGCCTGGCCGGCGGCCGCCGGCGCTGGCAGCGTTGGGGGGCGCGCTGGCACGTCCGCCTGCCGCCGTTAAGTGAGTACGTCGAGGTCTTCTGGGGTAAAAACGGCATTGAAGCTTACCTGACGCCCACCGGGCCCGAGCAAAGCGACGTAGCTTTCTTGTGGGATAAAACACGCTACGGCCCGGTCCGTGGCGGGACCGCGCTGCTTCCCTCCCTCCTCCAGGCGTTTCCAACGTTGCAGCAACACCTACAAAATGCGGGGCCGCCGGACGGCGTAGCGGCTGTGGGGCCATTACAGCAGACAGCCAGCGCGGTAGTGGGCAATGGCGTCCTCCTCATCGGCGATGCCGCCGGTTACTTAGACGCCATTACCGGCGAGGGAATTAGCCTTGCCCTGGCCCAGGCGCTGGCCCTACCAGAGACAGTGATACCCCTACTCCGCCGGGGGGAAGGTGTGCCGCGCCGCCGGGAACTGGCCCATTATCAAAAAGCTTACCGGGCCATTGTCCGCCCTTACTACAGCTTCACCCACCTCATGTTGTGCCTCAGCCGCCACCCCTCGCTGGCCGAACGAGTAATCGGCGCGCTACAGTCCAGACCCGGCGTTTTCCAGAAACTACTGTCGGCAAGTATGGGGGCAATCTGACAGTGCCTGGCACGGGGCAGAACCATTCTCGATAATCTACCGTCCTATGCCCCGTGCCAGGCACTATGTTACAAGAGGTTAATTCAGCCGGACTGGCTGCCCGCTGCCGGCCGACTCGTAAGCCGCCAGCGCCACCTCCACCGCCCGGTAGCCATCCAGTCCACTTACGCCCGGCTGCCGATCTTCCCGGATGGCCGCCACAAACTCCTCAATCATCGCCTGGTTGGCGTCCGACCCCCAATACCCCCACACCGGCCGTCTCAAATCGTGGCGGTAAATCGTTAGGTTCTGCTTAAACGCATCCACCAGCACCGCACCCCGGTCAGTGACCATTTCAAACGTGAGCCCACCCCAGGTCGGGTAGTACGGCGGCTTGCTCCAACTGCAATCAATCGTCGCAAAGACGCCAGACTTTGGCGAGGCCAAAGTCCGGGCAAAGGTCAACATCAGCAGCCCCCCCGTCTCCACCTCCACCTCGTCGGCGTAAAAGATCCGGTTGGTCTGGGCGTAGACCTCGACTACTTCGCTGCTCAGGTACCAGCGCATCACGTCGGCCAGATGAACGGTGTGGTCCATCACCGCCCCGCCCCCGGCCAGCTCCTTGTCCACGAACCAGGCCCGGTGATGCTTGGGCAGCTCGCCCTGGTTGGTGGCGTTAAAACAATACACTTCGCCCAGCTCGCCCGCCTCCAGCCGCGCCTTCACCTCCAGCAGCGGGGCGCTGAAGCGCATGGGGAAGGCAGTCATCAAATGGACCCCCGCCCGGTCGCAGGCCGCCATCATCGCCTGCGCGTCCGCCAGCGTCGTCGCCAGCGGCTTCTCGCACAACACGTGGGCCCCGGCCGCCGCCGCCAGCTCCACCAGCGGCCGGTGCTTGCTGTTTTCTGAACAGACGACCACCCCATCCGGCCGCTCCGCCAGCAACGCCTCGTACGACTCAAACAGCCGGGCCTCAAACAGCCGGGCAAAACGCCGCCCGCGCTCCTCGTCTTCGTCGGCCAGCCCTATCATCTCTACCCCAGGAATCGCCCGCAGGTTATGAATATACGCCTCGGCGTGCAAGTGGGCGAAACTCAGAATACCAATTCTCATGGTTGCGCCTTTCTCCAATTGTATCGAATGAATGCGAATAATTCGCGTCAATTCGCGTTAATTAGTTGCTATTTTGACTGCTTTTCCACTGCCGGCCGACTCAATCGCCGCCAGCGCAATCTGCACCGCTGCCAGCCCGTCCTCGGCCGAGACCCGCACCGGCCGGTCGTGGACCAGCGCCGCGTAAAACTCCTTGAGCTGCGTCGTGTACGGGCTTTCACTCACCGGACTGCTCGGCAGCCCCACGTCCGGTGCCCCGGCCGCCTCTTTCTGCAACAGCAGCTCAATAGGAGCTGCGGCCGCTGAGTCAAACTCGATCAGCCCGGCCTCGCCAGCAATCTCCAGCCGGGTGCGAAAGGTCGGCGGCGGATAAGCCCACGCCCCGGCCACGTGCGACAGCGCGCCGCTCCGGTGCTTCAGAATGGCCATCCCGTAATCTACGCTCGCCGCCGGCCATGTTTGGCCAACGTTCCGGGCAAAAACGCTCTCGACCTCCCCCGCCACCCAGCGGGCGTAATCAAAGTCGTGAATCATTAGGTCCAGCATGATGCCGCCGGACTTCTCGAAATCAAGGAACCAGTTCCCAACCGGCTTTTTCGGCCGGTAACTGCCCCGCGCCAGCCGGATGACGGCCGGCCGGCCGATCTGTCCGGCGTCCACCGTCGCTTTGGCCAGGGCATACTCGGGGAAGAAGCGGACCACATGAGCGACCAGCAACTTGACCCCCGCCTGTCGGCAGGTGGCAATCATTGCCTGTCCCTGCGCCACTGTCCGCGCCAGCGGCTTCTCGCAGATGATCTGCCTGCCGGTCGCCGCCGCCTGCAAGACCATCTCATAATGCAGGTGCGTCGGGGTACAAATGTCTATCACGTCCACGTCCGCCACCATCGCCTCGAAAGTGGGGTAGACCCGAGCCTGGTACTGCTCCGCTAGCCGGCCGGCCTCCCCCGACGTTTCCGCCACAAACCCGGCAATCGTCGCCTCCGTCTCCGCCCAGGCGGCCGCATGCACCGTCCCCATAAACCCCGCCCCCGCTATTCCAACTCTCATGACAGCATTCTCCCGGCAGGTGTGTTGGTAGGAAACCTACCAACACACCTGCCATTATTTCACCGCCCCGGCCGTAATACCCCGAATCAGTTGCCGGGAAAAGAGCATGTACAGCACCAGCACCGGCACCATCGCCAGCGTCAGCGAGGCCAGGATAGCGTTCCAGTCACTGACGAACTGGCCAATAAATTGCTGGACCCCTAACGTCACCGTCGCCGTGGCGTCGCCGGGCGCCAGGATGAGCGGGAACCACAGATCGTTCCAGATCGGGATCATCGTAAAAATGGCCACCGCCCCCAGCGCCGGCCGGACCAACAACACGCTCAACCAATAAATCCAATACTCGCTCGCCCCATCCATCCGCGCCGCTTCCTTTAATTCGCGCGGCACCTGGTACATGAATTGGGTCAAAATAAAGACTGTCAGCGGCAAGCCCTGGGCAATATACACCAGCAGCAGCGCCGCCAGCGTGTTAACCAGATTCAACCCCACCATGAGCCGCAAGAGGCTCACCGTCCCCAGCCGAATGGGAATCATAATCCCTATCGCCAGGTACAGGCCCAGCCAGCGGTTGCCGGGGAACCGGTACTCCGACAGGGCGTAGGCGGCCATTGAACCGGTCAGCAAAACCATAAACAACGACGTAAAGGTAACGACAAAGCTGTTAAAGAAATATTGTTGAAAACTGGCGCGGGCAAAAACCGTCTCGTAACCCACCAGGTCAAACGTGCTGGGCAGCGGTGGCTGGTAAGGGGTTCTGAAGATCGCGTTGCGGACCTTGAACGAGTTAATGATCACCAGCACCACCGGGAACAGGGCAATCACCGTATAGACCAGCAAGACGACGTGCGGCAGCGCCCGGCCCACCAACCGGGGGACCAGCCAGCGAGCGGATGGTCGCAGGGATGCATTGGCCGGGACATCAACAGCGTCCATCAAGCCTTCCTTTTACAGTTCATACGATTGCACCCGGCGCTGCCAGGCGACCATATATAGCAAAACACCGGCCAGGATAATGAGAAACATCATTGCCGCCACCGTGGCCCCCATCGGCGGGTTACCCAACTGCAATTGAAAGCCAAAGAAGGTCCGGTAGAAAAGCGTGCCGAAGATGTCCGAAGCAAAGTCCGGCCCGGCCAGGCCGCCCTTGACGGTGTAGATCAGGTCAAAGGCGTTGAAGTTGCCGACAAAGGTCAGAATACTCACAATACCGACCGTCGGCAGAATCAGCGGGAACTTGATCCGCCAGAAAATACTCCAGCCGCTGGCCCCGTCCACGCGGGCCGCCTCGGTTAGCTCGTCGGGGATACCAATGAGCGCGGCGTAAAAGAGCATCATCGGAATGCCCACGAATTGCCAGACCGAGATCAGCGACAGCGTCACCAGCGCCGTTTCCGGCAGGCCCAACCAGGGCTTGAATAGCGCCCCCAGCCGGACGAATTCCAGCAGGCCGCGAGCAATGCCCCACAACGGGTTTAAAATCAATTGCCAGATAAAACCAATAATGACGACCGATAGGAGGGTCGGCGTAAAGATGAGGGTGCGATAGATTCCCTGGCTCCGGCCGTGCGGGTTCCGGCTAAGCAGCGCCGCCAACAGCAGGCCAATCGGGTTCTGGACCAGCATGTGAACGGCGAAGAAAATGAGGTTATTGCGAAACGCATTCCAGAAGCGCGGCGCCCACAACGGATCGGTCAGCAGCCGGATGTAATTTTGCAGCCCGGCAAACGTCTCCACGTCCTGCGCGTCCTGGCTGAAAAAACTGAGCCGGAGCGAATCTACCAGCGGGTAGATCATGAAGATGGTGTAAATCACCACCGCTGGCGTGAGGAAAATCAGAATGTGAATTGGAAATGATTTCCTGCGCTCGGAGGAAAGTCGCACCTCGTCGCCTCCTGATAAAAAATGGGACGCAGATTAACGCAAATAACGCAGATATAAAACGCCAATGGCTCGAATAATCTTTAAAAGATTCGCGTCATTCGCTCATTCGTGTCATTCGCGATAAAACCCAATCAGCGTCTATCATGAAAATCTGCGTCCCATCCAGCTACTACTGCGGCTGGTACCAGTTGTCGAGGCCAGCCTGCGCTTCTTCGGCCGCCTCTTCGGGAGTGACGCTGCCGTTAATCACCCCCGCGCTCAAGCGCCACAGCTCGTTCTCCAGGTTCGGCTCGCCGCGCGATAGAATCTGGTACGAATTACGGATAGTAGATTCACACGTCTGCCGCCAGCCCAGGAACTCGTTGGCCAGCGGGTCCTCCAGCTCAATCGCGTAATTCGAGAGCGTGAAGAAACCGGGCAGAGCGTTGCTGTACAGCTCGGCAAACTCCTGGCTGGTCATCCATTCCAGGAACAGCCGGGCCTCCTCGGGATGCTCGCTGGCCGTGTTCATGCCCATCGCGATGTCGGTGTGGTCGCTGATGTAGCAGGTAGCGCCTTCCTCCGGCAATGGCGGCGGGAAGACGCCCATTGGAAACTCTGCCTGGGTGTTAAACAGGGCAATTTCCCACGACCCGGCCGGGTAAATGGCCGCCAGTCCGCTGGTGAACATGACCTGCGAATCGGGGTACGTCTGCGCTTCAAAGCCCGGCGGCATGTAGGGCGTCCATTGGGCCAACTGGGCGAAGGTGTCCACGTACGGCTGATCGGTCAGCTTGCCTGTGCCCTCAATCAAGGCCAGGCGGCCTTCTTCGCCATTCCAGTAGTTGGGGCCGATGTTTTGGAAACCCATCGTCGCCGCTTCCCACTGATCGGCCGTACCCATCGCCAGGGGGATGTAGGTGCCATCCTCGTTGATGGCGTCCAACACAGCAAAGAACTCTTCCACCGTCGCCGGTTCCTCCAGCCCCAACTCCTCGAACGCCGTCTGGTTGTAGATAAACCCGTGGATCACCGAAGCCATAGGCACACAGAACACCGTCGAACCATCGTCGGTGATCCAGGCGCTCTTGGCCACGTCGCCGAAGTTCTCCATGCCGGCCAAATCGTTTAGCGAAGCCAGATGTCCCTGGTCGTACAGCGCCAGCGAGGCGTCGAACGGCCGGCAGGTAATCAGGTCGCCGGCCGTGCCGCCTTCCAGCTTGGAGTTCAGGGCGGCATTATAGTCCGCCGGGGCCGTCGGGGCAAAGACGACGTGGATGTTGGGGTAGTGCGCCTCAAAGGCCGGAATGATGGTGTCCTGCCAGATGGTCAGGTCATCGTTCCGCCAGCTTTCAATGGTCAGCGTCACCTCTTCCCCTTCCTCTTCCGGTGCGGCCGTCGGCTCCTCGGCCGGCTCGGTCGCCTCGGCTTCCGGCGCGCTGGTCGGTTCTTCCTGGCCACCGCCGCCACCGCCGCCACAGGCCACCAACAGCAGCCCCAGGACGAGTAGCAAGATCAATACACTTTTGTTGCGCATTTTCTTTTCTCCTCCAAGAGATTTAGAAAACATGTTACAGCCAATACATTCCTGAGACGCGGCGGCTACACCGCGACCCAGACGCGCTTTGGACAAGCGCAGTCACCAAGGGGTCTCACCACCATACCTGCTTTCTCTACATAGCACCTCCTTGTGAGTTAGAGTTTCGACCACTCCTCCAGCTCGCGATTGCGGCGCAATCGTCGCTCTCGCTCTAGCTCTAAAAGTGGGGGTCAAACGCACCCCATTGCGCCAGGAGTGCAGCGTTATGTTCGGCCGCGTCCGGCAACTTGGCGCTGGCATAAAGCGGCGCCGCTTCCACCATATCCCTGAATCACGGTCAAGTCAATACTCGGCCGCCCATTTGCGCTGGCCAATGAAATGGGATAGCTTTCTAAACTCTTTTTGCCCTCGGCTTCGCTCCTGGAACTTTTTCTGCGCAGCTCGGTCGTCTATGTGGCCCTCTTTCTCATGCTGCTAATCATCTTAAAGCGACAGCGGGGCTCCGTGTCCCAGCCGTAGACAGACTGATTTTTCCTTCACCGCTTCTCTTGATAAAGGACGGCCAGACGATCCGGCCGAACATGCGCCGCGAGTTCATTACCGAAGAGGAACTAAAAAGCATGTTGCGCCAGCAAGGGGTAGAGGATATTTCTGAGGTGAAGAAAGCCTATATGGAAGGCGACGGCCAGATCAGTGTCATCACCAAAGAAAAAGAAAAGCGCTGTCCCAAAGCGCCCAGGCAAAAGACCGGACAGGCTGGTTGAGGGTATAATTGCCCTCAACCTATCCAACAGGGCGACCTGGCAAAATCTACTGCTCCGTCAATCATCATTTGATGGACGGAGGAGTTCGCATCCTCAGATGCGAACTCCCAGCCATTCCTTCAGGCATTCCATGTCCATTGACTTCTCTTTATTGGATACCCACCAGCCCGGCCACCCGGCCGTCAACGACGACGTTGCCTATCTCCGCCAGCAGATCAGGCAATGTATCACCTTCGTTGCCCTCATTGACCCTGGCCCAAATATCATCGGGCTGCCCATGTTTGACCTGGCCTACGCCGCTCAGCCCTGGCTCTATGGCCAGGAATACCTCCAGGCCCTCGTCACCGCCTACCAACGGGCCGCCGGCCCCTACGACGCCCCCCTCTTCTACACCTCTCTCCTCTGCGTCGCCTACCACTTCTCCCGTTACTTCAACCACAACATGGCCCACATCCGCCCATGGCTCACAACTACATCCTACCCCACCTGACACTTGACACCTGACACTTGACACCTCTTGCTTATGGAACCCAAACCCATTTTCTGGCAACCAGACCACGCCTCAGCCTTTGAGGAACAGAGCGTCGTCGCTGCCTATCGCTTCCGGCCGCCGTATCCGGCCGCCACGTTCCCCTTGCTTGCTGAACTGGCCACCCAACGTCGTCGCCTGCTCGACGTGGGCTGCGGGACTGGCTTCCTCGCCCGGCCGTTAGCGGCCATCTTTGAGCAAGTGGACGCCATTGACATCTCGCCGGCCATGATCCGCGAAGCCAAACGGCTGCCAAACGGCGACGCCCCCAACCTCTCCTGGATCACCGGGCGGGTCGAAGACATACCTCTCCAACCCCCATACGACATGATTACCGCTGGCGACAGCCTCCACTGGCTGGCCTGGGAAACGGCGCTGCCCCGCTTCGCCGATCTATTAACTGCCGATGGTTACCTTGTCGTGTTGACTATTCGCTCTCTCCCTACGCCCTGGGATGGCCGTCTTCTGCCCATCGTTCAACGCTATTCGACCAACCAGGCCTACCGGCCGGTAGAGTTAATTGATGAACTCGTGAAGCGGCAACTGTTTGATCTTTACGGGCTGGCCCAGACACTTCCTGAGCCCTTTACCCAATCCGTTGGCGACTACGTTGAATCCTTTCACGGCCGCGCCTCCTTCTCCCGTGAGCGTATGCCGGCCGCCGCAGCCAAAGAATTTGACAACGCGATTCAAGTGCTGCTCAGAGAGGACAACCGCGATGCAGTCACCCTATCCGTAACCGCCCGAATAGCCTGGGGCAAGCCCCTCCATAATCCAAAATCTAAAATCTAAAATCCAAAATCACCCTGGCGCCAGGTATCTCTGAAAACCCTGAGCCAGTTCTTGTAGGCGATTTTCTCCACTGCTTCGTCGTCAAAACTGTTGGCGCGGAGGGCGTCAATCAGCTTTGGCAGCCCGGCCGCGTCCCCCAGCGCATCAGGCACCTCCGCCCCGTCAAAATCCGAGCCAAAGGCCACGTGGTCCACGCCAATCCGCTCGGCCACGTAGGCAATGTGGCCAACAATCACCTCCAGCGGCGTATCCGCCCCTGGCTTGCCATCCGGCCGCGTATTGATCGGCTCAAAGATAATGCCAATCACCCCATTCGTCTCCCCCACCGCCTCAATCTGCGCGTCCGTCAGGTTGCGAGTAGAGGGACAAAGTTCATACACCCCCGCGTGGCTGACCACCAGCGGTGCGTTGGACAGTTGGGCCACGTCCCAGAACCCCGCCTCGTTGAGGTGGGCCAGGTCCACCACGATGCCCAGCTCATTACAGGCCCGCACCAGCCGTTTGCCGGCTGTCGTCAGCCCCGGCCCCGTATCCGGCGAGTGGGGAAAGCGGAAAGGCACGCCATGGGCGAAGGCGTTCGGCCGGCTCCAGGCCAGCCCCAGCGAGCGCAGCCCCCAGGCGTAGTACTCCTCCAAATCGCTCAAGTCCTCACGAATGGCCTCCGCCCCTTCAAAATGTAACACCATACTCAAGACCCCCAGCCCCAAATTCCGCTCCAGCGCCTCATACGAACGGACCACGCTGACCCGGCCGTCGCCCTCCTCCTCCAGCTCAGCCAGATAAGCCATCACCGACAGCGTAAATGCTTTGGCATATTCGTGCGCCACCGGGCTACGCTGCGTCACCTCGTACCCGGCCGGCGTAATCGTCAGCCCATAATACGGGTCTCGTTCCGGCGACTCCTCCGGCGGCGACGTATAGATAGCAAAGATGCCCCCTACCAGCCCCCCCGCTACGGCCCTGGGCCAGTCCAGATGCCCGCTGTCGCTTCGCTCAAAAAACGACCGCTCTTGTGAATATAAGCGAGTCAACGTATCGTTGTGCCCGTCAAAAACCGGGATTATGCTTCCCAAGGCATATCAAACCAATGGACAAACTCGTAGACGATTTCGTCGGCGATACTATACCCCTGGCCACGGGCGTTGGTTCGTTCATAGCCAACCCCGGCATCGGCGAACAACCGCTCAATGACATCGAAAAGCATTTCGCTCGCCTCCTCGGGATCATAGGCTTCCGCAGCTTCCAATAAGGAATAGGCCACACTCTCTTCGTCAGGTTCCTCTTCAGCCCCCGCTTTAACAACCGCGTACTGCAACATACCGGCCACCAGGGGCGCCAGGCGGTGCGTGCGGCCGTCCGGCACCAGATGTCGCAGCATGTCAACCCAAGCAGCATAGGTCTTAGAACCAACCACACTTTTCAAACTTCGCTCGTTGTCTTCCATACTTCACCTTCCAGTAGAGCATTTTTACCCCACCACAGACAAGAAAATTGTACGACGCTCGGAAAGCAGAGCAAAAAGCTAGAAGCGTTTGCCACCCACCCGGCCGTCCGATACAATGCAGGGGCCAGTTAACTTGATAAGTTTATGGGTCCCGCCCCCGTGGGCGACCCAAAAGGTCCTCAACAAAACGATGGCTTCTGCAAATGCCTCTCTCAAGCCCCTCTTCCTCTTTACCCTGCCCCGTTCCGGCTCCACCCTTTGCCAGCGCGTCCTGGCCGCCCACCCTCAAATTGCCACCACCACCGAACCCCACCTGCTCCTGCCCTTCTTTTATGCCTTCAAGGAACGAGAACTATACGCCCATTACCACCAGGAACAGCAGGCCTGAGGTCTGCAAGATTTCTGCGACCAGTTGCCGGGCGGCGTAGACGACTACCTGGCGCTCCCCTACGACCCCACCATCCTGTCTCATTTTGCCGGCGTCCAGTTGCCAGGGCGTATGCGCGACCCCTACGCCGACCGGCAAGAAAGCCAGGTCCTCCACCAGCACTCCCTGGACAAGTGGAAAAGCGTCCTGGCCAACCCAACTCTAAAATCTAAACTCGTTACCTTTCCAACTTCTCCAACCGCTCGGCCAGCCCCTTCAGCTTCCCCCACTCCTTGTGAACCACATAAATCAGCGCCAGGGCGTTCAGCCAGCGCGGGTCACACCTGGGGTTGGCCGCCAGCTCTTCATAGATAGCCATCGCCTTCGTGTCTGTGCGCCGGTTACGGGCGTATTCCGTGGCCAGCTCCAGCAGGTACGCATCTCGTTCGTGCCGCAGCCGGCCGGCCTCCTCATACTGCAACCGGTTGGCCGTCACAATCTGGCTAATGCGCCGGATAGCAATAATAAGCTGGTCCGAGGTAAAAGGTTTGATCAGGTACTCCCGCGCCCCGGCCGCCATCGCCTCTCGCAGCATCGGCCGCTCCCGCTCCCCGGAGATAACGATGCAGACCATCTCCGGCCGCTCCTGCAAGATGGAGCGGATGGCCGCCAGCCCATTCATCCCCGGCATCTTAATGTCCATGATGGCAATGTCCGGCTCGTGTTGGCGAGCCAGTTCCACTGCTTCCCGGCCGTCCTGGGCGATGGCGACTACCCGGACGCCGGAAATCAAGGACAACATCAGGCGTGTGCTGCGTCTTGTCTCGTGATTATCGTCCGCAATAAGAACGCGCAGCGGGAATGGTGATTGTAACTGTTCTTCATTAACCACCGCTTCTACCCTCAAGTTTAGTGTACCAAATCCTGGGTCGAGAAGATAGTGGGGAAAGGCAGTATTTTTGTACCCCTACCCTCCCGGAGGTCCAAGCGATGGTCGCCGGGTCGCCCGGCGCAATCGCCGCGATATTCATCACCAACCTCCGGGAGGGAAAGTGATACTTTGTCACTTTGTCACCTTGTCACCTTGCCACCTTGTCAAGTATAGTACCCGCCATGTTGCGACGATATTGGCGACTGGCGGCCAGTTTACTCTTTTGTCTGCTGTCTTACACACTCAAATCAACCAGCCGGCCGGCGGCCGCGGCCCAGCTCGGCCCGGCCTATGAAATCCTGGATCTGGTCAACCAGGTCCGGGCCAGAAATGGCCTGCCCCCCTTCCAGATTAACGCCGCCCTCATGGCCGCCGCCCAAAACCAGGCCAACTGGATGGCCTCTAACAACCTCTACAGCCATGTCGGGGAAGGCGGCTCCAACCCCCAGACCCGGGCCACCGCGGCCGGTTACTCCGGCTACGTCTCCGAAAACATCGTCGGCGGCACCAACCTGTCTCCCCGCCAGGGGGTGCTTTGGTGGGAAAACAGCCCCGTCCACTTCAACACCATGGTCTCCGAGCGGTACATTGAGGCCGGCGCTGGTTTTGCCACCGGCTTCGACCAGAACTTCTACGCCCTCGTGGTCGGTCGGCCGGCCGGCAGTGAGCCGGCCGTCAACGTCGCTGCGCCGCAAACCGAGCCGCTCCGCATCACTCCCATCGAGTTGGCTCCCCCTCGCGAAGACGGCTCCATCGTCCACGTCGTCCAGGAAGGCCAGGCCCTGTGGACCATTGCCGCCTATTACGACGTAGATCTAGAATACTTGCAGCTCATCAATAACCTGTCCGAGGACAGCTTCATCCAGCCGGGAGATGAAGTCATTGTCCGTCTGGCCGACGGGCAATCCCCCCCGCCCACGCCCACACCTCCACTCACCCATGTGGTCCAGACGGGAGAAAACCTGTGGTCTATCGCCGCCAGGCACCACGTCGAAATGGCTACCCTCTTGTGGTACAACAACCTGACCGAAAACGCTGTCCTCCATCCGGGCGACGAGATCATCATTCACCTGGCCCCTGGCCAGGCCCCGCCCCCCACGCCCACCCCACCGCTGACCCACATTGTCCAGAGCGGGCAAACGGCCTGGACCATCGCCGCCCTCTACGGCCTGACCCTGGAGGATTTGCTGGCCCTCAACAGCCTGCCTCCCAATCCTGTCCTCCACGTTGGTGACGAACTCTACATTCGCCCCCAGCCGACCTCTACCCCCACGCCAGCCCCGCCAACAGCCCCGGCCGTCCCGGCCGGCCAGGAATCGGCCGCCGCTCAATTGTCGCCGGCCACCCCGGCCGGTTTTGTGCTGGCCCCGACTCCTGTGCCCGCGATTGTTCGTCCAGGCCCTTCCCCGACGCCGACCCCCATTGTCGCGGCCGGAAGCAACCCGGCCGGGCTGATGGGACTGGCCATTCTCGCCGTCGCCCTGATGACGTTGGGCAGCGGAGTCATCGTCGCCGTAAAGCGGCGCTAACCATTCGTTACTTCATGGCCAGGCGGATTTCCAGGTACTTTACGCCTCTCAAAACAAGAATAACCAGGAAAGTTCCCCCGATGGCCAGGACAAATTGTTCCAGAGCCGTTGCCGCTCCCACCCCGGCTACAAATAACAACGAAGCCGCCGTCGTCAACCCTTTGACCTTGTTAGAAGCACTGTGCCGAAAAATGGTGCCTGCCCCCAGGAAACTGACGCCCGTAATAATCGCCTCAATAATCCGGACCGGGTCGGTGCGGACCAGCAATGCATCCTCCATGGCAAAGCGGGCGATCAAAACGTCCCCCAGGCCAACCAGCAAAGCCGCCGCGCCGGCCACCAGCATGTGGGTGCGCAACCCGGCCGGTTTGTCGGCTACCTCCCGCTCCAGGCCAATGACCCCCCCTAACAACATAGCCACGGCCAGGTAACCAAGAATTTCAAATTGTTGAATCACTCGCCCTTGTTACCTCCCTCTCACTGTCACTCTAACTCTAGCTCTAAACTCCTTCCTCGCGCCTCCTACCCCGCAACCAACGCCAGATAGCCATCCCAACAGCCACGATAGCAATCGTATAATTTTCCAACGCTTCCAGGCGGCCGGCCTGGCGGACCGTAGCGGTGGGCCGAGGCCCCGCACTCACTACCGGCCCCGGCGCTACCCGGTCGCGCCAGGCCCGGCCGGCCTCCTCTTTCCGCCGCTCCTCGGTCTCCTCGCTAGGGATGCCCTGCTGGGCCCGCGCCTCTTCCGTAAGCGGTATTGCGCCCCGGTCGGCCACAATATGCGAGCCGTAGTTGTTGGCGTACACTTGGGTAAACTCTGCACCCAGGAAGAGAATCTGGACTGAATAATACACCCACAGCAAAATAACGACCAGCGAACCGGCCGCGCCGTAGGTAGAGCTCACTGCGCTGTTGCCCAGGTACAGACCAATGGCGATTTTGCCCAGTGTAAATAGCAAGGCGGTAATTGCCGCCCCAATCCCCACGTCGCTCCAGGCAATCTTAACGTCTGGCACATATTTGAAAATCAGGGCAAACAGGAAGGTAATCACGGCCAGAGAAACTACCCCGTTGACGATCTGCAACACCACCTCAAAACCGGGAAGCAGGCCGACGACAAATTCGTCCAGCGCGGCCAGGGCTGCGCTGATCAGGAGCGAGACGAGCAGCAGGAAAGCTACCCCCAAGACCATCGTAAAGGAGAAAAAGCGAGCCCTGATCGTACCGAGAATACCTCGACCAGGCTTGGGCATCACCTCCCAAATAGTGTTCATGGCATCTTGCAACTGGCCAAAAACGCCTGAAGCGCCAAACAGCAAGACGACCACCCCGGCGATGGTGGCCAGTAGACCTCCGGCCGGCTGGCGAGCATTTTCAATCATTTCCTCCACCGCCTGGGCGCCGTCCGGACCAATCAGACCGCTGATCTGGCCTGAAATTTGGTTGTGCGCCGCCTCCTCCCCAAACACTTGCCCGGCTACGGCAATAGCAATCAACAGCAGGGGCGGAATGGAAAAAACAGTATAATAAGCCAGCGCGGCCGCCAGGCGGGTGGCTTTGTCTTCACTCCAATCCTTAAATGTTCGCTTCACCAGGTTAAAAAACATTTTCAACCGTTCCATCTCCCATTACCTCTGGGCCATCCTGGACCGCAGCAAGATCCAGGCCAGCACAAAGAACCCCAGGCCAAACGCAGCCAGGGACAACAATAGATCACGCCCTTCAAACACGCCCCGCAGCATGATGTCCTGCAACAGAACAATGGCATAAGTCGCCGGTATCAGCCAGGAAACTACCCGTACCGGCGTCCACAGCAGGTCAAGGGCCAGGAAAAAGCCGGTAAAGAAGATACTGCTCAACAGAAGAATCATCGAAAATTGCACCGCCTGGCTGGTCGTCTGGGCAATGAGGGACAGGACAAAGCCCAGACCCAGAGACGTGAAAATCAGGGTTGCCACTACTAGGGCGTACTGCCACCACTCACCGGCCAGAGGCGCCCGGATAACAAAGACAATCAGGACGGTCAAGATGGCCGCCAGCGAGCTGATGAAGATGAAGTAGCTCAGGTACTTGCCCAACAATGTTTCCAGGGCCGAGATAGGCGCCACACGAAATAGCTCAATGGTGTCGCGGCTACCCTCTTTCAGCCTGCCCCCGTTCGGCAATAGTACTCAGCACCCGGCGGTTGACTTCGTCGGTATAAATCTGGCCAAAAACACGAACGTACTCCACCAGGAACGGGTCAATTTCGTCGTGGTACAACACAAAAACCGCTTGCTGATCCTGGTGGATCGTTTCTAACGGTTGCTCCGGCAGGGCTACGACCACGTCTGCCTCATCCTGGTGCAGCATGGCTTCGGCCTCGGCCAGGTTATCGGTAGCGCCGGCGTAATGCAATTGAGAACTAATGCCGCTGGTATACTCTTCCAGGTATTGCCGGAAGGGGCTGTCCGGCTGCATGACGAACACGGTTCGCAATGGTTGGGCCTGGTCGCCCCCGTAGGCCCGGCGATGCAGCCCTTCCGGTGTATCTAGAGCTATCAAGCGGCCCTCTACCAGCACCCCTACCAGGCCACAGTAAGCTGCCTCGCTGACGTATTGGGTCGTAATAAAGAACGTCCGCCCCTGGCCTTGCAGTTCCCGGAACAGATCCCAGAATTTGCGGCGCAAGATCGGGTCAATGCCAGCCGTTGGTTCGTCCAGGAAAAGCACCTCCGGGTTGTGAGCCAGCGTCGCCGCCAGGCTCAGGCGGCGCTGCATCCCGCCAGAGATATTCCGGACAAGCTTGTGGCGATCCTCACTCAGCTCGACAAAATCCAGCAACTCTTTCAAGCGCTTGCTGCGTCTAAAAAACATGCCATAAAGCGAGGCGGTAAAATTCAGGTTCTCCCACACCGTTAACTCCGGATATAGCACGAACAGTTGCGGCATATAACCGATCCTTTCCCGCATGCTGCTGCCAAAGGCCCGTGGTGGCACGTTCAGAACGTGTACCTCGCCGGCCGTCGGCTTGTACGTACCAGTCATCATCCTAATGGTCGTTGTCTTGCCCGAGCCGCTGGGGCCGATAAAGCCAAAAATCTTGCCCTGGGGCACAATCAGGTTAATACGGTCAACCGCCACCTGTTCGCCGAACGTCCGGGTCAGGTCCCGCGTCCAGATGGCAGGGCCGCACTACCGGCCGTGGGCGACGGCCGCAACGTTGGCAGCGGAAGGGGAGTGACGCCACGCCGGCTTGGCGTCGGTGTCGGCACCGCGCCAGGATCGCCCAGCTCCATGAACAGCAAATAATCGGCCGGCCCAGGTGGCTGGGGTGGATCAAAGCCTTGAACCCAACTATGCTCGCCGGTATAGAGCGTGACACTTTCGCCGGCCCCGCCTGTCAGCGTGCAGGTGCCCAACAAGTAGACTCCATCGTTCGGTAGACCCAGGCGTAGCCGGCTCTCGTCGCCGGTCCGCAGCAGCGCCCCCTGGCCGGCCGCCACCGTATCCCCAACCTGCAAAGAGACCGGGGCCACTTCCCCTGGTGGTTGGCTTTCGGCCGTGCCCGTTAACTCCGAAACGTAAGCAAAGTTGGCCGCAATGCCGGCCGGAATAGTCGGCGTCGGTGGAAAGCTGTCCTCACTAAAAGCCCGCCACACCGCTAGGCCGCCTACCCCGGCAAACAACAACACGGCCACAGTCGTCAGCCCGACAAAAGTCAGGCTCTGCCATAACGACTGGACCATAATCCGGGTCCTGAATGAATCTTTATTGGCTATGAGACCCCTCGATTACTGGCCAGGCCGGCAATCAGGCTAAGAATAAAAA
>JAKEFB010000037.1 GCA_022616275.1 Chloroflexota bacterium
ACTTCTTCAGTTGACACCTGACACTTGACACTTGATACTTCTTCACCTGGCACTTGACACTTGACACTTGACACTTAATTATGGCTGAGATTCCAGGGCAGAGTAAGGGGAAGAAAAAAAAGGGGCTGATTCCCGGGCAGGAGGGCGGGGATGAGGGGCTGAGTTTTGTTTTCCATTTGCGGCATGACCCGAACGTGGTCGTTATCCTGAAGCCGTTGATCATCGTGGGGGACCCGGCCGGGATGCACATTCAGATTACGCCGGCGGAGCTGCAGGTGAGGGATGGGGAGACGGTCTACACGGAACTGGAGGCGGGGCAGTTGACGCTGGGGGACACGGCCGGGGGTGAGTATGTGGTGGCCAGCAGCACGGGGGTGAGGATGTATGCGGGTGGGGTGTTGAAGGTGGACGTGCAGGCGGATGGGGACGTGTTCATTGGGGAGGATACAAGCAGCCCGGGCAAGACTTATTTCTCCATTTTCTCCGGGGCCCAGACGTACAACAGCGAAAGCATGAGCGCCGGCGATATGCTGATTGGGGACAATTCGGCGAGTAAGGCTAACATCCTGTGGGACAAATCGGCCGGCCAGTTGTTGTTCCGGGGTGGGACGGCGGCGGCGGCGTACATTGACACGGATGGCTCAGTGACGGCCGGCGGCGGGGTGGTCTTCCTGGATGCCGACGGGGTGACGGTGACGGCCGAGCCTTCGACGACGCCGGACGACTTGAACGCTTACAAGTTCGAAGACGAAGGGGGGGCCATCATCGGCGGGCTGTATATGCTGGCGCCGGCCGGGTCGAACCGGCTGCAATTGTACGCGCCTGAGCAGGCTTCGCACGACAGCGAGATTGACCTGTTTGTGGGAGCGCCTTCGGGGCAGGATGCATCGTTGAACGTGAACGTGGACGCGGGTTCTAAGGCGATGTCGTTTATCATGGTAAACGACAGCACGAACGCCTTCTTCATCTTCGACGGGGATTACGCCCGGTTCGACGCGATGGACGTCCGCGTTGATGGGGGGGTGTACATTGGCGGGATTGGGACGGACCCGGCCGATGATTCGCTGACGGTGGACGGGGCAGTGACGCTGAATGAGTCAGGGGGGAATAATGATTTTCGGGTAGAGGGGGATACACAAGCCAACCTGCTTTTTGTGGACGCCAGCCAGGATAACATAGGCATAGGCACAGGCTCGCCCAACGCTTCGGCCGCCCTGGACATCACTTCAACTGTTGGCGCGCTGCTGGTGCCACGGATGACGACGACGCAGCGGGACGCGCTGACGGCGGCGAATGGGATGGTTATCTATAATACGACGACGGCGGAGCTGCAAGGGTATGTGGGTGGGGCGTGGAAGGTGTTATGAGTAGCACAGAGAAAATTCAGGTGGAGCTGACGGCCGAGGAGCGGGCTTTGTTGTTGCGGTGCCTGGAGAGTGTGACGCTGCAGGGGCAGCCGGCGGCGCTGGGCAAGGCGCTGGCGATGATTGAGCGGTTGCGGGAGAAGTTAACAACGGATGGAGCACTTCGGCAAGGCCGAAGTCTGGTTCGGCCGCCGAACTCAATTGACGGATTGGGAAGCGGGGGCGGGGTAGCAGGTTCCTGGAAGTGAATGGCTCGCTGCTTTGCTTGGTTTTGCCTCTGGAGTGGCGTATACTTGTCACAACCCGGTGAGGGCGAAGGTCGTTAGAGCCTTCCCCGGTTTTCAGACCGAGGGAAGGGGGGTTGATCATGTCGAAGCAAAGAGTGGAAAAAGAGGGCAGCCAAGCGCTATTGAATAAGTTGTTGTGGCCTCAGAGTGAGCTGGAGTTCGAGCGGCTGCTAGATATGCTGCCGGCCGGGGCGTACATGTGCGACGCCGATGGGCTGATCACCTATTACAACCAGCGCGCAGTCGAGATATGGGCGCGCGTACCAAAGTTGAATGACCCCGTGGACCGATTTTGTGGTTCGTTTAAGCTGCTTTCGGCCGATGGGTTGCCACTCCGGCATGACCAGTGCTGGATGGCGCTGGCAATACAGAACAACAGAGTGTACAACGGGTATGAGATCATAGTCGAGCACCCGGACGGCTCCCGCCTTAACGTCCTGGCCTATGCTTCCCCGATCCGCAACGGATCGGGGAAGCTGATCGGGGCGCTGAACGTTCTGGTGGATATTAATGACCGCAAGCGGGAGGAAGAAGCGTTGTTCCGAGCCTACGAAGAGCTGGAACAGCGTGTTGCCGAACGAACAGCCGATTTGGCCGCCAATGAAGAAATGGCTCGCCGCCAGGCAGCACGGGCAGAGGCCCTGGCCAACGCGGCGAGGCTGCTCAATGCCCAACTTGACCTGAAAAGTGTACTGGCAACTGTTTGCAAGGTCATGGGCGAGGCATTGAACGTTGCTGTTATCCTGGTTTATCTCTTTGACGAGAGTAGCCAGACGTTTGTTTTTGCCGACAGCGTGGGTCTACCAGCCGAGTTGAAATCGTACCTGCGGCCGTTGCCCAGTTCGCTTTACGAGCGGTATACCAAGGAACTTGGTCCGGTCAAGCGCTTCTTGAATCTAGCTGAGGTCCAGGAATGGCTGGCCCCGGAATTGGTGGATTCTATTCGCCTCCAGCGGGCGACAATTGTTGATCTGGATAGAACGGGGCAAATTATCGGCTGCATTATTGTTCTCAAAGGGGAGCAAGAGCACTGGCTGACGCCGGACGAGTTGAGACTGCTCAAGGCCCTGGCCGACCAGGGCGCCCAAGCCATCACCAACGCCCGCTTGTACCAGGAAGTGCGGGCCAGAGAGGCCGAATTGCACCAGCTTAGCCAGCGGATTCTCAAAGCAGAGGAGGAAGAGCGAGAACATTTATCGCGCGAGTTGCACGACTCGACCGGGCAGGTAGCGACCGCCCTGTTAATCAATCTAGCACTACTTCAACAGCAGTTGCCGGACGGCAATGATGCCTTAATGGCCCACATTGTGGAAGCAAATGAACTGGCCCGCCGGATATATGATGAAGTACGCGCCATTTCCCATGGCCTGCGTCCCCCTGAACTGGAGCAAATGGGACTTCATTCAGCCTTAAATGAGCTGTGCCAGGAGTTCGGCCGGTACACCCGGCAGCCTGTGGAGTATGAGGGGGTTGCCGTTCCACCCCTGCCCGACATGGTGGCGGTTACCTTTTACCGGTTTGTTCAGGAAGGGTTGAATAATGCGGCCAAACACGCACAGGCCAGTCGCGTTGCCGTTGTGCTGCAATACAAGGCGGGCTGCTTGCGGGTGACCGTTGAAGATGATGGGGTGGGTTTTACTCATCGGGGAGGTGTGAACGTTCTGGGGGCCGGGGTTGGGTTGCTGAGTATGAGCGAGCGGCTGGGAATGCTTGGCGGGCAACTGGAGATCCATTCCGAACCCGGCCGTGGCACCCGACTGGTTGCTTCGTACTGCTTGAGCGCAAGCTAGAAGCGTTCAACTCCAGTAAATCAATCTGTGGAATTATATTTGGCCCTATAACCCGGCGAGGATGCTCTGGCTTAGCGCCCCTGTTGCCTGCGTCGGTAGTAAGTCGCCACCTTCATCCGGTTGCCACACGCTTCCATGCTACACCATCGCCGCGAGTGGTTCTTCGTTGTGTCATAAAAATAACGGATGCAGTTCGGATTTTCGCACCGCTTGATCAGCGATAGGTCAAGGGTGCAGAGCAAATCCACCACCGCTTCAGCCACGGGAACCAACAGTTGCCTGGGATCATCAATCACGTGCATAAACCGGCTTTGATATCCCCCTTCCTTGCCGGCTACAAGTTGCAGGTATCCTTGCCCTAACCTCAATAAGTGGTTCAGTTCGGTGATCACAGATGAGGGTATTGTTTCTCCGGCAATAATATGATCGGCCATGTCACGCAGGTTCTGGCGTAGGATTCGGGCCTGGATGAGCGCTTCCTCGGCGGCCGCGGTTCCTTCCCATTTTAATACCGCTGCCGCCGTTGCTTCATCCAACAGTTGAGCCTGCGTTAACCAGGCTACCCAATGGGCAAAACGCTTCAGAAGATCATGCCGTTTCCCCCTTACCTGAATCTCTGTGTTCACAAAATCCAGGCAGGGGTGCCCTCCAACCATTTCAAACACGGCTCGGTCATCTGTGGTCGTCTGTAATTCAGTCATAAGCGAGATTCTAACTGGCAAAGTAATGCTTGACAAGTTAGTTTGTGTTTCTTATAATTAACACTATCTAAATTTGGTTTAAGCAGTTAAATTGAAAAGGAGTTGCCCCATGACCACGCTTTCCGTTTCTCACCTGCAAACCGGACATGTCGGTCTGAATGTGACCAATCTCCACCGTTCACAGCAGTTTTATCACGATGTCTTTGGTTTCGAGACCTTTCAGGAATCGGCCGACGCCGACCGCCGGTATGCCTTCCTGGGCCAGGGATCACGGCTGGTGTTGACGCTCTGGCAACAAAGCGAGGGACAATTTGCCACCAACCGGCCGGGCCTGCATCACCTCTCGTTTCAGGTAGACACCATCGAACAGGTGAGGGCCTATGAAGCCAGGCTGCAGCAGTTAAACATCCCTCTCTTTTACGATGGTATTGTACCTCATGGCGAAAGAGCAGCCTCCGGTGGCCTTTTTTTCCTCGACCCCGATGGCATTCGCCTGGAGATTTACACCGCGACAGGAGCTAACGAACAACCGGCGCCAAACAGTGACGCTCCCACCTGTGGCTTCTTCTAAATATCGGTGTTAGGAAAAAGGGGTAGGTTTTATGCACGAAGTTTTTCATGAAGGGGAGTTGGCCGTGCAACTGAGGGCGGGGGTTAAGCAGATGGCCCAGCGGGTTGGACGGATGATCAAAACGACGATTCCATTCGCCGCCCAAGAATTTTTGTCTGAACAATCATTCGCCGCGGCGGCAACGATTGATTCGGCCGGTTGGGTATGGGCGTCATTGCTGGTTGGGCCACCTGGTTTTATGACGGCCGATGAACAAACCGTGCATATCAGCCCTATCCCACTATCAGGCGATCCCCTGGTTGAGAATCTTCGGCAAGACAGGCGTATTGGTCTGGTGGTTATTGATTTTGCCACCCGCCGGCGAATGCGGCTGAATGGACAGGTTGAGATGCAGGAGGATGGGGCGCTCATGGTGCGGCCGCAAGAAGTCTATGCCAATTGCCCCAAGTACATTCAGGTTCGCACCGTAGACGTAGACCCAGTTGACCTGCGGCCGGTTACTGTTTCCCGCCACGATGTCTTAACAGCCCAACAGCAGGCGTGGATTAGACAGGCAGATACCTTCTTTATCGCCACTGCCTACCCTCAGGGCAACGCCGATGCATCCCACCGGGGTGGCAATCCTGGCTTTGTCACCGTGCCTGATCCGGGCACGCTTATCTGGCCGGATTATGCCGGAAACATGCTGTTCAATACGCTGGGCAACATCCAGGCTAATCCCCGTACCGGTTTACTGTTTCTGGATTTTGCCACTGGCAGCACGTTACAGATTATTGGCGAGGCACACGTTGTTTGGGACGAAGAACAGTTAGCAAATTATAGGGGAGCGGAACGACTGGTTACCTTTAAGGTGAGGCAGGTGGTAGAAAGCGGGAACCGGTTTCCCCGGCAGTGGCGCTTCCATAGTTACTCTCCTCATAATCCGTAACAGCCTCTTAGAAGAGTCCGACTTTTATCGTCGCGGGCTCGTACGCGAAGCGTACGAGCCAATGCGAAAACAACCAAAAGTCGGACTTTTCGTGTTTCTCCAACAAACTGCTACGTGCGTTCACTAGGTGGTGCTAGAATATTTTATTGGGCTGGAAGTGGACCGGTGAGTACTTGGTTCATGATGTAACTTGATAGGAGGGAGGAATGCGGATCGCAGATAGGGTGGCGGTGGTTACGGGGGCATCAAGCGGTATTGGGAGGGCGACGGCTTTGGCGGTGGCCGGCAAGGGCGGCCGGGTGGCGCTGCTGGCCCGTAGGCAGGCGGCGCTGGAGGAGGTGGCGGCCGAGATTGCGGCCGGGGGTGGAACGGCCTGGTGTTATCCGGTGGACCTGACGGACGCGGCGGCGGTGGCCGGGGTGGCCCAGGCGATTCAGGCCGATGTGGGGACGCCGGACGTTGTCGTCAACAATGCAGGGTCCGGCCGGTGGTGGGCGGTGGAGGAAACGGAGCCGGCCGAGGTGGTGGCCACGATGGCGATGCCTTACTTTGGCGCTTTTTACGTGACCCGGGCTTTTTTGCCGGGGATGTTGCGGCGGGGCAGCGGGCATATCGTTAACCTGACGTCGCCGGCGGCTTACACGGCATTGCCGGGCGCGGCGGCCTACGCGGTGGCTCGCTGGGCGATGCGCGGCTTTACCCAGGTGCTGCGGGTGGAGCTGCACGGCACGGGTATTGGAGTGACGCTGGTCGTGCCCGGCCTGGTATCGTCAGAGTATTTTGAGAACAATCCGGGCACGCTGGAGCGTCTGCCGGGTATGGGCCGGCTATACCAGGTGACGCCGGAGCAGGTGGCCAGGGCGATTGTGCGGGGAGTAGAAGCCGGCCGGGGCCAGGTGGTTGTGCCCTTTGCACTGCGCCTGACGCTGGGGCTGCACCGTTTTTTCCCTGGCCTGATCGAGTGGCCGGTGATTCGCACGGGCTGGCGCCGGCCGCCGGTTGACGAAGGTTAGGAAAATAACTGTTTTGCCCGGCCGGGCGGGCTATAACAGCGGTAGCCTGGGGGGCGGGGGCATAGTAGAATGGAGCTTAGACCCACATGGGATGGTGACAAAAGACGTTTGTGATGTCGTGCCCGGCCGGCCAGCCACTTCCGGCCGATAAAGAGAAGGTTGTGCATGAGTTTTGTGCCTGACGGAAGCCTTGACGATACGGTGAGGCTGCCTCGTCGCCGTTCTTCCTGCCTGGGGCGGCTGGTGCGTTGGACGGTAATTGGCCTGGTGATCGTGTTTTTGCTGTCCATTGCCGGCAGCCTGTACGAGGCGACGGCCAGCGCCGAGGCGCTGCGCCTCTACCCGGCCCCTGGCCAACTGGTGAACATGGATGGTTACCACCTGCACCTTTATTGCACCGGCCAGGCCCAGGCCGGCCGGCCGGTGGTCATCCTGGAGGCCGGGGCGCTGGGCTCCTCGCTGGACTGGTCGCTGGTACAGCCGGAGGTAGCCCAGTTTGCCCGGGTGTGCGCTTATGACCGGGCCGGCCTGGGCTGGAGCGAGCCTGGCCCGGAACCGCGCGACGCCCAACAACTGGTGGAAGAGCTGCACACGCTGCTGGCCAACTCCGGCGAGCAGGGGCCTTACGTGTTGGTTGGGGCGTCCTTTGGCGGACTTATCAGCCAGACGTACGCCAGCCGGTACCCGGACGAGGTAGCCGGGCTGGTGCTGGTAGATTCGCTCTACGGCGATTTGTTGGTGCGGCTGCCGGCCGAAGTGCAGGTCCGGCAACAGTCGGACGGCCAGCTCTTGGGCGTGGTCCGACTGCTGGCCCAGATGGGTGGGGTGCGGTTGGCGGATAGGGTTGGGCTGGACGGGCTGCCGGAGAGCGTGACCCAGTTCCCGGCCGAGGTGCAGCCGGTGGTCCTGGCCGTGGGCCACCGCGGCCAATCGTTTGACGCGGCCTACCGGGAGGTGATTGCCAGCGCCCAAAGCCTGGCCCAGGCCCGCCAGGCGGCGGGGGCTATTCCCCCGGTTCCACTGATTGTGCTCAGCCACGGCGTGCCGTATGACTGGCTGCCGGCCGGCGTTTCCCTGGCGGCCCGGGAGGATGCGGAGCAGATCTGGCAGGCCCGCCAGGCGGAGATGGCCAGAAGTGTGCCTGAGGCCAGACTGGTGGTCGTGGAAGGGAGCGGCCACGCGATCGCGCTGGAGCGGCCGGAGGCGGTGGTGGAGGCGGTAAGGGAGGTGGTGGAGGGGGGAGGGGGGTAATTGGGTAATTGGAGATTAGAGATTGGAGATTGGGGATTGAGGATTAGCGGACGCCCCATTCCCACATACCGTAGGCGGTTTTTTGGTCGAGGGGGAAGCCGGCGGCGGCGAGGGCGAGGCCAATTTCGCCGTGGTGGTAAGCCTCGTGGGCAATGAGGTAGCCGACGAAGGCTGGGGCATGGGGCTTGAAGCCTTTGACCCGGCTGCCGCTGGCTAGAACCTGCTGGATCATGGTTTCGATGGCCTGGCCGGAGGCGGCCAGGCCATCGCGCAGCAGCGCCGGGTTGGTGGCCTGGGCCTTGTCAATTTTGGCCAGCCCGGCCAGCAGAGTTTTGGCCCCGCTTTCCAGCCACATTAGCCGGGTGTTGTGGATGTGGGCCAACATATCGGCAAAGTGGCGGCCTTTGGCGGGCTTGGGGGTGGCGAAGGCTTCGGCCGGGATGGCTTCCAGGATGTAGAGGTTAATCCGGCAGTGAATGCGCCAGGTGTCGAGCAGTTGTTCTTCGAGGTTCATGAAGGAGTCCTTGGTAGCTGTAAGCTATAAGCTATCAGCTTTGAAAGTCGTGGTCAGTTGCCAGTTATGAGTTCTTCGTCCACTGGAGTGGGCTGGGGCGCGGGTGGGCTTTGGTCGCGAATTCTTTGGGCGCGGGCCAGGTGAATGTAGACGGCCGCCCAAAGGCTCAGCGCCAAGGTCAGGTTATTGATCAGTGTTCGCCTCAACATTTACGGCGTCGAGCCTTCTTCAGCCTGGGCGGCTGCGGTGAGGCGGGCCAGCTCGGCCGGGCTCAGGCCGACGAGTTCCAGGATCTGGCGGCGCAGCTCCAGGGGCAGCGGCCAGAATTCGATGGCCGGCCCGGTGTAGGGGCGGTCGCGCAGGGCGTTGTCGAAGACGCGCCAGACGCCGGCGTCGCCGAACCACTGGACCCAATCGCCGTTGGCCCGGGCGGCCACGGTTACGGTGGCGTTAATGACGTTTTGCCAGGTGTAGGTGGGGGGCGCGACCTGGCCGGGCTGGCCGGGGAGCGGGATCTGGGCGATGGCGGCGTATTCCGGGTCGCCCATCTGGGGCTTTTTGTCCACGATCCAGAGGTCGCTGCCCAGGCGGAAGAAGGAGAGGCCGGCCGCGCCACGGCGCCAGGCGGCCGTGCCCTGGCGGGTAATTTCGTCCGGGGTGGGGCGACGGTTAAACTCGCCAAAGGCCTGGAGCATGGGCGCAATGGGCTTGTTATAGCCGGCCAGGTTGCGGAAGGCTTCGTCCAGGTGTTGCTCGATGGATTGGAAACTGCCGAACAAGACGGGATAGACCATCGGGTGAAGGCTGTCCACGAAGGGAATCCAGGGGTCTACCCAGAAGGAAAAGGGGCGGTTGCGGCGGCCGTCGAGAATGAGGCCAATGTGCGTGCCGGCGGGGACGTTGCCGCGAATGGTGGCCATCAGCTCGGTGACTTCGGGCGGCCGGCCCTGCCAGTAAGCCGGCCCCAGCTCCACGTCCAGGAGCAGTGACCTGACACTGGGGACGGAAGCGGCGTTGGCAAATTTCTCGGCTTCTCTGGCCAGGTCGGGGGATTTCTCGGCGCCCGGCGGCCGCTTGGCCCGGGGCACACCCCAGACGTGGACCTCCAAGCCTTGCCGCTCAAATTCGGCGACCCATTCGGCAATGCGGGTGACGCCGGTGATGGCCAGGGGGCCACTGTCGTTGAGGTGTCCCTGCCAGCTCACGCCGTTGCTGGTCTTGAGCATGACGCCGGCCACGTTGGGCGTGCGGGCGCGGATGAGGGCGGCCAGCCCGGCAATGGTAGCGCCGGGGGTGGTCCGGCCGAGCCAACTGACCAGTAAAATTTTGCCGTCGTAGGGGGTTGCCATGAATTCCTCCGCAACGCTTATTCTACTACGCTCTGTTCGCACAGGCTATTGGTATACCTGACAAGGTGACAGGGGTAGAGGGCAGGGGGGCAAGTGGCAGGTGGCAGGCGGCAAGTGGGCAGGTTTGCGAGTATGCGTGTGGGCAAGGTGGCCGGTAGTAGGGGTAGGTGGCAGGGTGGCGGCCGCTTGCAGAGCAGAATGGGGTGACAAAAGGTCACTTTATGACTGGGCTAGGTACCAATGAAAAAGAGCGCGGCCGGCCGCGCTCGTATCCCCGTTCCCCCGATGGCTACGGGGCCCCACTCGATTTTGGATTTTAGATTTTAGATTTTGGATTACCAGAAGGGCGCGCGCAGCTCTGCGCTGGTGTTGCGCATGATTTCTTCCCAGTTCCAGGCTACCTGGCCCTGGACACGCTCCTGGAGCGGCCGGCGGGGGACAAAAACACGAACGTTTTTCCTGGCCGGCCGATTGGCTCGGCGCCCATTGTTCTTTTGGACCATTGTCTTACTCTCCCAATTTATACAGGCACGACAAATCACGCTCCGTCACTACAGACCCATTTATATCTGAAGCGCAGCTCTTGTGAAATGGGGTAATGGTCATAGGACGTGAGTACTAGCCATGCAGCCAGGGCACAAGTGTCCAAATCTGAAAATGTATCTTGACCTGTGGTTCGTTTACCCTGATAATGCTTTGAAAGCCTCATTGGGAAGAAGACGAAGCCTGGCCGACGGTGTAAAGGAAGGGAAGTGCTTGTGATAGTAGGCCAGAAAATTAAAACTCTCCAGGAAACACAACCGGACCAGACGCGGGCGCTGGTCTCGGAATTAATAGTGGCCGAACAAAAGGTGCAGCAGCGCATTTCGCAGGTGCTGCACGACGACCTCCAGCAAATCCTGTACGGTATCCAGGTGCAGGTTCATCTATTGCTCAAGGGTCTCCCATCCAGTGAAGCGGAAAGCGCGCTCATCGAGGAAGCCAGGCAAATGGCCCAGATGGTGGACCAGGCCATTCGGGTGACGCGGCAACTGACGACAACGCTGGCTCCTCCGGTGCTGAACGACCCAAACCTGGTTCATTCCCTGGAATGGTTAATGGTACACGTGGGCAGCATGTACAACCTGGAGGTCGGGCTGGAAGTGCCAGATAGAATTTACGTCAAGGACGATGGCCTGCGAATTTTATTGTTTCAACTGGTGCGCGAGTTGCTGTTTAACGTGGTGAAACATGCCGGTGTCGGGCGAGCGCGGCTGGCGGCTCATGAAGCAAAAGGGGGGCTGGTGATTATGGTCGCAGACGAAGGGGCTGGCTTTGATCCGGCCGTTCTCATGAACGGCCAATCGTATCCAGGGGGAGTCGGTTTGCGTAGCTTGCAGGAACGGGTACGCTTGTTTGACGGCCGGCTGAAGATTGAATCGAGTCCGGGGCGCGGGACGTGTATAACTGTTACGATACCCCGCCAGGCATCTATACCTTTGGAGAGGAGGGAGGGTGTCTGAGGGTCATTCAGGCCACTACGGGGTTTTTGTGGTGGAGGACCATCCGATTATGCGGCTGGCTTTGGGGAAGGCCATTCGGAGCGAGCCGGATTTTGACCTCTGTGGCGAGGCGGCGTCGGCCGGTGAAGCGCTCCAGTTAATTCCGCTGTACTGGCCAGATATTATCCTGGTGGACGTTTCTTTACCGGGCACAGATGGCATTGCGCTAGTCAGGCAGATTTTGAAGCGGTGGCCGGATATGCGTGTTGTGGTGGTGTCCGGCTATCACGAACCGAGTTACGCCGACGCCGCCCGGCAGGCAGGGGCGCTGGACTATGTGGTCAAGGGAGATATTGCGCGGCTGATAGAGGCGATTCGCCGGGCAGTCAATTGATTTTGGATTTTAGATTTTAGATTTTAGATTCTGGCTATAGCAGTCCTGTTTACTTCATTTGAGACACGTCATGAAGAGCCGGGCGTTGAACAGACCACCAACAAGAGGCAAGTAGGATAAGAAGTGTAGCCGCTGAAGAGAGCGGACGTAGTGGGGCAGGTATCGTATGTCAACGGCCGCAAAGCCTACCTGGGCCAACAACGCTTTGTATTCCTGCGCCTCACGGACGGCCACATGGCCTAAGGACTGCTTGAGAACCCTCTTTTTCTTGAGGAGTTCAAGGAAGTACCGGCCGTTGGGCGTGTGGAGGTATAAGATCCCCTGTGGTTTTAACGACTCATAGATGGCGCGATAGATGGTGAGAAAGTCAGAATCGTAAATGTGTTCGCTGAAGTCGAGCGTAAACGCCTTATCGAAGGCCTGAGGATGTGCGGCGCAGAACTCGACGATGTCAGCGCATTGGAAGGTGACATTACTCCACGATGATGGCATTTGTTTGTTGGCCACATCTATGAACTCCTGCGACCAGTCAATGCCAAAATACTGCGCAACCCTGTCGTGGATCATCCCAGCCAGCAACCCTGAGCCGCAGGCAAAGTCGGCCACGATGTCGATCTCTTTTAGATTGAAATACGGTAATAACCGTTCCACCCGGTATGGTGATAGCCCCAGCGTTTGCTGAACGTAAGCCCCCTGGTAGATTTGCTTTAGCTCCTCTTCAGTTAGTTGCCTGTTCACGTTTTTCTCCTTGGCGTCAACCGGCGCTTACTACGTTTGTACTGGAAAACGCTGGCGTTGCCTAGAGAAAATAGCGGGGTGGGGTACTTTTACCAAAGTAGGTCTAGCGGCCGGGTTTGACGTAGAAGTTATATACTAAGCGCATCAGGGTGTAGGTGAGGGCAGGGTAGAGTTTTTTGGTCATAGCATCTGCGCTTCCTGCGGTGTTGGCAGCCGACAAATCGAGCCATCTTTTTGCAGCACTCCAGAACCTTGAAATTGCCTGTACTGAGCCGGGTACTCGCGAAGGACAAAGGCTACGATGTGTTCAGCAAGCCACAGTTCAATTCGTTCGGCCGGATTCCAGCCAAGTTGACGATACCCATCGCAGAAAACAAAAGCCTGGTTTGCCGTCCAAAATACCCGGCAAATGGTGTTGAAGTCCTCAAAGTCGTCCCAGCCGTCACGAGTAAAGAAGTAGATGGCCTCGGGGATGGAAAAGCGCACGGCCGCACTTTCGCCGGAGCCGCCGCCGAGCAGCAGATCTCCCTGTTTTGCGTGCCATGAGACAGCATTTAATGTGTCTTCACTCAGCCGGTAGAGGGGAATTTCATGCTGAGAATCGTTGTTGGAGACGAGGGGATATGATGAGGGGCAGTGAATGATGCCAATGCACTCGTGTTGGTAATTATCAATTTCTGACACTTTTCACCAATCAAGGGGAGGGAAAGGCCAATGTCCGCAGTTGTAATAAGTCGTGCATGGGTTTAGTGTACCAAATCCCGGTATGTGCGGGTAGGTGGTTGGTTGATTTGGTGAGGTAACAGCCGATGTTTAATCAATTACCAGTTCACGTTCTCCCGTTGCTTCCGGCAGGCGTCAACCAGGTCCTCCACCCGGCCGCGTCGTTCGCAGTAGGTGATCAGTGCACGAATCTTGCCCTCTTTGCCGCTGCCGGACAGATCGTCAAACTCAATGTGGAGGTCATAGCAGAGGGTGCGCAACTCTTCCAGACTGAAATGCTCGGCCATCATCTGGCGCAGTGTAATTCGTTTGTTAACAACAGGCTTATCGTCAACCTGCTGTTGGCAGGCCGGCCGGCTGTCCAGCAGTTGCAGCGTCGTGGCAGCCGCCCAAAAGGCGACGGCTTTGGGGGCGGGTGTGTTTTGTGGCTCGTCCAGGTCGCGGTAGCGCAGCGCACCTAACAGGTAAAGGACCAGCCCACAATAATACTCGTCCCATTGGCCGTCCTCGAAAAGGTAGCGTTGGGCGGCTTGGCGGATGGTGCGCAGAACGGCGAAGGGCTTTGCCAATCCGGCCGGGACAGTTGTGGGTTCTACGCCTTGCAGGGCGCAGTGCAGCCACTGGTACAGGTCGAAGACGGCTTCGGCGGCCAATCGTGCTCCGGCCAGCGCCTCCGGGAGTAGCCAGGTAACGACGGCCATCTCCAGGTGCAGGAGGTCGCGCAGGACGTGGTCGCGGCGGGAATTGACGAAGTCAATGAGATAGGTATTGCGGTTGGCCGGCTCGACCAGGATATTTTCCAGGTTGAGGTCGGCGTGAATGCAGGCGACGTAGGCGTCAAAAGAGCGGTCGAGGAGTTCCGGCAGTTTGGCCAGGGGGTTGGGCAGAGTGACGCCGCGAGGAAGAGACAGGGTGGCGGCGGCCAGGTTCACGGCCGGGCCAAGCACGGCCCGGGTCTGCTCCTGGAGGAAGGCGGCGCGGGTCTGGGCCACCCGGCCGGTGAGCGGCCGGCTTAGAACCTGTTCGGCCTCATAATCTTCCACGTTCTCAACCGGCCCAATCTGCAGGCGGTAAGCGCCTGGCTGGCCAGGCGGCACATCCAGAACGAGGATGCCTACTTCCCGATATACCCGAACAACCTGAAAGTTGACCAGTTGGACGGTGTCACCAACGGCGGCTGTTTGCCAACGGGCGGTTTGGGGATCCAGTTGGTGAAGAGATGCGTCTGGAGAGAGCGGCTCACTGGCGATGACCAGGTTGGCCGGCAGGAAGGCGTCGTAATATTGTTGCAGATGCAGGTCAGGCTGGACCTTTGTCTGTTTCCAGATCGTGCCCAGGGTGCGGAAGAGGCGCGATTCCAGGACGTAGCGGATATTTTCCAGGCTGGCCTGGCGGTAATAGTCGGACAGGCTGACGACGTCGAAAGCTCCTTCGCCGGCCAAGGGGTAGAGCAGGCCGGCCAGCGGATTTCCCGGCGGGTAAACGGGCTCGCCGCGAATCTCGGCCACACCGGGGAGTTTATCCTGAATATACTCCTGGTAAGCCTGCCACTCTTGCCGGATGCGCTCGACGTGGTCTATCTTGACGACGGCGGGCAGTTCTGGCCCATCGGGGCGGACCGGCCGGACCAGATAGACCCGACTACCGCTGCGGCCGCGGTTAAAGGCAGACTTGACGATCAGTTCCTGGTGCTTGTTAAACATTGCTTCCAGGACTCGTTCTTCAGCAGCAGGTAGGGGCTTACGCAGCCGATTATTAATATTCATCTTTTTCCTCTGGCACCTTACAGTTTGCGGCTGATTCAGGCCCGTAAGCCGATTCACTCTAGGGCATCCACATTTTCCTCATCATCTTCTTCCTCGTCAAGATGATTTTTATTCTGTTGCCCTGACGGGGAGGCTCCCATTTGATAATAGGGCTTTGTCGAAAAACGTAAAGAACGGTGACTCCACGAATTTCTCTTATAAGCGCCAGGTTTACATTCAGCGATAGCTGCTCACTTTACGTTTCACTATGTTATAATTAACCGAGCTTGTTACCAGAGTTGGTGATGTTTCCAATTAATTAGGCATGACTATCGCAAGGCTATACTTCACTTCGCTCAAACTACGCCCTATGTCAATAGGACTCATGTGCTTGGTATGATCCATAGGAATCTAGATCTACAACTCATCTCAGATGAAACTGGCCAGATCAAAATCTTGGTCCCTGTTCTGAACGAAGCAATATCTTTACCAGCTCCAGAAGAGCTACTTTCTGCTAGAGCCGCCTTTCAAGTTGAAAGCATCCTGCCAGAACCGGCCGAACGCATTGGAACGGAGCTGTTTGAACTGGTCTTTCCCCCTAATTCCAGAGCAAGGTCGGCCTTTGAAGAAGGCTGGAGACAAGTAGAAGTAGGAGCGTGTAAAAGTTACCAACTGCGTCTAATTATACGAGGTGCATCCCCTCATTCTATTCCTTGGGAATTGTTACACTTATACTGAACCCCAGAAACTGGACCACAGGCTAAGGTGGATAGTTGTATAATCAACCAATTCTGTGGAGGTTAAAAATGTCGCAAAAACGGACACGGCA
>JAKEFB010000038.1 GCA_022616275.1 Chloroflexota bacterium
CCGCCGCCAGGACCGCCCGTTGCGCCTGCCCGTTGGGCACCGTCAGCCCGGCGCTGTGGCCGTCGTGGTTCACCGCCGAGCCGCGAATGACCGCCAGAATGTGGTCGCCATCAGCCTGCGCCTCCGACAGCCGCTTGAGCACGACCATGCCGCAGCCCTCGCCCCGCCCGTAGCCGTCGGCCGCCGCCGCGAACGTCTTGCACCGCCCATCCGGCGCCAGCGCCCGCAGGTTGGACATCAGAACAAAAGTGCCGGCCGATAGCATCAGGTTCACGCCGCCCGCCAGCCCCAGGTCGCACTCGCCAGAGCGTAAACTTTGGCAGGCCAGATGCACGCCGACCAGCGAGGAGGAGCAGGCCGTGGGAATTGACATACATGGTCCCTGTAGGCCCAGCGTGTAGGACAGGCGGCCGGCGACAAAACAGTCGCCCGTGCCCGTACCCAGATAAGCATCCACATTACTCAGATTACCGGTCGCCACCTGCAACTGAACATAATCATTGGTCATTAAGCCCACAAACACACCGGTACGGCTGTGGGCCAGCCGCCCGGCCGGGATGCCGGCATTCTCCAGCGCTTCCCAACTGACCTCTAACAATAATCGCTGTTGCGGGTCCAGGCTGATTGCTTCCCGTGGCGAAATGCCGAAGAACAGCGGGTCAAATCTATCCGCATGTTCGAGAAAGGCGCCCCACTTGGTGTACGCTTTGCCGGGTGTGCCGGGAGTTGGATCGTAGTAGGCATCGGCGTCCCAGCGATCGGCCGGCACTTCCGTCACCGCATCGCCCCCATTCTTGAGCAGTTGCCAGAATGCATCAAGATTGTCGCTTTGTCCCGGAAAGCGGCAGCCCATGCCGATCACGGCGATAGGCTCGGTCCGCGCCCGTTCCAGCGCATCCAATTGCGCTCGCGTCGTCTTTAAGGCAAAGACGGCCCGCTTCAGAGACGACATCTGTTCAATCTCTGTAGCCCGCTTGCTCATATTAATCCTCCAGGCGGTGCATCGTCATGTAAATGCCCGCTTCAGGTCGTAGGGTAACCAGTGGTTTGAGCCGCACCGGATAGCCCGGCGCCAGTTGCAGGTCGTATTTTTGGGCCACCATGGCCACGACCATTATTGCTTCCATCATGGCCATATCGCTGCCGATACAATGGCGCGGCCCCCCGCCAAAGGGAATGTAAGCGTACCGGGCACGTTCGGCGCAACGAGCGGTGGAAAAGCGCTCTGGATCAAAGCGCTCCGGGTTTTCCCAGAAATCAGGGTGGCGGTGCGTGACGTAGGGACTGACGAAAATGAGGGCGTTTGCCCCAATATGGTAGCCACCGACCACGTCATCGGCAATTGAGGCACGGGTAATGGCCCAGGTGGGTGGGTACAGGCGGATCGCCTCCTTGATCACCTGCTCCGTATATGTCAGCCTGGGCAAATCTTCAAGCGTCGGCATCTGTCCATTTAATACAGCCTTCAATTCTGCCCGGAGCCGGCGCAATTCACCCGGGTGTTTTGACAGCAGATACCAGGTCCAGCCCAGGGCATAGGTGGTTGTTTCGTGTCCGGCAAGCAGTAATACCAGCACCTCATCGCGCAGTTGCTGCTTGCTCATGCCCTCACCCGTTTTCTCGTCTAGCGCCGATTGCAGAACTGAAAGCAGGTTGCCCTCTCCCTCTCCTGCCTCGCCCTGCTTGTGGATGATGCTGTAGACGATTTCGTCGAGTTCCCGGGCAACGCGCCGCACACGCCGGTTATGGGGCGTGGGAACATATTCCGGAAAGGTGAAGAGGTGGGTCATGCGGTAACTGACGTGTTTTTGGATCATCGAAACCGCCCTTTCTACCGTCCCGGCCGCATCCTTGACATCCGCCCCAAACACAGCCCTGGCCACCACCCTGAACGTCAACCAGGCAAACTCTTTGGTAATGTCCACTGGTTCGCCACTGGCGGCAAAGGCTTCCCAGCGCGCAATCATTCGCGCTGTATTTTCGGCGGTAATGGCATCGAACGTGGCCAGATGTTTGCGGTGGAAAGCGGGTTGAATCAGGTGTCGCTGGCGACGCCACAACTCGCCTTCGCTCGTCAGGAGTCCTTCGCCGAGAAAGGGCTTGAAAAATAAATCGCGGATAAAGCCGTTGCGGTAATTGCGATGATTGTCTTGCAAGACGTGCTTGACATCTTCTGGATGGCTAATCAAATAGGCGCTAAGAGGGCCAAAACGATAGCGCACGAGATCGCCATAACGCCGCACAGCATCCATGTACGTCTGCAGCGGGTCTTGCTGAAACGCCTTAACACTGCCCCAAAGAAAGTGGCCGGGCGGTCCAGGGGCCTTCTTGGGCTGGCGCGGTGCGGGGGGCGTTCTTTCTGTAACAGTTATCATCACTCGACCATTAATCTGGCCAATTCCTCATCTACAATGGCTTCTAATTCCTCTTCGGAAAGCTGATCCAGTTCGGCCAGTATACGCGCCTCATCCCCGGCCGGTTGCGGCTCACTCATTTCCGGCTGGGCGTCGGCAAAGGTCAGCACCTCGTCCATCAAATAGGCAGCCAGTGCTTCCACATTCGGATACTCAAAGACAAGGGTCGAAGGCAAGGCATGATCGAGTATGGTCTGCAGGCGGTTTCGCAATTCGATAGCCGTCAACGAGTCCATACCCATGTCAAAGAAACCCTGTGCCGGATCAAGCGCGGACGGTGGCTTGAAGCCCAGTACTTTACCCACTTCATCACGCAAGGTGGCCACCAGGCGTTCCCGGCGAGCGGCCGGAGGAGTTTCCTCAAGGTGTCGCAGCAGTGCCAGGTGTTCCGGCCCCGGCCGGCTGGCGCGGCGCAACCGGCGCGCCATTTCCGTGAGGAGGGACGGTTCATGCCCCTCTGCGAACGGCGCCAGCAGTTGCGACCAATCGGTGGGAATGACGGCAACCTGAGTAATTCCATCGGCCAACATGTTCTCCAGCACTTGCAAACCCTGTTCCGGGGTGATGCGCCCCAGGCCCGCCAGGAGCCGCTGTGGTCGGCCGTTTTTCGCTGCCTGGGCGGCCATGCCCACCTCGGCCCAGGGCCCCCAATTAATGGTCAGGGCCGGCAAGCCCCGTGACGCCCGGTAGTGGGCCAGCGCATCCAGGAAAGCGTTGGCCGCGGCGTAATTGCCCTGCCCGGGCGACCCCAGCAGCGACGCAGCCGAGGAGAATAAGACAAAGAAATCTAAAGGCAGATCGCGCGTCAGAGTATGGAGATGCCAGGCGCCGGCCACTTTCGGGGCCATGACTGCCACAAAGCGTCCCCACGTCTGTTTCAACAGAATGCCATCATCCAGCACACCGGCTGCATGGACAACGCCACGCAAGGCCGGCATCTCCTCGCTCAGCGTGGCCAGCAGCCGCGCCAAATCGGCCGGCATAGCAACATCGGCCTGGGTAACGGTAACCTGTACATCCGCCTGGCGCAGTTCCTGCAACACCTGCTGGGCCGCCGGACCTGGCTGGCTTCGCCCAACCAGCACCAGATGCCGCGCCCCTTGCTGCACCAACCATCGGGCAACCAGCAGACCCAACGCGCCCAATCCGCCGGTGATCAGGTAAGCGCCGTCGGCGCGCACCGGTGTCGCCGGTGTAGGCGGGGCAGACGGCGTTCGCAACGGCGTCAGGCGGGCCACATAACGCACACCGTGACGATAGGCCAGCTCGTCGTCGGTGGCAACAGACAACATTTCGTCGCAGAGCGCCTGGGCGGCCCCGGCCGATTCCGCCGGATCGAGATCTACCAGTATGCAGTTCAGCTCTGGGTGTTCCATTGCCGCCACGCGCCCCATACCCCAGAGCGGCGCCTGGTGGACCGCCATATCAGCCAGTTCCTCTGTTACCTGCTGGGCGCCACGGGTGGCGATTAACAGGCGGGGGGCCTGGGCAAACCCGGCCGGCGCTACAGCCTGAATCAACTGTAGCAAACCGCCGCAGACCACTTGTTGCCGGGCCAGAACTTCGTCCGGCTCCAACTCCTCCACCTGGTTGCTATCCAGACCCCACAGGTAGACGAGGCCGCGACAGGCGACGCCGTCGTCTATAAAAGCTTCTTGCAAGAGACGGGCAAAGTCTGCCAGATGGGCCGGGTCTACGCGCCATTCCTCCGTTTTCGAGCCGGCATACCCATCCCCGGGATAAACCAGTTGGCAGCTTTCGCCGCGGTTGGCCAGGTGCGCGGCCAGCGCCGCAGCGACGCCCTGGCTATCGGCGAAAATAAGCCAGCGGCCCAGCGGCGCGGGTCCATCCCCACGGTCGCCGGCCGCTGGTAGCGTGCTGGGCTGCCAGGCAATTTCGTAGAGCCAGTTGTTCAGATGTTGCTGGGTCAGTCGCAGCAACAGTTGGCGCGGCGCACGCCGCAGGCGCACCCCCTCCGCTTCGGCAACCACGGCGCCGGTATCGTCAAACAATTGAAAGTTGCCCACGAACATGTCTGTATCGGCGCTACTGGTGGGCAACAGCCGCGCATAACACCACAGCATGCCAGCCGGCCGGCGATAGAAATGGAAATGGTCAACGGCTGCCGGAACGTAGGCGTCTCCCCGGCCGGTGACGCTTTCATCGAAATCAGTCGCGGCAGCCATCACCTGGAAACAGGAATCTGTTAACCCCGGGTGAAGTTCGTACAGGGCTGCTTCATCTCCAAGCCGGGGTGCCCGCATCCGGCCCAGGCTTTCCCCATCCCGGTACCAGACCTGGTCTATCCACTGGAATGTTGGGCCAAAGTCGAAGCCCACCCTGGGCACATTCTCATAAAAGTCTGCGCCAGCCAGTTGCTGGCCGGTCTGCAAGCGTGCCACAATCTGGGCCAGTGGCTCGTGGTCTCGCGCCTGGGTGGCCAACGGCTGGATCTCGCCCATGGAATGGGCGATCCAGGCCGCTTTATTGGCCTCCTCGTCTGGAGGCGCGCTAAAGATTTGGAAGGTGGCCTGGCCCTCGTTACGCGGCGTGAAGATAAACTGGACCGCTTTATAGCCGTCTTCAGGCAGGATATTTGGCTGTAGAAAGGTGATATCTCGTGTCGTATACGCGCCCGGCCCCCAGCTATTCGTGGCGGCCTGTACCGCTAACGACATTTGCGTAGGCCCAGAGACTATCGCCGCCCCGTAGACACGGTGGTCTTTTAGCAGGTGCGGCGCCGTTGCCCCCAGTCGCGCTTCGTATATGGTTTCGTTGATGGCCGGAGAGTAGAGGGGACGGCCTAGCAGGGGGTGCGCGGTCAGGGTGTCTGAGCCAGTGGGGGTGGTTGCCGGCGATTTCACCTTTGACGCCTCCAGCCAATAACGCTGGCGCTGGAAGGGGTAGGTGGGCAGGGCCAGGCGGCGGCGGGCATAATCGGCGTCAAAACCAGACCAATCCACCGGCGCGCCCCGGACGTAGAGGGCGGCCAGGCTGGACAACAATGACTGCCACTCCTGGCTCCCCCGTCGCAGCGAGGGCAGCCAGGCTACGGCCGGCTCGGCCACGTTCTGGCGGCCGAGGCTGAGCAGGGTCGTACCCGGGCCAATCTCGACAAAGGCGTTGCAACCTGCGGCAGCCAGACTCTGCATGCCGGCAGCGAAGCGGACCGGCTGGCGGACGTGGCCGACCCAGTACCCGGCCTGGCTGACCTCGTCGTCGCTTACCAGCCGGCCGGTGAGGTTGGAGACGAAAGCCACTGTGGGGGGGTGGTAGACCACCTGTTGGGTGACCTGGGCAAAGGCGGCCAGCATCGGCTCCATCAGGGGCGAGTGGAAGGCGTGGGAGACAACCAGGGACTGGCTGCGGAGGCCCTCCTGTTCTAGGGTGGCGGTGAGGGCGGCCATGGCCTCCCTGGCCCCGGAGATGACCAGGCTCTGCGGGCCATTGACGGCGGCAATGGCCAGCCGGCCGGCATGGGGGGCCAGGTGGGGGCGGAGTTGCTCCTCGGTGGCCCAGACGGCGGCCATCTCGCCCCGCTCGGCCAGGCCCTGCATCAG
>JAKEFB010000271.1 GCA_022616275.1 Chloroflexota bacterium
CCTGGAGCAGACCTACGCCAGGCTGGGCTACCGGGTGGGCTTTGTCGAGTACCTGATGGCCCGGCCACTAGAGGGATTGGTGGCCGCTGCCCTGCCTTACCTGGTGCGCCACGCCCGTAACAGCGACGACCTGCTGGCGTTGAGTGCCATTGAAGGGTTGGAGGATAGCAAGATGTGGCCGGCCGATCTATTGAATCCTATCTTCCGCTATTACTACGTGGTTGTGGATGGCCGGCCGGTGGCCAGGGGCCGCCTGGCCCGCTACGACGACGCTATTGCCTGGATATCGCACGTCTTCACGGCCCGGCCGTACCGCCGGCGGGGCATCGCCCGGAGCTTGATGCAACACCTGCTGGCCGACGGTGTGGCGGCCGGCTTTCGAGAGACGGTCTTACTTTCTACCGGGGAAGGACACGCTCTCTACCGGCAGGTGGGCTTTCAAGACCTGGCCAGGGTGGTGTCGTTTGTGGGGGTGTAGGAGTGTAGGGGTGTAGTTATGTGGTTATGTTGTTTTGTGGTTAAGTAGTTGTTGCTGAAAGCTGAAAGCTGATAGCTCATAGCTGATAGCTGACAGCTATTTTCGGAGGAATGGTATGATTGTGGTCATAGATAATTACGATTCTTTTACTTACAACCTGGTGCAGTACCTGGGTGAGTTGGGTGCGGAGCTGCGCGTGTTTCGCAATGACCAGGTGACGTTGAAGGAAATCAGGGATCTGGCCCCAACGCACATCGTCATTAGCCCTGGCCCCGGCGACCCGGAGGATGGCGGCGTCTCCAACGAGGTTATTCGCCAGTTGGGCGTGACGACGCCCGTTTTAGGGGTATGCCTGGGCCACCAGTGCATCGGCTACGTCTACGGCGGCAAGGTTAGCCGCGCGCCCCGGCTGATGCACGGCAAAACGTCGGCCGTCTACCACAACGGCAAGGGACTTTTTTACGGCGTGCCCAGCCCCTTTCAGGCCACTCGCTATCACTCGCTCATCGTCGAGGAGCCGCTGCCTGGTAGCCTGGAAGTGACCGCCTTTACTCGCGACGGGGAGATCATGGGTTTGCACCACAAGGAGCACCCGGTGGTGGGCGTCCAATTCCACCCGGAGAGTATCTTGACCGAGCACGGTAAACGCATTTTGCAGAACTTTCTAGAGGGACGGTAAAAGGAGAGTGAGTGATGCCACTAAAAGCTGCTATCGCCGAGGTAATTAACGGCCGCCACCTGTCTATGGACCAGGCTGAGGCGGCCATGAACGTCATTATGCGCGGCGAGGCAACGCCGGCCCAGATCGGCAGTTACCTGACGGCGCTGCGCATGAAGGGCGAGACGGTCGAGGAAATTGCCGGCAGCGCCAGGGCGATGCGCACCCACGTAGTCCGGGTGGATGTGCCTCTGGGGTTGGGCGGCATGTTGGTAGACACTTGCGGCACCGGGGGAGACGGCAAGCACACCTTCAACATTTCCACGACGGCCGCCTTCGTCGTCGCCGGCTACGGGCTGAAGGTAGCCAAGCACGGCAACCGGGCGGCCAGCAGCCAATGTGGCTCGGCCGATGTGCTCATGGCCCTGGGCGGCAACCTGGACCTGACGCCGGAACAGGTGGCCGAATGTATCCAGGAGGTCGGGATTGGCTTTTTGTACGCCGTGAATCACCACCCGGCTATGCGCCACGCCATTGGCCCGCGCCGGGAGATTGGCCAGCGGACCATCTTCAACGTGCTCGGGCCGTTGACCAACCCGGCGGGGGCGACACATCAACTCATGGGTGTCTACGATCCGGTCCTGACCGAGCCGCTGGCCCACGTCCTGGACGCGCTGGGCAGTAAGGCGGCTTATGTCGTCCACGGTGCGGATGGGCTGGACGAGTTGTCTACCACAGGCGTCAACCGCGCCAGCCGCCTGGCCAACGGCGAGGTGACGAGCTTTGACCTGGACCCGGAAACGCTGGGACTCGGCCGGACCACGCTGGAGCAATTGCAGGGCGGTCCGCCGGAAATAAATGCCCAGATAACGCGCGACATCCTCACCGGGCAGGACCGGGGGCCACGGCGGGACATTGTCCTGCTGAACGCGGCCGCGGCCCTGAGCCTGACCTGCGACGACTGGGCGGCCGGGCTGGCGGAAGCCAGCGAGTCCATTGACAGCGGCGCGGCCCGCTATGTCCTGGATGCCTGGGTTGACAAGACCAACCGTTTCCGTCGCAAGGCGTAGCTGTGTTACAATGGAGGTGATATGAACGGCAATTTGGAGGTGCCAACATGACTACCCGGGTAGTGCAGCCTACAAAGGAGCGCGAGCACGCGTGGCCTCCTACACAGGGTGACTGGACATACGAGGACTGGTATCGTCTGCCCGACGACGGCATGCGCTACGAGTTGATAGATGGAGTTTTATACATGAGCCCACCACCTTCGGTTGCCCATCAAAGTGCTGTGCTCCGCCTGGCTGCCCGGATGCTTTTCCATGCAGATACAAATGGCCTTGGCCTTGTCTTGACCTCGCCTATTGCGGTTAGACTTCCCGGCCGGGATTCCGTTGTCGAGCCGGATATTTTGTTTATAGCCAAAGAACGACTGGACATTGTCGGTGAGGAGACGATAGACGGCGCGCCCGACCTGGTTGTCGAGGTGTTGTCGCCGGGCAACTACTTTTACGACCGGGGCAAGAAGCAGGAGGCGTATCGGGTGGCTGGTGTGCGCGAATATTGGATTGTGGATAATCGCATGCGAACCGTGGAGGTTTTACAGCTTCAGGGGGAAGTTTTTGTCCCGTCCGAGCCGGCCGGTCGTGGCGCTGCCGTCCGTTCTTCGGCCCTGGCCGGTTTTGAAATTCACGTAGATGACCTTTTTGGCTGACAGCGACCGCTAATGAGCGTGTCCAACGTAGCCAAACGCCGGGGGACTATCCTGGACGAAATTATGCGCTTTCACCGAGAGCAGTTGCCCAAGGTAATGCGCGAAGTGCCACTGTCCGATTTACGAGCGCTGGCCAGCCTCGCCCTGCCGGCCGTGGATTTCTGCGCTGCCCTGCGACCGCCAGGCGTTTCCCTGATTGCCGAGTGCAAAAAGGCTTCTCCTAGCAAAGGGCTGCTGGTCCGCAACTACGACCCCGTGGCGTTGGCCCGAAGTTACGTACGCGCCGGGGCCAGGGCCATTTCGGTGTTGACCGACGCCCGCCACTTCCAGGGCTCCCTGGAACATCTGCGGGATGTGAAGGAGGCGCTGAAGCAGCCGGCCGCGCTGATTGGCAACCGCAACGATCCCCGGCGAGAGCTAGGGATTCCTGTTTTACGTAAGGACTTCATTTTCCATCCCTACCAGGTGTACCAGGCCAGGGCGGCCGGGGCCGATGCCGTGTTGCTGATTGCCGCCGTCCTGGAAGGGGGAGAAATCGCCGAACTGTTGGCCCTGGCCCACCAGCTCCAGATGAATGCGCTGGTGGAAGTACACACCGAGCAGGAACTGGAGCAGGTTCTGCCGCTGAAGCCACGCGTCGTTGGCGTCAACAACCGCAATTTGCAGACCTTTGAGGTGGACTTTGAGACCACCGCCCGGCTGCGGCGGTTGATTCCGGCCGGTGTGCTCGTGGTGGCCGAGAGTGGCATTAAAACACCGGAGGACGTGCGCCGGTTGCGTGAGCTGGGGGTGAATGCGATCCTGGTGGGGGAGACGCTGGTCAAGAGCAAGGACGTTTACGAGACAGCCCGGACGCTGGTCCAGGCTGGGCGGTAATTAAGGTTCGATTTCCTCAACTTCCCCGGTGACGTTGAGCTTGAGGGTGACGTGTTGACCCATCTCAAAGCTGCCCCACTCGTCAAAGCTTAGCTCCTGGCTGTAACTTTTCCCCTCCTCGCCGGTGAAAAAGATGGTGTACGTTTCGGTGCGTTGTCCTTCACGCTCGTTTTTGGCCAGCGTCGCTTCTGGCCAGACCGGGGAGCGGTCTTCCCCGGCCGCCTCTTCAGTGCGGTCTACCACCCACTTGTCAATTTCGTAGGTGTACCACGTCTGGTAAACTGGTTCCTGACGATAAATTGGCTCCTCGTACGTTTCCGTCCGGTACTCGGTCTCGTAAACCGGCTCGGTACACTCGATGTCCTCAAAGTAGCCGTTGCCCAAATCCCGTTGGCCACAGACGTAGGTGCGCTGGCCGACCTGGACTTGCTCGGAGACCTGCCGTTCACGGCTCTCATAGTGGTCGAGGACCTGGTTGTAATGGTGAATTTCCTGGCGCTGGCTGGTGATTCGCCCCCCGGCCGGCAGTGACCAATCTTCCTCGGTAACCGTCCGGTAAGCCTCGACGGCCAGGGTCCGTTCCCAGGTAAAGCCGCTGATAGTGGCTTCGACGTCCCGGCCGCCCAGGAGTAAGACGGCGGCCAGCAGGCACAGGCACAAAAAGAAGAATCCGGCGACCCCTGCCCCGGCCAGGGCAAACGCTCCCTTTTTCGACTTGGCCGTCGAGGCGACCGGTCTGGCTGGGAGCGGCATGGGAGCATCCAGGTCCATGTCGCCAGACCGGGGCGCTTCGCCGGGTTTGTAATCGCGGACCTGCTGCTGGGCGCTGCTGTCCTCGCGGGGGGCGCTACACGACTGGCAGACAACAACGTCGGACGGGTTGCTGGAGCTGCAAAAGGCGCAGATCCAGTCCGGGCCAATTTTGGCCTGCTGCTCTTGTAGCTTATCGGCGGCGGCCGGTTCGTCCCCGGCCAGGTAGAATTTCGTGCCTTCCGGCCGGGAACGGCCGCAGTTGGTGCATTCTCGATGCCGGCCCAGGATAGCGGTTGTCCCACAGTACTGGCAGTCCCAACGACCTTCTCTAATTGCCATTTAGCTGATTATGGCTTTTTTGCCAGCGTCGCGCAACCCACGACAGAAAAATTTATCTTAGCGCTGGCCACTCGGCTACTCTGGTCTTGGCCCAGGCAGCATCGGCCGGAGGGAGAAAAGGTTGGGGAATGGGCTGAGTACAGTCTATGGCAGTTGTGTAGTAAGCGCGGTCATAAGTCGTGGCGAAAGCGCTTTGCAAATCGAGGGGAAGATCGGGGAAAGGAGGCCGGAGAGGAACAGCGACAACGGGTAGGGGGGAAGGATCCATGCCAGGAAAAGGTGAAGGCATTACCTCTGTACCTTAACCGGGCAGGGCGGCGCGGAGGATGGTGAGCCAGTTGCCGCCCATGACGTTGGCTACGTCGGCTTCGCTGTAGCCGTGCGTTTTGAGGGCCTCGCCGACCAGGCGCAGGTCGGCCGAGCTGTTCAGCTCGGCCGGGATGTCGTTGACGCCAAAGCCGCCGTCAAAATCGCTGCCGATGCCGACGTGGTTGGCGTCGCCGACGAGCTGGCAGATGTAGTCCACGTGGGCCAGGACGTGCTCCAGGGTCACCTCGTGCTTCGGCCCGCCGCGTGGGTGGTTACCTTTAAGGAAAGAGTTACACAGCACAATGCCGATGACGCCGTCCCGCTCGGCAACGCGCCGGATTTGCAGGTCGCCGAGCTGGCGGGCGCTGGGCACCAGGGCGCGGGCGTTGCTGTGAGAGGCGACGATCCGCCCCTCGTAGCTGTCCAGGGCCTGCAGGCTGGCCTCTTCGCTCATGTGGGTCAGGTCCAGGATAATGCCCAGGCCGGCCAGCATTTCCAGCAGGTGCCGGCCCTCTTTGGTCAGCCCACCGCCGCTCCGCCAGGCTCCCGGCGAATAGCGGGTGTCGTCCCAGGCCGGGCCGACCAGGCGCAGGCCGCGCTCGTACCACAACTCGGCTTCAGCCGGCTGGCGAATAGGATCGGCACCCTCCATCAGGGGCACAATGCCCAGGAGCGGTTCCTGGCCGTCCTGGTGGCTGGCGAGGACCTCTTCCAGCGATGTCAGGTCGGTGACCAGGCGAATATAGTCCACGTCGTCGGCCAGGCGGTGGTAGTAGTCCAGTTGCTGTTGAGCCAGTTGGTGGGCCTCGTCGGGCGTGCTGTAGACCATCGGCTCGCCGGGCTTGAAGAGAGAATGGCCGGCCGGGCCAACGAAAAGGGTGCCAAAGACCAGGCCAACGCCGCCCTGGCGCAGCGTGGGAAAGGAAACGGTGGCCATGCCCTCTGAACCGGGTTTTTTACTCTCAGCCTGGCGGATCTCGGCTACCGGTTGCAGCAGGTCCCGGCCGTAGCGAAGGGCGTTGTAGGCCAGGTCAAGGTGGGCGTCAACAATGAACATACTGCCTGTCATTGTACCAGTTCTCGCAAAGCCGCCAAATTGACCGGATCCATCTCCACCTCGTTGCCGGCCTCGTCCGTTTCCGTTTTCGGCGTTTCCAGAAAAGCGCAGTGGTCGGCCCAGCGCGGGTCGTTGACAAAGTTGGCGAATCCTTCCAGGCCGATCTGGCCCCGGCCGATGTGTTCGTGGCGGTCTTTGCGCTCGCCCAGGCCGTGTTTGCTGTCGTTAAAGTGAAAGCAAAGGACTTTGTCCAGGCCGGCCACCCGGTCAAATTCGGCCATCGTGGCGGCGTAGGCTTCAGGGGTGCGGATATCGTAGCCGGCCGAGAAGACGTGGCAGGTGTCAAAGCAAACACCCAACCGGTCCTGGTCGCCGTCGTTATGGCCGTGCTTCAACAGGTAAGCCAGGTGTTCGAAGCGATAGCCCAGCGTGGTCCCGGTGCCGGCCATCGTCTCCAGGCAAACGGCGGTGCGGTAGCCGGCCGTTTCGGCCAGCAGCCGCCGCAAAGCCCGGGCAACGTTGGCCAGGCCCGTGGCTTCGTCCGCCTCCATGTAGGCCCCCGGGTGGAAGGTGACGTGGGGCAGGCCCAGGGCCTCAGCCCGTTCCACCTCTACCTTCAGCGCTTCGTAAGACCTTTCCCACAGCCAGGGGTCCGACGAGCCGACGTTAATCAGATAGCCGGCATGGACCCCCACCGGAATGTGACTGTGGGCGCCGGCCGCCTCGTGAAAGGCCGTCAGGTCGGCCTCAGTCAGCGGCCGGGCGGCCCACTGTCGGTTGCTCTTGGTAAAGATCATGATACTGTCGCAGCCGGCGGCCAGGCCTCGTTCAAAAGCCAGGTGCAGGCCGCCGGCCGTGCTCATTTGTGCGCCCAATTTCACTTTTTATTCACCTTTGAATCGCGAATGGCACGAATGGACGAATGACGCGAATGTTTTAAAAATTATTAGCGCCATTCGTTGAATTCGCCGCTATTCGCGATAATTAAACGTCCTCCGGCGCGCGGCTGCCGAAGTAGCCAATTGGCTCAAAGCCTTCCAGCGAATAAACGCCGTCGCCGTAAACTCGCCAGACCCGGTTGCCGGCCGTGTCCACGACAAAATCGCCTTCTAACCGGCCGGTTACTTCGTCCTCCAGGGTGTATAAGGTGTCGCCCACCAGGTAGGCAAACAACTCACCCTTGCGATCATACAATCCACGACGTTGCATGGTTAACCTCCCGTAATCATATACGTGGCGCGGGAAGTTCCCTCGTTGTCCACCAGGGTCACCGTTTCACCCGCTTCCCAGGTTGGCTCGGTCAGCCCCCAGTACACGTCGGATAGGCCATCCCGGCCGGCGCCACTGTGGACCAGGATGGCCGCCCCGTCGCCGAACAGGGTAACCTGGCCGAAGGTGTACACCCGGCCCTGCTCGTCCTGCAACTGCCAGTTCAGCAGGGCCACCGGCCGGCTACCCACGTTGGCAATCGAGACCGCTTCCGTGGCCAGGTCTCCCACGCCAATCACTTCTCGAATTTCAATAATAACTTCTCCTTCAACAGGCAGGTCGGTAGGGATAGGTGTCGGCGGAACGGCCGCCGTCGGCGGCAGGGTCGGAATGGAGGTTGGCGTCGGCAGGCCGCCAATGGGAATAACCAGCTCCTGGTTGACCTGGATAAAGTTAGGATCGCTAAGACCGTTGGCCTGCATAATGTCGCCCAGCGGCACATCGTAAAGCTGGCTGATGCTGCCCAACGTCTCGCCGGCCTGGACAATGTGGACCCGCGTTTCGGCCGCCGGCGGGGCGGCCGCCTCTGTGCTGGATAAAGCGCCCACCGGGGCAGTGCCGCCGGCCAGTGGCGTCGTCAATGCCAGAGGCGTCGAGCCAGCTACGATTTCTGTACCCGGCGGCCGGCGGCTGTCCCACCAGAAAAGGATAGCCAGCACGACCACGGCCGAGACGATGATGTTAATAAAGATAAAAGGTAGCATCCGACGGACTGACATACGCTCTCCACAAGCATTCTGGGCCGGCCGGCGTGCTACAGGACTCAGACCGGTTGGCTGGTATTGTACCCCAGGGCCGGGGCCTCGCAAGGCAGACCCCGGCCTGCATTTGGCTAATCTTTTCAAATAAGGGACAATAAAACCAAGAGCTAGAGCTAGAGCTAGAGGAAGCCAGGACTCTAGCTCTAGCTCTTGCTCCACACTCAAAGACACAGGAATGAGGTGATGGCAGACCCATTGAAGATTTTGTATTTGAGCGCCGAGGTTGCGCCGTTTGCCAAGACGGGTGGGTTGGGGGATGTCGGTGGCTCGCTGCCCAAGGCGTTGCAGGCCCTGGGCCACGACGTGCGGGTGGTGATGCCGGCCTACCGGCCCATTGAGGAAAGCATCTACACCGGCCGCTACGACCTGGAAGTGCTGCCCGGCAACCTCAACGTGCTGTTGGGTATCGGCCGGCTGCCGACTGGTGTCTTTGAGGGCCGGCTACCGGGTAGCGATGTGCCAGTCTATTTTATTGCCGAGGGTAACCTCTTTAACCGGCCGAACATCTACGGCTACCCGGACGACGCCTATCGTTTTGCTTTTTTTAGCCGGGCAGCGCTGGATCTGACCCTGGCCCTGGACTGGCGGCCGGACGTGGTCCACGCCCACGACTGGCACACCGCGCCGGCCCTGACCTGGCTCGCCACGGCTGGGCAGGGTTACAATTGGTTCCAGGGTATACCCAGCCTCTTTACCATCCACAACCTGGCCCACCAGGGGCGGACTACCTGGGACATCTTCAATTACCTGGGCCTGACCACCCACGCCCTGGCCGAGGAGGGCTATGGCGAGGTCAATTTCATGGCCCGGGGTATTTACCACGCCACCATGATCAACACCGTCAGCCCCACGTATGCCCGCGAAATTATGACCCCTGACGGAGGCGCTCACCTCGACGGCCTGCTACGCTACCGCTCCTACGACGTCCACGGTATTCTCAACGGCCTGGATTACGACGAGTGGGACCCGGTCACTGACACCCGCATTGCCAGCCGCTACAATGTGAAGAACCTGGCCGGCAAACGGCCGAACAAGCGCGCCCTCCAGGCCCGGGCCGGTTTGCCCCGGCGGGATGACGTGCCCCTGGTAGCCATGATTTCCCGCCTGGACTGGCAAAAGGGGCTGGACATTACCGGCCACGTCGTTCACCTGCTGCTCAACGGCTACGCCGGGGAGGCCCAGTTTATCGTCCTGGGCACGGGCGCGCCCGAATACGAAAATATGTTTGCTCAACTGGCCAGCTACCACCGCGACAAGATGACGGCTTTCCTGGATTACATGCCCGGCCTGGCCCCTCTCATTTACGCCGGCAGCGACATTTTCCTCATGCCGTCGCGCTTTGAGCCGTGCGGCCTGGGGCAACTGATTGCCATGCGCTATGGCACGGTGCCGGTCGTCCGGGCAACCGGCGGCCTGGCTGATACGGTCCAGGACATGGTGACCGGCTTCACCTTTAGCGACTATCATACCAGCGCTTTCTGGCACGCCCTGCAGCGGGCTACCTTTGTCCATAACCTGGATAAAGAAAGCTGGCGTAAGATTCAACTCAACGGTATGACGGCCGACTATTCCTGGCAGCGCTCGGCCCTGGGCTACCAGCAGCTTTACGAATGGGCCATTGCCCGGATGCGGGGGTGGTAAGTAGAGGTTATTGGTATGCGTTTTCCACGATCTGGCGGCGTTCTCATTCATCCCACTTCTTTCCCCGGCCGCTATGGCATCGGCGACCTGGGGGAGGCAGCTTACCGCTTTGTTGACTTTCTGGAGTGGTGCAAACAAACCATCTGGCAGGTGCTGCCCCTGGGGCCGACCGGCTACGGGGATTCCCCTTACCAGGCTTTTTCGGCCTTTGCCGGCAACCCGTTGCTTATCAGCCCAGACCGGCTGGTTCAGGAAGGGTACCTGCCGGCCGGGGCTGTGGCCAGCGTGCCCAACCTCCCGACCTACCGGGTGGACTTTGGGCCGGTGATTAACTACAAGAACGAACTGCTCCGGCAGGCTTACGAACATTTCCAGGAGCAGGGAACGGCTGAACAACAGGAAGCGTTTGAACAGTTCTGCGCTGTCCAGGCCGGCTGGCTGGACGACTTTGCTCTCTTTATGGCCCTGAAGGCCCACCACGCCGATCAGGCGGGCGGGGTCTGGAATACCTGGCCCAAAGAGCTGGTGCGGCGCAGGCCGGCCGCCTTGAAAAAGTGGGCCGGCACGTTGAATGCTGAAGTCGTCCGGCACAAGTTCAACCAGTTCCTCTTTTTTGAGCAGTGGCTGGCCCTGAAACAGTACGCCAACGAGCGAGGCATTCGCATTGTCGGCGACGTGCCCATTTTTGTCGCCTTCGACAGCGCCGACGTGTGGGCTAACTCCGACCTTTTTTACCTGGATAGGGCCGGCCGGCCGACGTTCGTGGCCGGCGTGCCGCCGGATTATTTCAGCGAGACCGGCCAGCGCTGGGGTAATCCCCTTTATCGCTGGGAGGTGATGGCCAGCAATGACTACGCCTGGTGGGCCGAACGGCTGAAAATGGTCTTTACCCAGGTGGATGTGGTCCGTATTGACCATTTCCGGGGCTTTGAAGCGTATTGGGAGATCCCGGCCGACGAACCGACGGCCGTCATCGGCCGCTGGGTGAAGGGGCCAGACGCGGCTTTCTTCCAGGCGATGCGGGAGACGCTGGGCGAACTGCCGATTATCGCCGAAGACCTGGGGGTTATTACGCCGGAGGTTGAGGCGCTGCGGGACCGGTTCGGGTTTCCGGGGATGAAAATCCTCCAGTTTGCCTTTGGCGGGGACAAAAAGAGCGATTTCCTGCCCCATAACTTTACCCACAATTGCGTCGTCTACACCGGCACGCACGACAATGAGACGACGGTTGGCTGGTACCTGAACGCCAGTCCGGCCGAACAGGACCACGTCCGCCGCTACGTGGCCCGCGATGGCAGCGACGTTGCCTGGGACCTGATACGTCTGGCCTACGCCTCGGTGGCCGACACGGCCGTCGTTCCGATGCAAGACCTGATGTCGCTGGGCAACGAGGCGCGGATGAACTACCCCGGCAAGAGCGGCGGCTGGTGGCAGTGGCGCTACTTGCCTAACATGCTCACCGATCTGATGGCCTTACGCTTGAAAGAGATGACGGCGCTGTACGGCCGGGCACCGAAGGAGCCGGAGGAGGATGGAGAGACAAGGGGACAGGGGGACAAGGGGACAAGGTGACAGGCAAGAAGACGATCACTCTACGAGCGGGAAGAGGAGGGAACGAGGAACTCTCTTTGTCTCCGGAGTTGGCCGGAGTTCGCAGCGAACTCTCAACTCATCACCCCCTCTCCCCCTCACGCCTGTTGCCATGCCTTTTACTGGTGTTGGCCCTGGCTTGCGGCCGGGCGGGAGAGGAGCCGGCCGTGCCCGCTTTTCCGACAGATGAGGTTGAGGAGCCGGCCGTCGCGGCCGGGGAGCCAGAGAACGCGCCGGCGGGTAGCAGCGAGGGGGAAATGATCTCTGGCGGGGAGACGCGCCACTACCGGCTTTACGTGCCTTCCACCTACCGGCCGGATCAACCCCTGCCGTTGGTGGTCAATTTGCATGGTCTGGGGGCCAGGGCGGTCGAGCAGGAGTTGCTCAGCGGCATGTCGGAAAAGGCGGAAACGGCCGGCTTTATTGTCGTCTACCCCGAGGGGCTGGGTACGCCCCAATCCTGGAACGTGCTTCCCAGCCAGGTGAACAACAGGGACGTACAGTTTATCCGTGACCTGGTCGAACATCTGCAAGACCAGTTGGCTATTGACCCGGCGCGTATTTACGTGACCGGGATTTCCAACGGGGGTGGGCTGGCCCACCGGTTGGGCTGCGATCTGGCTGGCGTTTTCGCTGCTATTGCCCCGGTCTCAGGGGCCTACCTCTTTGGCCACGACTGCCAGCCGTCCCGGCCGGTCCCGGTCATCGCCTTCCACGGCACGGCCGACCGGATTGTACCTTACGATGGCCAGGGACGGAGCCTGCCACCCATTCCTCAGTGGGCGGCCGATTGGGCGGCTCGCAACGGCTGCGCCGGCGGGCCGGCCGTGACCTTCGAGCAGGGCGAAGTGACTGGGGAAAGCTGGAGCGATTGCCGCCGGGGGGCGACAGTGACGCTGGTCACCATCCAGGACGGCGGCCACACCTGGCCCGGCGCGGCGCTGGCCCCCAACCTGGACATTGCCACCCAGGATATCAACGCTACCGACGCCATCTGGGAGTTCTTCGCTGCCCACCCCATGCCCTGAGAGGGGGGAGGTTTCCAAAACCTCCCCCCTCTCAGTAAATTTGACTTTTACTGTGCTCTATGGGAAAATCTTAGTTTGGGAAGCCCCTGTAGCTCAGAGGATAGAGCGTTGGCCTCCGGAGCCAAAGGCCCGAGTTCGAGTCTCGGCAGGGGTACAGCTTCATGATTCCATGAAGTAGGCGCGGACTTGCCTCTGGCGTAGTTGCTACCTTAATGTCATGGCACTACATGGGCAAGTTGGCGCTTTTTTATTTTGCAAGGGTAAGTTCTAGTGGCTGGCCCGGTAAGCCCACCAGTTGGGTGGTTTAGGAGAAAGAAAAAGTGAATATCTACGTTGGTAACCTGTCGTTTGACACCACCGAGGAGGATCTGCGGGCGGCCTTTGCCGCTTATGGTGAGGTTTCCTCTGCGGCCATTATCAAGGATAAGTTCAGTGGCGAGTCGCGCGGTTTCGGTTTTGTCGAGATGCCTCGCCAGTCTGAAGCCCAGACGGCCATGCAATCGCTGAATGGCAGCGAGCTGCGCGGCCGGACGCTGACTGTAAATGAAGCCCGGCCACGGGAAGAGCGCGGCAACCGGTTCGAGCGGAAGGATAACTTCCGGGGTGACCGTCGCCGGCGTTAATTTTGGAGATTAGAGAATAGAGATTGGAGATTGTGATCAACTTCTGTTGTCAATCTCCAAATTAAGTGAAAGGGCCGGCCGGGATAGAGTGATGTCCCGGCCGGTTTTTTGTTGGGGAGCCTGACCGGCACTTCAGGGAACGCCACAGCGCCGGCTAAAAGCTACTTTTCGTTTTCTGTTGGGATGCGGGTGGGGACAGGACGGCGATTTTCTTGGCCACAGTGCCATAGTAGCGCTCTGATTGGCGGATGAAATGGACCATAAGCCCTTCTTCCGGCCGGCCGATTTCCATATCTTTAAATTCAAAGTATAGTTCACTGCCGTCATTATCTTGAATGATAATGCCGAACTGCTTGTCGGGGTCAATCCAGCGGATGACGCCGGTGCCGACTTCGGGTGCTTCGCTCATGGATATCCTTCCTTACTATGATACGTGCTGGCGAACTTCGTTCGCAGCGATGCGCGGCGCTGGTTGTAGGCCGGCCTCTGGCCTGGTCACCCGGCCACTTTGGTGTGGTCAACGGTCTTCACCGACAGATAAGCGCCGTGTGAAATGGCCAGGAGGGTGTTCAGGCTGTCGGAGAAGGGTGGCAAGTCCACGCCGAGGGGATGCAACAGGACAGGGCCATTGCGCAGGAGCGCGGCCAGGGCAGCGGCGTAGGCCACCAGGACGATAATGGTGAAGAAAAACATCTGCACCTTGGACATGTCAATGAGCATGTAGTTGCCGACCTCGTTGCCGCGAAAGAGGTCGCTCCAGGTGGCCTGCGAGGGATCGCTGTTGCGGTGGAGCAGGCCTTCCCGCTCGGTGTCAGCACGTTGGCGGGCAATGGCAGCATTTTGATAGGTGGCTTCGGACTGGGCCAGGACTGCCTCGGCTTGCTGGACGGCGGTGACGGCGTCACGGTGGACCTTGTCGGCCGCGGCGCGACGGGCTTCGGCCAGCCGCTGCACGCCGCGCAAGGCGGCCTCAGCCTCTTGCCTGGCCTCGTCGGTGGCGGCCTGGTCCAGGGCGTTCTGGGCCTCTTGCAGCAGTTGGGCCATGTCGTTTTCAGTCTGCTGCTTTTTAAGTAAGGCGTCGTTGGCGGCCGTTTTGGCCTTTTCCAGGGCGGCGCTGGCCTCGTCTCGCGCTTTCTGGGCGCTCTCCTCCTCCAGCGCCCAGCGCCCCAGGCTGGCCTCGCGAATCTCGACGACGCGATTTTTCTTGTTGCTCTGGATGAGATTGGAACCGGCAAAGGAGGCGGCGCTGATGCCCATGGCCAGGACCAACTCGGAGGGGAAGGTGATTTGTAAGGGGGCCGGCTCGCATTCGTCGTCGGCCGGCTCACAGACCAGATTGCCCAGGATGCGGGGCATGGCAATGGTCAGGTAGGCGGACAGGACCAGGATTGACCAGAGCACAATTTGCAGCCGGGAAAGGCTCATTTTGTAGCCGGAATCAATGAGCACGCCCAGCCAGCGGCCGGTGGTCGCCCGGCCGATCAGGCCCAGAAAGAGGGCCATGACGGCGATCAGAATAGCCCAGGAAATGAGCCGGTCAACGCCGGTAGCCTGGAGCTGGGGCCAGGGGCCGGTGAACGAAAGAACGGCCGCGGCGGTCAGGAATACGATGACAATAAAAGGCCAGGGAATGGTGCTGGCGCGCCGGGTCGGGCCGGTAGGAGCTGTCATTTCAGCCATAGTTCCTCCGCTGGTGGGGTGGCAGGCGCCACGCCACACTTGGCATAAAACGCTTCTACCGGATTGTATGTGAGAACGTGGAGAGGGGCAAGTGGCAGGTGGCAGGTGTCAAGTGCCAGGTGCCAGACTGTGGCAAGGCCAAAGTCCTGTCAAGTGGCGATAGGTAGTTTTAGAGAAGTGATTGATTGGCCTCTATCCGGTTCTTTAAAGAGTCCAGCGTTTGCTTTTGGACCTGTTCCATCATGTGGGCGAGTGGTTCCTGTTGGGCCGGATCAAGCGCTTCAAAGTCCCACTCCCAGACTACTACTGATTGCCCATTTTGCTCGTCTACAGCAAAGATGCCGGAAGAGTTCTTGATGGGAGCCAGCGTCTTGAGATGCCTGTAGCGATAAGAGCGCGTCTCACCGGAGTAGTCGCTAATTTCCTCTTCAATCTGGCCGTCGTTGCAGACACGCCTGTTCCCTGCCACTCTTGGACTAGTCACTCCGGGAATCCAGGTGTCACAGGCAGCCAGGTCGCCCAGGACCTGCCAGGCCTCGTCGGGAGAAGCATTGACCACGATTGTGTTGTGCAGCTTAATCATCTTGCCTCCTTAAACAAGCTCTGTAAATAGTTCTTAAAATGCCGGAGATTCTCTTCGAGGATCCGTGGTTCTTGCCTGGCCTTGGCCAGAATTAAGGACCCTTCGTAGACGGAGAGGAAATATTCGGCCAAACTTTTTGTATCGAGCTGGCTGGCTGGCGCATATTTCTCTCTGGCTTCGTCAAGCATCTGTTGGAACTGCCGGGCATGATAGGCAAAAATTTCCTCACAGTTGGCCCTAATATCAGGATGGGTGTAAGCAAGCTCCTGGGTTAAATTGCCAATCAGGCAGCTTTTAGGTGTCTCCGGGTCTCCGGCCAGGGCGATAAAAAAGTCAAGATAGCCAAGCGCCTGGGCCAGCGGGTCGGCCAGGTTATTAAAAGGCCCTTGGCTTAACGTTTGGACCTGGAATTGCCAGAAGCGATTTAAAGCCGCTTTGGCCAGATCGTCTTTGCTCTTAAAATAATAAAAGAAGCTGCCTTTGGTGACGCCGGCCTGCTGGCAGATTTCTTCGACGCCGGTGGCCGTGTACCCTTTGGCCAGCATCAGGCTGATAGCGGCGTCCAGAAGGTTCTCTTTGGTGGATGAGTCTTTTACTCGTGCCATGTGCTTAATATACCTACCGGTTGGTATGTTATCAAAGATAGACTGCCGTGTCAAGGTTCTCTTCCGTATCACGACAGAGAATGCCATCCGGCTGTTTAGTCTACCGGCCGGAGGCGGCGAGGTGTACAATGGAAGCAGTGATTATCCTTAATCAGCAAGAGGTTGAAGCGCTGCTGGACCTGGACCAACTGGTGCAGGCGCTGGCCCCGGCTATGGCCGATTTGAGCGCCGGCCGGGTGTCAATGCCACAACGGGTAGCGGCGCTGGTGCAGGAGCAACAGGGGCTGTTAGGGGTGATGCCGGTTTACCTGCCGTCATCTCAGACGCTGGCCGTCAAGCTGGTCAGCGTCTTCCCCGGCAACGCCGGCTCGGGCCGGCCGACGCACCAGGCGGTGGTCCTGGTCTTTGATGCCGCCAACGGCGCGCCCCTGGCGCTGCTGGATGGGACGTACCTGACGGCCGCCCGGACAGCGGCCGGCTCGGCGCTGGCCACCCAACTGCTGGCCCGGCCGGAGGCGGACGTGCTGGCCATCGTCGGGACGGGGGTCCAGGCCAGGGCCCACGCGCGGGCCATTCCCCGCGTCCGGCCGGTGCGGGAGATTCGCATCCTGGGGCGGGATCCAGAGAAGGCCGGCCAATTGACTACAGAAATTAGTGAGGGGCAAGGCATCCCGGCCAGGGCGGTGGCTTCTTTCCAGGAGGCGGCGGCCGGGGCGGGGGTTATCTGCGCCGCCACCCACGCCAGCCAGCCGGTGGTCCTCGGCCGGTGGCTGGAGCCGGGCACGCACGTCAACTCGGTTGGGCTGCACCCCAACGGCCGGGAACTGGACGACGAGACGATCCTGAAATCGCTCGTCGTCGTCGAACAGCGGGCGGCGGCGCTGACCCACCTGTCCGGCGGGGCCAATGACCTCACCTGGCCAATCCGCGATGGGCTGATCAGCGAAGCCCACATTCGGGCCGAGGTGGGCGAGCTGGTGGCCGGCACGCGCCAGGGGCGGACCAGCCCGGAGCAGATCACGCTCTATAAGTCGGTTGGGGTGGCTGTACAGGATGCGGTCGCGGCGCAACTGGTCTTGGACGCGGCCCGTAAGGGATTTTAGATTTTAGATTTGGATTTTAGATTGGGGAGTGTAGCCGTCAAGGCGGCAATAGGATGTGAAAATGACAGTACAAAATGCGCTTGACAAAGCGGCCGAAAGCCTGACCAGCGAATTGCCGATTAGTGATTGGGGGCACTGGCTCATCTACCTCTTCGAACGCCTGGAACGGGCGGCCGAACGCCAGCAGGAGAAACAGGCATTCGATATCGTTCTGCTTCAGCTTCGTTCGGACATTGACACCAAACTGCTGGGCGGCCGCTGGTAAGAGTAATTATGCGCGTCGAACTCAGGGTGGACAAACCCTATGACTTTGCTCAGAGCATGGAGGACTATGGCTGGATTAGTCTGGCCCCTTGCCGCTGGGTGGAGGAGAGCCAGGCGCTGGAGCATGTTCAGCAGTTAAGCAGCGGCCGGGTAGCGTTGGTCCAGGTCAGGGTGACCGGAGAATCAGACAGCGCGGCCCACTTAGAGGCGCGGGTGGAGGCAGCCGCATCCCTCTCGGCCGTTGAGCTGGCCGAAATCGAGAGTAACCTGCGCTGGATGTTGCGGCTGGACGAGGAGTTCGCTTCCTTTTACAGCCTGGCGGCCGGCGACCCGCTGTTGTGGCAGCAGGTTGGGAACGGCCGGGGCCGGCTGCTGCGCTCGCCTAGCCTGTTTGAAGACGTGGTCAAGACGATCTGCACCACCAACACCACCTGGCGGCAGACGGTGGGCATGGTCGAGCGCCTAGTGCAATTCCTGGGCAGCCCTTACCCGGCCGACCCCGGCCGGCGGGCCTTTCCCACGCCGGCCCAGGTAGCGGCGGCCGAGCCGGAGCTGCTGCAAAAGGAGGTCCGGCTGGGCTACCGTGGCCCGTACATCCGGCAACTGGCCGAGGAAGTGGCCACCGGCCAGCGTGACCTGGAAGGGTTAAAGTGCAACCCGCTGCCGGCCGCAGAGCTGAAGAAGCAACTCAAGAGCATCAAAGGGGTGGGGGACTACGCCGCTCATACGCTGCTGATGGCGCTGGGCCATTACAGTGCGCTGGCGCTGGACAGCGAAATGCGGAGCCTCGTGACCAGGAAGTACTTTAACGGCCAGCCACCGGCCGATAAGGAGCTATTGGCGGTCTACGACAGGTGGGGGGAGTGGAAATACCTGGCCTACTGGTTTGACTTGCTGACTTAAGGCACAGTTTAGGGCGTGAAGATTTCTACCCGGCGGCTGGTTGAGACCAGGGTCAGGGCGGCCGGCTTGGTCCCCCCGCCGACGACGTACAACCGGCCGTCTACGACAGCCGAAGCCAGCCCGTGGCGTGAGGTGGGCAGGGGCGCGGTGGCCTGCCAGGTGTTGGTAGTTGGGTCGAAAACCTCGTGTTGGGCAAAGGTGCAGTTCGGCCGGCGGCTGAAGTTTTCGCCGCCGGTGACGTGGATGCGCCCGTCCAGGGTGGCGGCGGTCAGGCCGCCGCGAGCGGTGGGCATGTCCGGGTGGCTGGCCCAACTTCCGCTGGCCGGGTCGTAGGAATCGACGGTGGCCAGGTTGCCAGACCAGCGGCCGCCAATGACGACGATCCGATCACCGCTCACAGCCGCGGCCAGGTGCTCGCGTGGGGTTGGCAACTGGCCCGGCGCCTGCTGCCAATGACCGCCGGCCGGGTCGTAGACCCAGATGGTCTCAACCTCATCCCCAACCCCACCGACGACGTAAAGCTGTTCGTTAAGAGCCACCAGGGTGTGGGCTGCCCGGCGGCCGGGCATGGCCGCTATAGCCGTCCAGATGTCCTGGGCAGGGTCGTAAACCCAGGCGTCCCCGGATGGCGTATCCAGGTTGTTGCCCTGGTAGCCGCCGGCCACGTAGATCCGCTGGCCGGTAGCGGCCAGGCCGAAGTGGTGCAAGGGGCGGGGTAGCGGGGCCAGCTTTTGCCAGGCATCGGCCACCGGGTCGTAAACCTCAAAAGCGGCCGTGGCCCCGGTTAGCCGTAGCCCACCGGCGACGTAAATCTTGCCATCCAGGGTGGCGGCGACCAGCTCCGAACGGCCGGTGGGCATGGCCGCACCCGCGCTCCAACTGCCGCCGGCCGCGACCGGAGACTCGATGGGGCAGGCAACAGGTGGGGGCGCAACTATCAAAACGTAAGAGCCGGCGCAGCCAAGGAGCAGCAAAAGAAAGAGTATCAGCAGAAGTCGCCGCAGGCGTTTCATCTACTCAGCGCAAGATACCCCCAATCTCTTTGGCCCCGGCCGTCAGCGCTTCCACGCAGTAATCCAGGTCCTCAAGGGAGTGGTTGGCGGAGACGGTAGCCCGCAGCCGGGCCTGGCCCTCCGGGACAACCGGGGCGACGATGGCCTGGACGAAGATACCCCGGTCCTGGCAATATTTGGCTAACAGGGCGGCCTTTTCCAACTGGAAACACATCACCGGGATGATGGCCGTTTCCGTGTTGAGCAGGTCGAAGCCGGCTGCCCGCAGCTTGCCGGCCAGGTATTGGAAATTGCGGCGCAACTTCTGGATACGCTCCGGCTCTTCCTCGATTACTTCAAAGGCAGCCAGGGAAGCGGCGGCCGAAGCCGGCGGCAGGGCGGCGGAAAAGATGAAGCCCCGGGCCTCGTGTTTGAGGAACTGGCATAATTCCCGGCTACCGGCCGCATACCCGCCGGCGCTGGGGACAGTCTTGCTGAGCGTGCCCATCTTGATGTCTACGCTGTCCGGCGGCAGGTCAAAGTGCTCCTCAATGCCGTGGCCGGTCTCGCCCAGGACGCCAATGGAGTGGGCTTCGTCCACCATCAGGTAAGCGCCGTACTGGCGGCAAAGGCGGCTGACTTCCGGCAGGTTGATGATGTCGCCGTCCATGCTGAAGACGGCGTCTACGATGACCAGCTTGCGCAGGGCCGGCTCACAGTCGGCCAGCCGCCGTTCCAGGTGTTCCATGTCGTTGTGGCGGAAGCGGAGAAACCTGGCCTGGGAGAGCAGGCAGCCGTCCACAATGCTGGCATGGTTGAGCTTGTCGCAGATGACGGTGTCTCCCTTGCGCAGCAGGCTGGAGATAACGGCCACGTTAGTCACGTAGCCGCTGGAAAAGGTCACGGCCGCCTCGGCCCGTTTAAACTCGGCAATTTTGGCTTCGAGCTGGTTGTGGATGGCCAACGTACCGGCCAGCAGCCGGACGCCGTGGGTGCCTGTACCGTATTTATCTACCGCTTCCCGGGCCGCCTGGTTGATCTTGGGATGGCCGATCAGCCCCAGGTAGGAATAACTGCCGAGCATTATCATTTCCCCGTGGCCGGCGACCATGACCCGGCCGTTGGGCAAAATCTCCTGGACTTCTTCCAGGTAAAAATAGACCCCCTGTTCTTTATAGAAGTCTACGTCCCACAGAGACGCCGGCGTCAGGGCCGGTACCTGTGTCGTTGTATCGTGAATCATACCTTCTCCTTATCCATCGAAATTGGCGATTGGAGCGTGAAATCCTCCACACCTTGTCCAGTGATGCTATTGGAACACGCCTGATTCTATCGTTGGTGAAACATTTCCTCAACATTTACTGGAGTTAGAGTATCGAGTTAGAGTATCTACTTCTCCTTTGACGCTAACTCTAACTCTTTCGCGATTTTTCCTCAAACGCGGTTCGTGATAGGATCGGGGCAATGTCTAGAACCACGCGCGTTGTCCGCTGGCGTTACCGGCGGCACAAGACCGAAGGGCAGGGTTGGCGGCTAATCTTTCGCGTAGCCAGCAGCCTGTTATTGACCGGGTTACTGGCGGTCGCCTTACTATTTGTCGGGAGTATCACGGCCGCAGCGGCCGTCTACGATTCACTCACCAGCGATCTGCCTGACTTCACCGAGATCGAGCGGCTAGGGCAGGACACAGACACCACCTTTGAAACAACGAAGATTTACGCCTGGGGGGACGATCCGGACGGCGACGGCCGGCGCGACCTGGTGCTCATTTACGAGGTCATTGACCCACTAGGCGGCGACCGGCAATGGCTAAAACTGGACCAGATTCCGCAAACGGTCGTTGACGCCACCGTGGCCATCGAGGACAAGACGTTCTGGACCAACCAGGGTTTTGACGTGGAAGGTGTTGGCCGGGCCTTTTACCAGTACGTATGGCTCGGGGGCGAGGTCCAGGGTGGCTCGTCCATCACCCAACAACTGGTCAAAAATAACCTGATTGAGGAGGAGCGACGGCTGGTCGGCGAGGAGGTAAATTTCGACGACTACCGGCGCAAGGTGGAGGAGCTACTGCTGGCCCAGCGCATTTCCCAAGTCTATACCAAAGAGCAGATTATGGAGTGGTATCTGAATACCAATTTCTACGGCAACCTGGCCTACGGCATTGAAGCGGCGGCCCGGGTCTACTTTGACAAGACGGCGGCCGAGTTAACCCTGGCCGAAGCAGCCATGCTGGCGGCGATTCCCCAGTCGCCGGCTTTCAATCCCATTGATCGGCCGGAAGAGGCCAAGCAACGCCAGGAACTGGTGCTGGAGGCCATGTACCGCGAGGGGCTGATTGGCCAGGAGGCGCTGGTGGCGGCCAAATTCTCGCCGATCGAGGTAGCTCCAGGTATTGAGGAACGCTTCGACATTATTGCCCCTCACTTTGCCCTGTACGTGCGCAAGCAGTTGGAGCAGCAATTCGGGCCGGCCCAGGTGCTGCGCGGCGGATTGCGAGTCTACACGTCGCTAGACCTGGAAATGCAGAGGCAGGCGGAGTGCCTGGCTCGGGCCGAGGTAGCCCGTCTTTCCGGGGAGGTGGGGGAAGGGCTGACGGCCGACGAGCGGGCCAACTGCCCGGCGTTGGCCTTTTTGCCGCCGCTGCGCCAGGAAGAGATAGGGGTAGAGCGCAACGTCACGAACGCGGCCGTGGTCGCCCTGGACCCCCGAACAGGGGAAATTAAGGCCATGGTCGGCAGCGTGGATTACTGGGACGAAACGATTGACGGCTCCTTTAACGTGGCCGTGGACGGCCTGCGCCAGCCCGGCTCATCCTTCAAGCCGTTTACCTACCTGACGGCATTCAGCCAGGGATACACGGCCGCGACGATGGTGCTGGACGTAGAGACAGATTTCGGCACGCCTTACAACGGGGTGGCTTACGTGCCGGAGAATTACGACAGCCGCTTTCACGGGCCAATGCGCCTGCGGTTGGGCCTGGGCAACAGCTACAACATTCCGGCGGTGCAGGTCATGAGCTGGGTGGGAGTGGATCGGGTTATTCGGACTGCTCATAGTATGGGCATCACCAGCCTGGACAAAGGGCCTAACAGCTACGGCCTGTCACTGACGCTGGGCGGGGGCGAGGTCCGGCTGATTGACATGGTCTACGCTTTTGCGGTGATGGACAACATGGGGGTCATGATCGGCCAGCCGGCGCCAGAGTCGCAACAGCGCCTGGGCTTCCGCACCCTGGACCCGGTGGCCATCTTACGGGTGGAGGATAGCGACGGCCGGATCATGTATGAGTACAATCAGCCGCAGCGGCGGGAAATCCTGACCCCTCAACTGGCCTTCCTGATCAACGACATTCTCTCTGACCGGTCAGCCCGCTGCCAGGCCTTCGGCTGCCCCAGCATCCTGGAGCTGCCCGATGGCCGGCCGGCGGCGGTGAAAACAGGCACGACCAACGACTTCCGCGACGCCTGGACGGTGGGCTATACCCCCCAACTGGTGACCGGCGTGTGGGTGGGCAACAGCGACAATACGCCGATGAATGACGTGTCCGGCCTGGCGGGAGCAGCTCCCGTCTGGCAGGCTTTTATGAGTTGGGCTTTGCAGAATGAGCCGGTTGAGGGCTGGCCGCAGCCGCCGGGTATTGTTCGCCGGCCGGTGTGCGAGCTGTCCGGCTTGCTACCGACGCCTTACTGTCCTGCGGTCAACGAATATTTCATTGAGGGGACCGAACCAATTATTTACGATAACCTGTACCAGGAGTTTCGCATCAACCGGGAGACGGGCCGGCTGGCGACTATTTCCACGCCGCCGGAGTTGATCGAGACAAAGACGTACATCATTTACCCGGAGCAGGCGGCCGATTGGGTGCGGGAGAACGAGATTGAGCAACCGCCGACGGAGTACGACACGATTACCACGCCGGACGGCCGGGAAGGAAACGCGGCCATTACCTCGCCCCAGCCCTTTGCCTTCGTAGGCGACCAGATAGAGATTGTTGGCAGCGCCGGTGGCGACAACTTCGCCTATTACCGCCTGGCCTTCTTCCGGGGGCTGACGCCGGCCGACCTGCAAAGTATCGTCGAACAGGAGACAGCGCCAAAGCGCAACGAAGCGCTGGGGGTGTGGGACGTGAGTAACCTGAACGGGCTGTACACACTGCTGCTGACGGTCGTTCGCCAGGACGGCAGCTTTGACGAGGTCAGCCTACCGGTGACGGTGGACAACACGCCGCCCACGGCCGAGATCCTCTTTCCGCTCCAGGACCAGAGTATCTTCACCGACGAGGAGTGGGTGATTGTCCAGGCCCAGGCTGGCGACGACCTGTCTATTGACCGGGTGGAGTTTTACGCAGACGGGGCCGGTGTGCCGTTTGCCATCAGCACCGTGCCGCCTTTCACCGAGAAGTGGCGCATTCCCGGCCCGGGTTGCCACGTCTTTAAAGTCATCGCCTTTGACGCGGCCGGGAATGAGGCGGAGAGTGCGGCGGTGAGTGTCTGTTTGGTGGAGCGGTAGAACTGGACAGGGAGAGGGGGAGAGGGAGTGACAACTGGACAACTAACTGTCTAAGGGCGTTCACGCGGCCTTCACGTTGAATTTACGGCCCACATACGGACGACTTTTGCTGGCTGGCGTATGCTAAGGGTGATTTGGCAGGGCTCAGGTTAGCCTGGCAATCTGACGACAGACGACGGACGACGGACGACAGCCGGGCAGTGGGAAATTGTCCATCGTCGCCACTGTGCGGGATGGCCCAGGGGCCGGCCGGGACGATAACGATGATGGCGCTGGAGAGCACGCGAATAAACCTGGAACAATTAAATGCAGCGTTGTCCCGCACCCAACGGCTGGCCGGTATTGGGACGTTGACGGCCAGCGTGGCCCACGAATTAACCAACCCCATCAGCATTATCACCAACACCTGCCACAACCTCCTCAGCCAGGTGGCCGACGATAACCTGAGCGTAGACGAGCTGCTGCACTACATCCAGATGATTGACCAGAGCGCCTGGCGCTGCGCCCGCCTGGTCCAGACGTTGCGGACGTACACTCACATTGACAACCCCCAGGTAGAGCCGTGCGATTTGAATAAAATGATTGAGGACTCGCTGACGCTGGTAGCTTACCAATTCCGGCGGCAATTTAACGTGGAGATTGAAACGGAGCTGGCCCCGGACCTGACCTCCCTTCGCTGCGACCCTAACCAGATTACCCAGGTGTTGGTCAACCTGCTCACGAACGCCCGCGACGCAATGCACGCCCTGGGGGGCACGGTCCACATCACTTCCTGGGCTGTGCCGGAAGAAGGAGCAGTGGCTTTTGCCGTGCGCGATTCAGGCGCCGGGATTCCGCCGGAACTCCTGGATCGCATTTTTGAGCCGTTTTTCACGACCAAGCCGGCTGGCCTGGGGACAGGGTTGGGGCTATCCATTGCCGCCGGTATTGTTCAACAGCACCACGGCCGGATCACGGCCGAAAATAACCCCGATGGGGGAGCAACTTTCACCGTTATCTTGCCAACTGGCCGGTAAGGCCATATCTTTTGAGCGCCTTTTACGTTAAACCTGGTTAGCAAGGAGGTTGCCGGGTGACCCAGGGTGACGTGGGCCTGGTACGGCGCGCCCAGACGGGCGATCAAGCGGCGTTCGTGGCCATTTACGAGCAATATCAGCCCCCGGTCTACACCTACGTGTATTACCGCGTGGGTGAGGCCGCCCTGGCCGAAGACCTGACGGCCGAGGTTTTCGTGCGCCTGGTGGACAAAATCCACACTTTCACGCCAGGGGAGCGGCCAATCCTGGCCTGGCTCTACACCATTGCCGGCAACCTGATAACCGACCATTACCGCCACAACGGTCGGGTCACGCTTCTGCCCCTGGACGAGGAAAGGGACGTGAGCGAAGTAGACCCGGCCCAACTGGCGCAAAGCCACCTTGCCCAGGAAAGGCTGCTGGCGGCCATGCGACAACTGACCGAGGAACAACGGCAGGTCGTCTTGTTGAAGTTCGTGGACCGGCGCAGCAACGCCGAAGTGGGGGCGATCCTGGGTAAAAGTGAGGGAGCCATCAAAGCGCTGCAACACCGGGCCCTGGCCGCTTTGCGCCGGGCGCTGGTGGAGGAGCAAGAACATGAACGAGCGTGATTTTGAAACGATCCTGGATCAGAGCCTGGCCTGGCTGCAAGCCGGGGAAAGGTTGGAGGCGTGCCTGGCACCCTATCCTGAGCAGGCTGACGCGCTGCGGCCGCTGCTGGCGACGGCCGGCGTCGTGCTGGATACTCCCCGGCCGCAAGCCCGGCGGGCAGCGGTGCTGGCCGGCCGCCAGCGCATGCTGACCGCCCTGGCCGCCCAGAAACAGGAACCGGCCGTATCTTCTGGGCCGTTGCCTCGTTATGCAGAGCAACTCTGGTTAACCCTCAGGCAGCAAAAGGAGAAAATTCAAATGAGAGTTGCTCTACGTTCCGTCCTTACTTTTTTGTTTGTATTTTTCCTGGGCGGGAGCCTGGCCCTGGCTGCTTCGACCAGCAGCCTACCCGGCGAGCCCCTTTACCCGGTGAAACGGGCCTGGGAAGGGATACACTTCTTCTTTATGAGCGATCCCGAGGCGCGCCAGTTATACGGCGAGCAACTGCGGATCCGGCGGCAGGAAGAGCTACAGGAATTAATCCGGCTGGGCCGGCCGACGGCCATCACCATCGAGGGCCGCCTGGAAGCGATGGCAGCGGAGTGGCTGGAGGTGGATGGCTTCCGTATCCTGATCGGCCCGGCGACGGTGTGGGATGACCGGCCGGCCGTGGGCCAGATGGTGCGGGTGGAGGTGCAGATACAGAGCGATGGGACACTGCTGGCTCGCCGGATCGGGTTCAGCCCGGTCGCATTACCGCTGGCAGTAACCTTAACGCCAACACCGTGCAACAAGGGCGCCTGCGGCACGGAAACACCCTTGCCCACGGCTACGCCAACCGAGGAACAGCCCACGCCAACGCCATCTAAGAGCACGGCCACACCTACCCCCTGCAACCTGGGTTTCTGCGGCACGATCACGCCGACGATGACGGTCAGCACAACCGTAACGCCGACTAAGACGCCACTGCCTGAGCCGACGGCTACTATTTGCAACCTGGGCGTTTGCTTTACGGTGACGCCACCGGCCACCGAGCCGCCGCCCCCTTCGGCCACGCCGTGCCCGCCGTTAGGGTGTGTGACGCCTGTTCCTACGCCGACGGAGTGCAATACCGGCGCCTGCGTCACCGACACGCCTGAGCCGCCGACCGACACGCCGCCACCGCCTTCGGCCACGCCGTGCAATCCGGCCACGTGCAGCACGAACGTGCCTTCGCCTACGCCGGAGCCCAGCGAGACGCCTATCCCTACCCCTTCGGGCACGCCCTGCAATCCGCTCGGCTGCCAGACTCCCGTTCCGACGCCGACCGAATGCAACTTTGGCGCCTGTTTCCCACCGACTGAGTCGCCAACGCCGCCTCCCCCAGGCGACCCAACAGCAACGCCGACCGAGTGCAGTCCGCTTGGCTGCAACGGGGGGACCTGGTAGAAAGCAAAGACCCCGCAGGTCGGGGCACGAAACGTGCCCGGGGCATGGAACATGCCCGGGGAGACCTGCGGGGTCTCATTTCAGGTGGTAGAGCGGACCAGCTCGAGGAAGTATTGGTGGAAACGTTTGTCGCCGGTGAGTTCGGGGTGAAAAGAGGTAACCAGCCAATGGCCTTGTCGGGCGGCCACGGCCGTGCCATCCTCCAGGCGAGCCAGCACCTGGACGCCGGCCTCCTCGTCGGCGGCAACCAGCCGGGGGGCGCGAATGAAGACGGCCGGGAACGGTCTGGCCTGGCCATTGTTCAGCGCGGGGACGTCCAGGCCGGTCTCAAAACTATCTACCTGCCGGCCGAAGGCGTTGCGCTCGACCTGGATGTCCATCAGGCCCAGGAGCGGCTGGTCCCGGCCGATGTCCCGGGCCATGAAGATCATCCCGGCGCAGGTGCCCCAGACCGGCTTTTCTTCAGCAAAGGCGCGCAGCGGCTCCACCAGCCCGTAGAGCGTGGCCAGCTTGCCGATGGTGGTGCTTTCGCCGCCGGGGATGATCAGGCCATCCAGGCCGGCCAGGTCTTCCGGCAGCCGCACTTCCACCGCCTCCACGCCGAGTTCACGGAGTATCTTGATGTGTTCGATAAACGCGCCCTGGAGGGCAAGTACACCGATTTTCATGGCTACCAACCACGCACTGCTAACTGTTCCGCTTCCGGCAGTTCGCGAGCCGAGCGGCCGACCATCGGTTCGCCCAGGTTCTCGCTGACGGTGGCCAGGATTTCCGGGTTGTTGTAGTGGGTGGTGGCCTCGACGACCGCCTTGCCCCGGCGGGCCGGGTCACCGCTCTTGAAGATGCCGGAGCCGACGAAAACGCCGTCCACACCCAGTTGCATCATCAGCGCCGCGTCGGCCGGGGTGGCCACGCCGCCAGCGGCAAAGTTGACGACCGGTAGCCGGCCGAGCGCCTTGGTTTCCACGACCAACTCATACGGCGCGCCGATTTGCTTGGCGTAGCTCATTAACTCCTCGTCAGGCATGAGCTGCAGGCGGCGAATCTCGCCCAAAACGGCGCGGGCGTGACGGACGGCCTCGACTACGTCGCCGGTGCCAGCCTCACCCTTGGTGCGGATCATGGCCGCTCCCTCGCCAATGCGCCGCAGGGCCTCGCCCAGGTTGCGGCAGCCACAGACGAAGGGGACTTTGAAGGGGTGCTTGTTGATGTGGTGTTCTTCGTCGGCCGGGGTCAGAACCTCACTCTCGTCAATGTAATCCGCGCCGATAGCTTCCAGGATTTGGGCTTCGACAAAGTGGCCAATCCGGCACTTGGCCATGACCGGAATGCTGACGGCGGCCATGATTTCCCGGATCAGACCGGGGTCAGACATGCGGGCCACGCCGCCGTGGGCGCGGATGTCGGCCGGGACCCGCTCCAGGGCCATGACGGCCACCGCGCCGGCCTGTTCGGCGATCACCGCGTGTTCCGGCGTGACCACATCCATGATCACGCCACCCTTTAACATTTGGGCCAGGCCGCGCTTGACCTTGACGCTACCAACTTCTTTATAACCGTTGCCTTCCATAACGACCTCCTAAAAAGTGATTAGTAATGAGTAATGAGTGTAGTTGGCCGGGCCAACCGCGAGAACTGAGGACTGAGTATGCAAGTCTGCAAGTTTGTGAGTTACTTGCAGACTTGCCACTTGCAGACTTGGATAGTCACCCGTCTCAGATCCAGTTGGCGTTTGTTTGATTGTATGGGGAGGGGAGAGGGAAAACAAGAGGATTGGACCTATTGTTGTATAATAAAATAGGTATTAGGTAGGGCCAATCCAGAGAACTCTCAGAATCGCTTCGAGTTTCCGGCAGTGGTTATAGTTGGAAAGAGGGCCGGCACAGGGTACAATCAAAATACCGGCCGGCTTGCTGTAAGCTTGAGGGTTTGAAATAAAATGGTTGCCGGCCGGTGGAAGACCGGTCTATGAAATCAGGGAGCAAATATCACGCCTTGTACAGCCACTTGCGCGATAGCGGGCAGGACGAAGTGACGCTGACATTTCCCCAGTTAGAGAGAATCCTGGGCCAGCCTTTGCCTGCTTCGGCCGGCCGGCAGCGGGCCTGGTGGAGTAACCGCAGCAGGGGGGCAGTCCAGGCCGAAGCGTGGGTAGGCGCCGGTTATCACGTGAAAGAGGTGGACCTGGTGGCCGGACAGGTGACCTTCCGCAAACCCGGCCTGGTCTATAACGTCCAACGGGAGGGAGACGTCGTCTTGTGGAATGGGGAGCTGGTCAAGGCGCTGCGCCACCACCTGGGGTTAACCCAGGCTGAACTGGCCGAAAAGCTGGGGATGCGCCAGCAGACGATTAGCGAGTGGGAAACAGGAGTCTACCAGCCCAGGCGTTCAACCTCCAAGTTTTTGACGATCGTTGCCGAGCAGGCCGGCTTCACCTACGAATAATCCCAATAATAAAACCTGCGAGGTTTTCAGAAACCTCGCAGGCTTTTTTTCACTCTGCCTTGACAAAAAACACGTTAACGGTTAGAATCAGTTACGCTACCGTGTAACAGGTCGGCAACTATATTTTATCGAGGAGAGTGTGCAGATGGGTAGTTACAACCTGCCGGAAATCATCCAAATGTGGGAACATGATAAGTTGACGACGGAGCAGGCAGTCGGCCAACTCTTGCTGCAACTCCAGGAGCTGGCGGAGCGGGTTGGCCAGTTGGAGCAGCGCGTGGCCGAAATCAGGCGGCCGGGGGAGCATCATTCACGCAAGTAGCCGGCAACGAGTGGCGCGATGACCAGGCCGAAAAGGCGGTTGCCAGTGGCGTTTAAGTGGAGGTCATATTTCCAGAAAAGCTCACTATAAGTGGTATTCTCGGCCGCCAATAGTTCGTCAAGCGCGGGGCGCACGTCTACGACGTTTAACTGGGACAGGATGTCCGGCGCAACGGATTGCTTTAAAGTATTCAGGCTTTCGGCCGGATCTTCCTTGTTGGGAACCGGGATAACCACGAGTGTAAAGCCATTCTGACGGCTCAAAACAACCAATTCCTGGAATAGTTCGTTGACTCGTTCAGGATCGTTTGGGCCATCTCCGCTGTTGAGGCCTATTAACGAGGGATAGAAGTAATTGGTCCGAAGGGTAGGGTTACCTCTCTGGAGTGATAGGAGCCGGACAATATACAGGTGGTTAAACAACCATGAGGAAAGAGCCGATGGCTCATGGTTATCTACGTAGGCCCGTAAGCTATTCCGCTGTTCCTCTGTGCGAAAGGCGACCACGAAGCCATGATAACATTCCCTGAATCTCGGGCCTGCTAAAATGTCTCCGATGTCGTTTTCGTAAAAAGCCAGAATGACCAGGTCCGGCCGGTAAACCGGCAAGTACCGTTTAAGGAGACCCAGGTGAACGTCGGTGCCCGTGCCATCCAGCCCAAGATTGAATACTTCGACCGACGGGTAACCGCTTTGCCGCAATTGTTCCTGGAGTAGAAACGTCCAACTATCGCTCTTGGGTACGTGGAGGGAAGCGGTAAAGGAATCGCCGATGACGACAACGCGGGGAGTATTCTCCGGGTCGTGCTCGACGTCGTAAAGACCGTCTGAGTTTATTTCCACGACGTTATTTATCTCAAAGTAACGCCGCATCCGGCCGGTGGCGTTGGCCGTGAAGCGAAAGCCAAGCTCGCCATCGGGTTCATACACGCAAGGCTGTTCGGTGACATCTAATATGGGTGGTTTCAGCAGCCGGAGTAAACCCTCGGCAACGAGCAGGCCGAGCAGGAGACCGATGGAGACCATTAGCAAGAGACGGCCGATCCGGGCGGACGCTTTTTGCCGGTTTTCTTTCATAGATGGTCGGAACGTTTTTCCAGGACGAGAAAATGGGAAATACCCAGCGTGGCCAGGGGGGTTTTTTCGGCCGTGTAGAGCGCCTTTTTCAGCAGCCGGCCGAAGCGTGGCCAGCGGTATTCAATGTTGTCGTAGCCGCCAAAGATGCGGCTGTGGTGGACCACCCGGACGGGCAGGCCCCGGCAGAGGCGGCGTAGTTCGGCCGTGGTGTAGGTCCGCACGTGGGGGGCCAGCCGGTTGCGCAGGAAGTTGGGCAGGTAGTTGACCAGGGGGATGTTGCCGAAGACGTAGCGGCCGCGCCAGAAAATGCCGTGCTGCTCAACCGGGTACCAGCGATTGGGGCAAAAGATGGCGATCCGGCCGCCCGGCCGGGTCACCCGAACCATCTCGGCCATCGTCTGCCGGTCGTCGTCTACGTGCTCGATGACCTCGTTGCTCAAGACAAAATCGAGGGTGTGGTCGGCAAAGGGCAGCCGCTCGCCAACGCCCTGGACGACTCCGTTGGCGCGAGGCAGGGCCTGGATAGCCCGATCCAGTTCTACTTCCAGGCCAAAGCGCTGCCGGCTGAAGGGAGCCAAAGCAGCCAGGTAAGTGCCCAAGCCACAGCCGTTGTCCAGCAGCCAACCGGACAGGTCGGCCCAGCGCTGGATCATGACCAGCCGCCGCTCCTGCCCGGAACGCCAGACGTAGCCGGGCTCCCCCCGGGTGGCAGCTTTGGTGGAGTGGCCATCATCCATGATAAGAGCAATTTCCCTTGCATATTATTGCAGGGTTCTTGCACTCTTGCGAGCGCAGGGTAACATTGTACACAAGAGATTACCTACAAGGAGGCCCAACATGGCTAGCGTATCTTCCAATATCGTGATTAATCAACCCGTTGAGAAAGTTTTCAACTACGTCACGGCCGTCGAGAATCATACAGCCTGGCAAGCAAGTATTCTGGAGGCCAGGGTGACGCCCGATGGCCCGCTAGGCGTGGGTTCGACGTACCATTACACCACTGACGTCATGGGCCGCCGGTTCCAGTCGCAAATGCAGATATCGGCTTTTGAACCGAACAGGAAATGGAGTGTCAGAACGACCGGCGTCCCGACCCCGGTTGAGACTGTCTACCTGTTTGAGCCTGTCGGGAACACCACGAAGTTAACGATCTCAATGGAACTGTCTGGTGGATACCCTGCCGCGGCCGAAGCCATGGTCAAGCAACAGATGCAGAAGTCCCTCGACGAACAGGGTAATCGAATCAAGCAGATGGTGGAAAGATAAGCTGTAAGCTAGCAGCTTTTAGCTATTGGCTATCAACTATCCATCCATAATGCAAGATTTTCGGCAGTTGCAGGTCTGGCAAAAGAGCCATGCGATTGTCTTGGCGATTTATCAGGCTACGCAGGCCTTTCCTCCAAGTGAAATGTATGGCTTGACCAATCAACTTCGCCGGTCGAGTACGTCTATTCCGACCAATATTGCCGAAGGGTGCGGCCGCGGCAGTGACGCCGGCTTTGTTCGTTTTTTGCATTTTGCTGTAGGCTCGGCCAACGAAGTTGAATACCAGCTACTGCTTGCCCATGATATAGGCTACCTGAACCAGGCAGTTTACCAGCAACTGAATCAGCAAACTGCTGAAATCAAGCGTATGCTCATAGGGCTACTTAAAACACTGAAGATCAATAGCTCATAGCTAACAGCTAACAGCTTATAGCTAACAGCTATTTCACCAACTCGTCATACTTGCGGCGGACTTCCCGGATGTCCTCCCAGGTCAGGGCTTTGGGGGAGCCTGGCCCACGCGTGGGGTTGCGCAACAGGTAGGCGGGGTGGAAGATGGGCATCACCCACCGGCCGTGCCACTCAAACCACTGGCCGCGCAGCTTGGTGATCCCAGACTGCCCGAGAATGGATTCGCAGGCGGCGTTGCCGGAGAGGAGCATAATGACCGGGTCCACGAAGCGAATCAGCTCCAGCAGGTAGGGCTTGTAGAACTCGATTTCCTCAGAGGTGGGTTTGCGCAGGGGCTTGCCGCCGTCGCCCGGCGGCAGGCGGAAGACGGCGTTGGTAATGAAGACGTCTTTGGCCGGGTCAAAGTTGGCCGCCTGCAAAATCTGGTCCAGCAACTGGCCGGACTTGCCGACAAATGGCTTGCCTTGCCGGTCTTCCTCGGTGCCTGGGGCTTCGCCAATAATCATCAATTTGGCCTGGGGATTGCCCCGGTAGATGACCATGTTGGTCCCGGCCGGGAACAACGGGTCATCCTCCATCTTGGTCATGGCCTCGACCAGTTCGTCAAACGTTTCAAACTGCGCCGGCCGCGGGTCAAACAAGCTGAACTGCATCGCTCTTCCTCCACATAGCTGGTCTGACAAGCTCAAGCGCGGCCGGGCGGCCGGCCTGAGCAGTTACAGGCTGCCATTGTAGCGCAATTTATCAATTGGGGCATGAGGCGGGTGGCCTAAAAGAGAGCCTTCATCACCTCTTCCAGCTTTTCCGGCGACGGCCGCAGCTTTTCTTCGGGTAGATAGGCCAGGGGCGTCTCACCCAGGTTGCTGACCTCGGCCAGAGACGGCCGGGAGTCGTCAAAGTAGATCAGCCCGGTGATGAACTCCTTGTTTTGTCTGGCCCACTCCAGCCGGTGCAACGCGCCCATCCGGTCGGTGGGGTCGTAATCTTCGTCCAGCTTGCGCAGCCGGATTATCGAGCCGTCGTGAAGGGTAACTTCCTTGACTTCGCCTGGCTCGTACTCCTCGATGAGGATTTCTTCTTGTTTGGGCACAAAGCCGGCCGGGATGAAAGAAATATCGTGCAGCGGGTCTTCGTGCTCCTTGCCCCAGCCGTAGCTCTTGGGCGAGTCGTCGCGGTTGTTGAAGGTGACGCAAGGGCTGATGATGTCCAGCAGGGCCGTGCCGCGATGGCTGAGGGCAGCTTTCAATAATTCACGTACCTGCTTGGGGTCGCCGGAGAAGGAGCGGGCAACAAAGCCGCAACCGGCAATGATCGCTTCCAGGCACAGGTCTTCGGCCGGGAAGAAATTTTTGCCGGCGTATTTCAGCTCCAGCCCTTCGTCGGCCGTGGCCGAGAACTGGCCTTTGGTCAGGCCGTAGACGCCGTTGTTCTCGACGACGTAGACCAGGCGGACGTTGCGGCGCATCAGATGCTTAAACTGGCCCAGGCCGATGCTGGCCGTGTCGCCGTCGCCACTGACGCCGAGGGCGATCAGGTGGTGGTTGGCCACCAATGCTCCGGTGCCGACGGAGGGCATCCGGCCGTGTAGGGCGTTAAAGCCGTGGGAGCGGCCAAGGAAATAGGCCGGCGACTTGCTCGAACAGCCAATGCCGCTCAACTTGATGAGCTGGTGCGGCTTGAGGCTCAACTCATAGGCGACGGTAATAATCTGGCTGGTAATGGAGTCGTGGCCACAGCCTTTGCAGAGGGTAGACGGCCGGCCTTTATAATCGGCGTACTCCAGGCCAATGGCGTTGCTGCGTTCAGCAGGTCGGGCGGTCATCGTGTTTGCTCCTTGTCCAGGATGGCTTCCACCAGCCAGCGCGCCGTCAGCGGCATGCCGTCCAGGTGGGCCAGGGAAATCATTTTGGTAGCCAGGTCGGGCAGTTCCACAGTCAGAACCTGGTGCATTTGCCCGTCCCGGTTGAGTTCAACCACGTAAACCCGGTCGTAGCAGGCGACGAAGTCGCGCACTTCGTCGTTGATAGGCAGGGCGCGCAGCCGGAGGAAGCCGGTGGGCAAGCCCTGGGCAGCCAGGCGATGGCGGGCTTCCTCGACGGCCGGCAGGGTGGAGCCGTAGGCGATAAGGCCGGCGCGGGCTCCGGCCGTTTCCTCAATGACCGGCCGGGGGACCATTTGCCGCGCCGTCTCAAATTTACGGGCCAGACGGAGCATGTTGGCTTCCCAATCTTCCGGCTTCTCGCTGTAGGCGGCAACTTCGTTGTGGCCGGTGCCACGGGCAAAATAGACGGCCTTGGGGTGTTCGTTGCCGGGCAGGGTGCGGTAAGTGATACCGTCGCCGTCCAGATCCACGTAGCGGGCAAAGCCCTTCGCCGCTACTTCTTCGGCGGCCAACACTTTGCCCCGCTTAATCGGTTCTTTGGGGTACTCAAAAGGATCGGTCAGCCAGTTGTTCATGCCCAGGTCCAGGTCGCTCATGACGAACACCGGCGTCTGCAGCTCCTCGGCCAGATTAAAAGCGGTGGTGCCAAAGGCGAAGCACTCAGCCACCGTGGCCGGCAGCAGCAAGACGTTTTTGGTGTCGCCGTGGCCCAGGAAGTAGGCAAAGAGGAGGTCTCCCTGGGAGGTGCGAGTGGGCAGGCCGGTGCTTGGCCCCACGCGTTGAATGTCCCAGATGACGGCCGGGATTTCGGCGAAATAGCCCAGGCCAACGAACTCGGCCATCAACGAGATGCCAGGGCCGGAGGTAGCGGTCATGGCCCGCGCCCCGGCCCAGCCGGCGCCGATCACCATCCCGGCCGCGGCCAGTTCGTCCTCGGCCTGGATGACGACGCACGTCTCCTGGCCCGTTTCCGGGTCGCGGCGCAAACGGGGCAGAAAGCCGCTGAAGGCGTCCACCAGGCTGGTAGATGGGGTGATAGGATACCAGGCCACCACAGTCGCCCCGCCAAAAATAGCCCCCAGGGCGGCCGCTTCGTTGCCGGTAATCAGGATTTTGCCCTGGGTCAGGTTCATCGGCCGGACGGTGTAGGGGTCGCGCTTGTCAATATTCGCGGCCGTCCAGTCGTAAGCCAGGCGGACAACCTGCATGTTTTGCTCGACCAGGCTCTGGCGGCCGCCGAAGTGGAAGGACAGCGCCTCCTGGACTTTGTCCGGGTCAATGGCCAGCAGTTGGGCAACAGCGCCAACGTAGACCATGTTGGCCAGGTAGTCGCGGATTTTGCCTTTGACGCCGGCCTCACGCAGGAAGAGATTGACCGGAATGGCGTAGTTGACGACGTCCTGGCGCAGGGGCACGTCGCGCCAGTCGGCGTTGTAAAGGCAAACGCCGCCGGCCGGTAGATTGGCGATGTCTTCGGCTACCGTATCCTGGTTAAAGGCAACCAGGATTTCAGAGGTATGCCGGCGGGCGACGAAGCCTTCGTGGCTGACCCGAATGTGGTACCAGGTCGGCAGCCCCTGGATGTTGGAGGGAAAGATATTCTTGCCGTTAACCGGGATACCCATCTTAAACAGGGCGCGGAGCAGGGTCAGGTTAGAGGTCTGGCTGCCGGTGCCGTTGGCCGTAGCCACGACAAGGGAAAAGTCGTTGACCACCGGCGGCCGCCCGTTGGCCGGCCGGGTTTCCTCGCGTGGTTGCGTCCGAGAAATGGTTGCTTCCATGAGAGTCATGCCTACAAGTAGAGACGTTGCATTGCAACGTCTCTACCTCAATTGATATTTTCCTTCAGATGATGGACCACGTCCCGGAAAGAGAGCACGCCTTGTGGCCGGTTTTCGTCGTCCACCAGCGGCAAGTGGCGGAAGCCGTGGATGGACATTAGGTGCAGGGCATGCTTGATGGACATCTTGGCGCTCAGGGCGTGGGGGTCCGGGGTCATGTACTGGCCAACCACTGCCTGGGTCAAATCCTCCACCTGGCAGGCAACCCGGGTGAGCACGTCACGCTCGGTGAAGATGCCAATCAGCCGGCCGTCCTCGTCGGTTACCAGCAGGCAGCCAATATTGTGATTGTTCATCTGGCGGATGGCGTTGGACAGCGTCGTTTGCTTTTCGACGGTAATGGGCGGCTTGGGCTGCAGGACAGCGAGGGACGCGCTGGCCAGGTGGTCCTGCATGTCGGTCGGCACTTCTCGTTTCTGGTCCAGCTCGTCCACGTAGGCCTCGTCCAGTTCCGGCGATAACTTGCCGGCTACCCGGGCTTCGACGTCGGCTGAGGGCTTTACTTCCCACAAGTCGGCCGCGCGGTACAGTTTGCCCAAATCGCCGCGCCCTCTTTTGGCAATAGCGTCATTAACCTGGCCCATTAATCCCTCGGTGTAAGTCGGACGGCGGACGTCGCGGAAGACGCCCATCAGGGATGGGTGCTCAATACGGCTGAGCAGGTAGGCCAGGTGGGAAGATTCGTTGTGGGCGTCGTGGACCAACAGCTCCTCTTCGCCGACGCCGTTGCCCAGTTGGACAATTTCCGGCTCAAAGCCGGAACGCAGGCGGATACCCTTGTCCCGGTTCTTGCCAAAGATCAGTGGCTGTCCATCTTCCAGGAACAGCAAATTGTCGTCCCGAATGGTGCGATCGCTCAGGGAATCCCACTCGGTCGGGTTAAAGATGACACAGTTCTGGTAGACCTCGACGAAGGCCGTGCCCTGGTGGGCGGCCGCCAGGGCCAGCGTGTCAGCCAGGTGTTTGACGTGGGCGTCCATTGTCCGAGCGACGAAGGTAGCCTCGGCGCTGAGAGCTACGGACAGGGGGTTCAGCGGCTGCTCAATGGCCCCCATTGGCGAGGATTTGGTTTTGTGCCCCTGGCGGGAAGTGGGCGAGTACTGGCCTTTGGTCAGGCCGTAAATGCGGTTGTTAAAGAGTATGATCCGCAGGTTGACGTTGCGGCGGCAGGCGTGCAACAGGTGGTTGCCGCCAATAGACAGGCCGTCGCCATCGCCGGTGACAACCCAGATGCTCAACTCCGGGTTGGCCACGGCCAGACCGGTGGCCACCGTAGGCGCCCGGCCGTGGATGCTGTGAATGCCGTAGGTGTTCATGTAGTAGGGGAAACGGCTGGAGCAGCCAATCCCGGAGATGAAGACGATGTTCTCCCGGGGAACGCCCAACTCCGGCATCACCTTTTGCATCTGGGCCAGGATGGCGTAGTCGCCGCAGCCGGGGCACCAGCGCACTTCCTGGTCGGAAACGAAGTCCTTGCGGGTGAGATTTAAGGATACGGTTTCGGTAGTCATAGTTACTCCAAGTGATGAGGACTGAGTCCTCCATCCTCTCGCTCTTGCTCTAGCTCAGCTCCATGATCTTCTCGTAAATCTCGCGGATGGTGAACGGCCGGGCATGCAGCTTGGGGTAGGGCTGGACGTTGATGGCGTAACGGCCGCGCAGCAAAAAGGCCAGTTGGCCGCTGTTGAGTTCCGGCGTGACAATGCGCTTGTAACGGCTCAGAATGTCGCGCAGGTTGCGCGGGAAGGGGTTGAGGTAACGCAGGTGAGCGTGGGCGACCGATTTCCCTTCCTGCTGGGCGCGCCGCACGGCCGTGCGGACCGCGCCGTAGGTGCCGCCCCAACTGACCAGCAACAAATCGCCAGCCTTGGGCCCAAAAACTTCCTGATCGGGAATGACGTCGGCCAGCGCGGCCACCTTGTGAGCCCGGTCGGTGACCATCCGCTCGTGGTCCTGGGGTGCGTAAGAGACGTTGCCGGTGACAGGCGCTTTGCTCAGGCCGCCCAGCCGGTGTTCCAGGCCGGCCGTGCCGGGCAGGGCCCACGGCCGGGCCAACGTCATTTCGTCGCGCAGATAGGGCAAGAACGGTTCCTGGCCGTTGCCGTCCTGGCGCGGCCCCGGATGATTCACGACTATAGGCGCGATGTCGTCAGGGTTGGGGAGAAGCCAGGGTTCGGAACTGTTGGCCAGGAAGCCTTCAGACAGGTACAGGACAGGCGTCATACCCCGGATAGCCAGCCGCACCGCTTCGATGGCCATGTCAAAACAATCGGCCGGGCTTTGGGGAGCAACGATAGGAATGGGGCTCTCGCCGTTGCGGCCGAACATGGCCTGCAGCAGATCGGACTGTTCCGTCTTGGTGGGTAGACCGGTGCTGGGACCGCCCCTCTGAACGTCCACAATGACCATCGGCAGCTCCAGGACAATGGCCAGGTTAATGGCCTCGCTCTTGAGGGCCAGGCCGGGGCCGCTGGTACCGGTGACGGCGATGGCTCCGCCAAAGGCCGCGCCAATCACCGAGCCTATCGCCGCAATTTCGTCTTCGGCCTGGAAGGTGCGCACGTCGTAGTGGCGCAGCGGGGCCAGGAAGTGGAGGATGTCGCTGGCCGGGGTAATGGGATAGCTGCCGTAAAAGAGTGACTTGCCGGCCTTCTGGGCAGCCGTTACCAAACCCATTGCCGTGGCTTCATTGCCCGTGATCTTGCGGTAGACGCCGGGCGGCAGCGCAGCCGGGCGGACCCGGTAGCGCTGGCGGAAGATTTCGGTGTTTTCGCCGTAGTAGTAGCCCATTTTCAGGGCCTTGGTGTTGGCCTCGATCAGTTCGGGCTTGCCGGTGAATTTCTTATCAATCCAGGCCAGGGTGGTGTCTATCGGCCGGTCGAAGATCCAGAAGCTCAGGCCCAGGGCAAAGAAGTTCTGGCTGCGGTCCTTGTCCTTGCTGGAAAGCCCCTGGACATCCTTGAGGGCGTCGCGGTTGAGCGAGGTCAGGGGGACCTGGTGGACCTGGTAGCCGGCCAGGGAGCTATCATCCAGCGGGCTGGTCTCGTAGCCGGCTTTGCGCAGGTTTTGCTGGTTAAAGGCGTCGGTATTGACAATGATCGTCCCGCCCTTTTTCAGTTCGGGCAGGCTCTTTTTGAGAGCGGCCGGGTTCATGGCCACCAGCACTTCCGGCTCGTCACCTGGAGTGAGGATGTCTTCGCTGGAGAACTTCACCTGGAAGCCGCTGACACCGGGCAGTGTACCGGCCGGAGCGCGAATTTCGGCCGGGAAGTCTGGCAGCGTGCTCACGTCGTTGCCAAAGACGGCCGAAGTGTTGGTGAATTGGGTGCCGGTAAGCTGCATCCCGTCGCCCGAGTCGCCGGCAAAATGAATGACGATGGAGTCCAGCTCTTCGATGACTGACTCTTTTTCTTTTACGTCGGACATAGTACCTCTAATTCTTAGTGTGTAAGGAGATTAGAGATTGGCGATTAGAGATTGACAACCAGAGGTTGCTCACAATCTCCAATCTCTAATCGCCAATCTCCGCTTCATCACCCACCCTCCACCTTCTCCGGGATCTGGTCCGGGCGGGGGGGCAGGTTCAAAATCTCGATCGGGTAACGGGCAGCCAGGTAATTGATAATCGCCTGGTGGGTCATATTGCCGACGATGGCCCCGGAGGAATCCACGGCCGGCAGGTTGCGGAAATGCCGCTCGTCCATTAACCACAACGCTTCGGCGGCCGGGGCGTCTGGGCTGATGGTAATGGGGCTGGAGGTCATGACGGTGTCTACCGGCCCGCTCCAGGTTTGGGGTGCGGTGACCACTTTGCGCAGCACGTCCCGGTCGGTGAGAATGCCGATCAGGTGGTTATCCTGGGTCACCAGGCAGACGTTGACCCCCTTTTCGCGCATGAGAGCGACCACGTCCCGCACCGGTGTGCCACTGGCCGCCTGGCAAAAGCTCGACAAATCGAGGTGGGATACCTGTTCAGTGTGCAAAACTTCTTTTAAGCTCATGCTTACTCCATCCTCTCGCTCTGGCTTGATATTCGTCGCTGGCTGTGGCCGGTCTCTGACCCCGGCTGGTTTCCAGCCGCCTCCACCCCAGCCGTTAATTCAGGATGTAAAATGGCGGCCGGCAGCAAATCAAAATGTTCGATCAGGACTTGCCGGCCGCGCTCAAAATCGTCTTCACAGAGGGCCTCGACAATCGCCTGGTGATAGGTCCAGACGGTAACCCAGTAATGATATTCGGCAAAGCGGGTCACCTGGCTGGTCTCGTAAGCGTCCCAATAGGCTTGCAGCAGGCCCTGGACAAAGGGGTTGTCCAGGCGGCTGAAGATAGTCAGGTGAAGGTCACGGTGTTCGCCATTGGGAATATGCACCGGGTCGCCCCGCAATCTGCTCCAGGCCCGGGCCAGGATATCTTTGAGCCGCTGTTTGTCTTCGACCGTTAACTGGGTGACTGCTTCGTGCCACATGCTGGCTTCAATGGTCTGGCGCAACTGGCTGAACTGGGCGAAAGAGGCCTCGTCAGTGGCCAGGCTAAAGAGCAGACTGGTGAGCACGGCCCGGTGGAAGTTGAACTCTTCGCGGCGAGTGCCCAGGCGCGGCCGGACTGAGACCAGCCCCAGGTGGCGCGCCAGCTCCAGTTGCTCGCGGAGCTTGCCGACGCTGACCCCCAGCTCATTGCTGAGTTCGGTCAGGGCCGGCAGCCGGTCTCCTGGCTTTACCTCCTGGTCAATCAGGTACTGCAGCAGTTCAGAATTTAGCTTGTCTAACCGCATGGCCCAATGATCTAATGAATCTAATCAATCCTATGGTTTTAATTTTAACAAAAATAGCGCTGGTGACAAGCACAGAAAGGTCCTTGCAGGTCATGAAAACATGCCGGATGCTTTGTTGAAGTCGGCCGGCTTGCGCTAGGCGAGAAGATTGGAGATTGGAGACTGGAGATTAGAGATTAGAGATTAATCGTCCAGGAGAATCGTCCGGGAGGCCAGGGGGTGGCGGCCTTTTTCTTTTTGTTCGGCCGGATAGCCCAACGTAATCAGCCCCTGGGGTTGCCAGCCGGCCGGCAGGTCGAGCGTCTCCCGGACGACCTCGGGGCAAAAGAGGGGCGCGCACATCCAGCAGGCGGCCAGCCCCAGGGCGTGGGCGGCCAGCAGCAGGTTTTGCCCGGCCATGGCCACCGACTGGACGGCCATGATCCACTCGTTGCGCTGCCGCCGCTCGTCGGGGTAAACGTCCATGTCGGCCATGCTCAGGCAGAGAAGGACGAGAACCGGGGCGGCGGTGAGGCGCTGGTAGGAGCGGCCGGCGTCCTTCTCAATGACCTCTTCGGGCATGTGGTCGGCCGCCAGGTCGGCCCGGAGCTGCTGACCCATGGCCGTGGCCAGGCGGTGCTTTGTCTCTGCGCTGGTGACGACGGCAAAGCGCCACGGCTGGCGATTGTGGGCCGAGGGCGCCCAGGTGGCAGCCAGCAGCGCCTCTTCCACCAGCTCCCGAGGAACCGGGGTGAGTTGGTAGCGGCGAATCGAGCGCCGGCCGCGCAGCAGGGTGAAGTATTCGTTGGACATTGTCTTCCTGTCGTATTGGAGATTGGAGATTAGCGATTGGAGATTGGAGGTGGGTTAATCTCCATTCTCCAATCGCTAATCTCCTTTCGTGCAGATGAAGACGCCGGCGAGCTTGTTGACCCGGAACTTACCTTCTTGGGCGATAATTTGCTCCAACTTCCGGCGCAGAGCGACTATGACGTTCTCCCAGGTATGACCGGCTTGCAGAAACGGCTCGAATCGCTCGCGGATAGTGCTCACGTAGTCCAGCACCGGCTGCGGCTCGGGGAAAACCAGGGCGGTGTGTAGATCGGCCCGCTCGACGCCCTCAAAGTGGCGCTCCAGGAGTGAGTGGCCATTCTCCAGGGTGAAGGAGGGGGACAGGACCTGGGAGTTCTGGAAAGCGTGTTGAGCCTCAGCCAGCCCCAGAGTGACGCCAACAGCGGCCTGGAGCTGGCGCAATTCAGCCATGGTGTGGGCGCTGTTGGTAGCGGCCAGCAGCCGGCCGCCCGGTCGGAGGATGCGGGCAATCTCGGCCACGGCCGCTTCCTTGTCCGGCACGTGGTAAAGCATGTGGTTGGCCAGCACGACGCCGGCCGAGGCGCTGGCCAGGGGCAACCGCTGGACGTCACCGTTCAGGCGGTCCAGGCCCGGATAGGGCAGGCCGCGCAGCATTCCCAGGGAAAGGTCGGCGGCTATGTAACGCCGGCAACGTGGGCGCGTTTCGGCCACGTAAGCGCCGCTGCCGCAGCCAACGTCAACGACGGTTTCATCGCCCCGCCAAACCAGGTGGGCCAGCACCCAGCGCACGAAATCCACCCGTGGTTGAGTGTATTTTTCGTGAGTCAGGATGCGGATTTGCAGATTGTCCTGGCTCTTGTACTGCTCGCGGACGTAGCGGATGTCGTCAAAGGCGGTCATTTTACAACTGTTTGCCCAGGATGATCATCAGCCCCGCGATGGGGGTGCGTAGCCGGCGGTCTTCTTCAAAGCCCAGGCGCTGGTAGAGGGCCAGGGCCCGGCCGTTGCCGGCGGCCACGC
>JAKEFB010000039.1 GCA_022616275.1 Chloroflexota bacterium
ACCCCGACCATGTTCAGCCGGAAGAGGTAGTTGCCGGCCTTGGCGTTGGGGGGGACGGTGATGCGGACGGAGTATTGCTGGGTGCCGGCCAGGGCGAAGGACTGCTCGGCCTCGTCCTGGAGGCTGAACCACTCCCTGGCCGCTTCGCCTTCGGGCACAATCCGTGCCCGGCCGCGCACCGGCCGCCGGCTGGTGTTGGAGACGGTGAAGGAGACTTCTCCTTGCCGTTTGTCATTCAGTTTGACGCTGTTGGTTGCTGCCGTGATGGCAAATAGATTGTTCATTGTCGCATCCGATCCGGTATGATAGGAAATAAGGTGGGGAAAAAGATAATTGGTCCCTGAAATAGGTTCCCGTCGTTACCATTACCCGACATGTCGAAGACTCTGTTATTTTCGCTTTCGTCAAATCGCCAGTAGCCAACGAGACCCGTCTCATTGCCTCTGAGAGGCTGGCCCAGCGTGGCCAGAATCTCGTCGGCCGACAGGGCGCGATTAAAGATGCGGACTTCGTCAATGCTGCCGGCAAAGGGCTGGAAGCGAGCCAGCTCCCGGCCGATGAGCACTGGATGATCGTTCTGGCAAACAGGACTGGCAATCGAGCGACTGGAATCCAGGTTGCCGTTGATGTAAAGCTGGAAGGTATTGCCGTCGTAGGTCATGACCACGTGATTCCATTCATTCAGGGTCAAAGAGGCGTTGCTGTTATAGCTGCGCCACGTCTGGCAATCGCTATGATGGAAAGAGTAGTGAATGGTCGGCGTATTGGGGTTGATATACAGGCCGTAATTGCGCGTGCCGCCATCGCTGGCTTCTTTGACAACCAGGGGTTGCCAGTCGCCTGTCACCTGAGTGGGCCTGACCAGGACGCTGATGGTAAAAGCGGTGAGGTCCAGGGAAGGGGTGTCAGGGATAAACAGGTAGTCGTTAACGCCATCCAGTTGCAGCGCCATGCCGAAATCGGCCGGAGGAGTAGCGTCAACCCAAATGGGGCCGCTCTTCAGAGCGCCGTCGTAGCCGTTGCCGGCTCGATCGCCGGCCACCACACCAGTCTGTTCCGTTAGCGGCCAGTAGGCGACGAGACCAGGCTCATCGCCGTTAAGGCGCAGCTCCATGTTTTGGGCGATTTGCTCTTGAGTGCGCGGGTGGTCCCAAATGCGGACCTCGGCCATGGCCCCATCAAAAAAGTCCGTCGGGACATCGCCATCCCAGTCCTGTCCTAATACCCAGGGCTTGCCGCTAATGTTTGTGCCCAGCACGCTGGCAAATTCCCGATCCCAGAAGACCTGGCCGTTCTGGTAGACGGTGACGATGGATTGAGACAGCGTCCGCTTCTCAATCACGACCGCCAGGTGATAGAGACCAGTGGCCTTTGTGCCGGCCGTGTAAGTTTGTCCATTCAGGGTAACGTACAGGCCGCCATCCCAATAGCCAATGAGGAAGATATTGTCGCCAGCGGCCGTATGCTTGCCAATGAACGATTGCTGGTCACGGGAAGTTTCAGGATTGATCCACATTTCCACAGTAAAGGACTCCGGCACATTGAACTCCTGCAGCTCAATCCAGTCGTTGACGCCGTCGAAATGGAGGCCGACGCTGCTAAAGGCTTTGGCTACCTGGGTTTCAAGCGCGAACTCGGCATCGGGCAGGTTGGCGCTGCTAACCAGGAAGGTGTTGCTGGTGGCGCCCTCGACCGTGGGGAGCAGGGAAATGACCACCGAGCGGACGTCGCCGGGGTCGGCCGGCAAGGAGCCAAAATTGCACAGCAGCGTCACCTGGCCGCCGAACAGTTGCTGGGCGCACTCCGGCTCGGTGCTGACGTATTCCCATCCCTCGGGCAGGGTGTAGCTCAACTGGACGTCGTTGGCGGCCAGCGGGCTGTTGTTCCAAATGCTGACGGTATATTGAAATTCCTCGCCAAGCAGAGCCAGGTTGCTGGAAGGGTTAACAGCCAGGGCCAGGCCGGTAGCCGACTCGACCTGGGTGGTAACCTGCGGAGCCTCTACCGTTGAGCCATCGCTGTCAGTGACGGTCACGACCCCGTCCAGCGTACCCACAACGGCAGGGCCGGGGACGACGGTAATCGTCACCGGGAGCGAGGCGTCGGCCTCGATCCCGCCCAACTCACAGAGTAGTTCTGTCCCCGTATCGCTGCAGTTGCCTTTGCTGCTGGCGGCACTGGCGCCCAGGATGCCGGCCGGGCGGGCGTAGGTAACGACCACATCCCGGGCGTGGGAGGGGCCGCCGTTGTTGACCAGGACCTGGTACATAATTTCCTGGTCGGCCCGCGCCGAGCCAGGCCCGGTCATTTCCACGGCCAGCGCTACCTGGCCGACCGCACTGGTGGCGGTCTGGCTCTGAATAACCTCTTCCGGGCTTTCGGTATCGGCGCTGCGCAGGAGAAGGGTGTTGGTGATAATGCCTCGCGTGCTTCCATCCACGGCGACGATGAGGTCAATCTGGACATTTTCCCGCACCGGCTCGCTGAGCTGGCAGGCAATGACGCTCTCGGCCTGGGTAGGCTGGCACTCGTCGGTGCTGGCGGAGACAAAGGTGACGCCGGCCGGCAGGGTGTCGGTCAATACTACCCCCTCGGCCCGGCCGGAACCGGTGTTGCTGATGGTGATGGTGTAGGTCAGGTCTTGCCCGGCGATGACCGGCTCGGCTGAAGCGGCGGCCGTAATGGCCAGCTCCGGTTCGCCCCGCGCCAACAGGAAAGCCACAACGCCACCGATGACCACCACGACGACGATGACGACGATAATCCACCAGGGGAACGGCTTCTTGACCACCTCCGGCTCGGG
>JAKEFB010000272.1 GCA_022616275.1 Chloroflexota bacterium
AGTTTGTCATGGCGAAGTTCTCCTTGTGCTAGCGAAAGGTATGCCACCAGCTAGCTTAGGAGAACTTTGCCTTTTATTCAACTAGCACCATTGGTTATATAATGTAGCGCTGTTATTTCGTTGATATAGCAACTATTTTCATGGAATGGATAATGACTCCTTTAGACAATAAAATGCCTGAACGCATCGCCCGCCTGGCCGAGCTGGCTTACAACCTTTGGTGGAGCTGGCACCCGGACGCGCGGGCGCTTTTTGCCCAGCTAGACATCAGCCTCTGGCAGAACACCCATCACAACCCGGTCCATATGCTGAAAGAAATTAGCGCCGAACGGCTGGAAGAAGCAGCCCGAGACACCCTTTTCCGCCGCAATTACGACAAGGTTATGATGACCTACGACCGGGAAATGCAAAACGGCCACACCTGGTTCCAGCAAAACTTTCCAGAATTGAAAACCCAGGTGGTTGGTTACTTCTCCTTCGAGTTTGGCCTGCACAACTCCCTGCCCATCTACTCGGGTGGCCTGGGTATCCTGGCCGGCGACCACGCCAAGGAAGCCAGCGACGTGGGTTTGCCGTTGGTCGGCGTAGGTTTTATGTACCCCCAGGGTTATTTTCGGCAGCGCCTTCCTTCCCACGGCTGGCAGGAAGCTGTTTATGAACAACTGGATCTGAGCCAGACCCCCATCTTGCCCTTCCTGGACGAAACCGGCCGGGAAATCAGGATTGGTGTACGCATCAGCGACCGGGAGGTATTTGCCCGTATCTGGCACGTGCGGGTCGGCCGGACACCCCTCTACCTGATGGACACAGACGTAGACGACAACGACCCCTGGGACCGGGAACTATCGGCCCGGCTTTATTCTGGGGACAGCGAGCAACGCATTCGCCAGGAAATAATGCTGGGGATCGGCGGCGTGCGAACTCTGCGCACGCTGAACATCCAACCCTCTGTCTGGCATATGAATGAAGGCCACTCGGCCTTTTTACTGTTGGAGTGCATCCGGGAAAAGGTGGCGGCCGGCGAAAGCTTTGCCGAGGCATTGGCCGAGGTCCGGACCCACTCTCTCTTCACCACCCACACGCCCGTAGCGGCCGGCCACGACGCTTTCCCCTTTCACATGGTGGAGAAGTACTTCAACGGCTACTGGGAAGAGATGGGCCTTAGCCGGGAGAAATTCCTGGACCTGGGCAAACACCAGGAGGAGTGGGGCACTGCCTTTAACATGACTGTCCTGGCGCTGCGCCTGTCCGGGCAGGCCAATGGCGTCAGTAAATTGCACGGCGAAGTCTCCCGGCGAATGTGGCAAAGCGTCTGGCCTGACCGGGACGTGAAGGATGTGCCGATTGGCTACGTGACCAACGGCATTCACGTGCCTACCTGGGTGCCCAGCGAGATGTATGAGCTATACGCCAAGTATCTGGGGCCAAACTGGGTAGAGCAACACGATGACCCGATCCTCTGGGAGCGGTTGAGCGACATACCCGACGAAGAGTTGTGGAGCCTGCACATGGAGTTGAAGCGCAAGACGGTCAGCTTCTTCCGCGAGCGGGCACGCCGGAGCTGGTTGTACGGCCACAGCGACCCGACCCAGATCCTGACTGGGGGCACGTTGTTAGACCCCGACGCCCTGACCATTGGCTTTGCCCGGCGCTTTCCGACCTACAAGCGGGCCACGCTCATCTTCCGCGACCTGGAGCGATTGCAGCGGCTGATGCTGGATCGCCAGCGGCCGGTGCAGCTCATCTTTGCCGGCAAGGCCCACCCGGCCGACGATCCCGGCAAGGTGCTCATCCAGACCATTTACAACCTGGCCAAGCACAGCCAGCTTGCCGGCCGCGTCGCCTTCATGGAAGATTATGACATGCACATGGCCCGCTACCTGGTTCAGGGTGTGGACGTCTGGCTGAACAACCCCCGCCGGCCGCGCGAAGCCAGCGGCACCAGCGGGCAAAAAGCGGCCGTCAACGGCGTGCCCAACTTCAGCGTCCTCGACGGCTGGTGGGCTGAAGGGTACAACGGGGCCAACGGGTGGCCTATCGGCCAGGACAAAGAGTATTCCGGCTTTGAACAGCAAGACCAGGAAGACGCCATTGCCCTATACCAGACCCTGGAGGAGGAAATTGTGCCGCTCTATTACGATCGGGACCGCGACAATATCCCCCGTGGCTGGGTGGCCATCATGCGCGAGTCTATCCGCTCCTGCGCCCCCCATTTCAGCACCCGCCGGATGTTGAAAGAGTATGCCCGGCTATACATCCGGGCGATGAAGGGTGAAGCAGGTTAATTGGGTTTAGGGCGCATTACCGCCGGTGCGGCGGCCGCGCCCCCTGTTGGTTAATGAGACCCTGGCTTCGGCGTTTTGTTTACTTGCTGGTAGTCCTGGCCTGGTTGGTCGTCATGAGCCTGCCTGTCCTGGCCTTTGTGCTGGCCACTCAAGGCGAACTACGCCTGGGCAACGACGTGCGCCGCAACACCCGACTTTTCCTGGTGCTGGAAGAAGAGGCCCAGGGCCTGGGTATTCAATGGACCCGGCCGGTCAGCCGGCAGTCCCAGTGCGCCCGGACTTCGTTGCGCTACTTCTTCTGGGAAGGGAGCAGCGAGGGCCAGAACGTCAACTACTGCCAATGTTACGACGCCAGCGGCGCGCCGCTATCCGGCCGGTCTTGCCCGCCTTGAAGAGAGCTAGGATGAGTAACATTGCCGTTAAATGGACGGGGGAAGGTAGCCAGATGTTTATCGGCCGGGACAGCTTTGGCCACATCGTCGTTTCCGGCTCCTGGCCCAGCGACGATCCTGAGTGGCAGGAATGGAAAGGGCTGAAACCCTCCGACCTGCTGCTCATCAGCCTGGCTTCCTGTTCAGCCTATGACGTGGTGAACATCATGCAACGGCAGCGCCAGAAGCTACGCGATTTATGCGTCAACGTCCAGGGCCAGCAGGAGCCACAGCCGCCTTACTGTTTTACACACATTCACCTGCACTACATTTTAGAGGGCGAAGCGCTAGATTCTCGCAAAGTGGAGCGAGCCATCCGGCTCTCCCAGGATAAATATTGCTCCGTGGCCGCTACGATTCGGGGCGTGGCCCGGTTGAGCTATACGTATGAAATCAAGTAGCTGTGACGTACCCTGTGGTTGTGCTACAATCATAACCGTAGTATAGTGGGAGTTACACCATATGGATATGTCCAACACACCCTCCACCACCGTCGTGACCTACCAGCCTACCCCGATTCAGTCTGAACGGGCGGCGGCCCTGCGACGTTTTAACTGGTTTTACATCTATACACCGGTCCTGGTCGCCAGCCTGACCGTCCTGGTCGTTTTAGGCTTGCTGCTGTGGAACGGTGTGGGCAACCGGAACGAAAACAGCCGCGAGACGATCTCGGCCGTGGCCGACTTGATTGTTATCCTGACCCTGATTCCGCTGACGCTGTTGTGTGCAGCGCTTCCCGCCAGCTCCCTATTCCTTTTCTGGAAGGCCCGCCAGAACCACTGGGCTCCATTGCATAAAACCCATGTATTATTGTGGCGGATAGATAATATAGCAAGCGCCATCCAGCAAAAGGTAGAACGCGTGGCGAACAGGATCGTTGCTTTCTTCGCGAATATAGGGGCACGGGTCGCATATATAATTACCTTCGTCAAACAAATCATCAACCGTTAACCTGGAGCTAGAGCACTATGACACCAGAAAACGAAAACTGGAAACCGAAAGTTTTGATTATTGGCGCCGTGTTGGGCGCTCTGGTTGGCCTGGGAACTGCCTACTTGTTGAGCCGGACGGCCGAAGAGAGCGGCGGCGCTCCCCCAGAAATTAGCACGGGCGACGCGGTGAAAGCCGCCATTGGCATTGTTGGCGTCATGCGCGGCATCGCCGCCCTGGGTGATCGTTAAATTTTTAAATTTTATAGAAGCAGAAGGCTGTCCATGGCAAAAGTAATTCTTGTAGACGACGATCGCACCAACGCCAACCTGATTAAAATGCTTTTAGAGATGGATGGTTTTGAGGTTGTGGTCTGTCCGGACCTGGAACGGGCCCGAACAGCAACGGCCGAAGGCGCCGACGCTTTTATTATTGACTGCAATCTGTCGCGTGGCGACAGCGGCATTGACCTGTTGCGGGCCGTCCGCAGCGGCCAGACGGCTGCGGCAGTCAATACCCCGATCATTATGACTTCCGGGGACGACCGGCGTTCACACGAAGCCAGGGCAGCCGGAGCTACGCAATTTCTACTAAAGCCTTACTCGCCCAGTAAGTTATCGGAAGAACTGACCAGGCTGCTGGCTTAGGAGACCTCACAAGGAGAAATAATTTGGCCCGATCTGGGAAACGCAGATCAACAGCCAGGCATACGCCCCGCCAGTGGCGGCGCATGGACCTGCATTTGCATACTGCTGCCTCCAACGACTATCAAGAGCCGCACATTAGCTATCTCGACATCTTGCGCCAGGCAGAAGTGCGCGGCCTGGACATTATTGCCTTTGCCGACCACAACACTGTGGCCGGCTATGCGGCAATGCAAAAGGAAATCGAGCAGCTTACCCTGCTAGAACGGCTCAACCGGCTGGAGCATAACGAAAAACGGCGGCTGGATGAATATCGCCGCCTGCTGAACGAAATCCTGGTTTTACCCGGCTTTGAGTTTACCGCCACTTTTGGCTTTCACATCCTGGGTATTTTCTCACCGGAGACCCCGGTCGCTTACCTGGAACATTTACTGCTGACGCTGAACGTGCCCCTGGCGCTGTTGCCTGAGGGAAGTTCCACGGTTGGGGCGACGGCCGACGTGCTGACTGCCTACCGGGTCATTAACCAGGCCGGCGGGCTGGTCATTGCCGCACACGCCAACTCCGGCAATGGCGTGGTCATGCGCGGCCTGGACTTCGGCGGCCAGACCAAGATTGCCTACACCCAGGACCCCAACCTGCACTGCTTGGAAGTGACCGACCTGGAAAAGCGCGGCCGGTATACGACGCGCCGCTTTTTCGAGGGCTCCAAACCGGAATACCCCCGAGCCATGCGCTGCATCCAGGGGTCAGACGCTCACCGTCTGATGCGGGAGTCGCTCCAGTCCAAGTACCTGGGCGTTGGCGACCGGGTGACAGAAATCTTGCTGGACGAAGTCAGTTTTGAGGCTCTGGCCGAGGTGCTGAAGGGCAACGATTTTTCTCTAACCCGGCCGTACCGGGGGCCGGCCCAACCGCTGGACTTTGTTCAGGTGGCGCGGGAGGAGGGCCCCTCCCTCGTCCAATCCTTTCACAAAAGCCTGGCCGAGCGGGGCGGCTATCTTAACCAGATCCTGGAAGATGTTTGCGCGATGGCCAACACGAACGGCGGCACCATTTACATCGGCGTGCCGCTAAACCCCAAGGAGAAAATCGTCGGCGTCCGCGAACCCAAGCGATCCATTGAGTACCTGGAAAAGGCCATTGACCGCCGGCTGAGCCCCGTGCCAGAAGTCCACATTGATAGTCTGGTTTCCCAGGGCCAGACGGTGGTCCGCGTGAACGTGCTGGCCGGCCGGGACGTGCCTTACGCCATTGACGACAATCGTTTCTACGTACGGGAAGAGGCCGAAACGACGACGGCCGTCCGGGACGAGATCGTCCGCCTGGTGGAGCGCCGGCTGATGGGCGAAGTGACCAGCCTGGTCAAGGAGCCGCCAGAGCCGGCCGGGCCGCCCCCTTCGACGGCCCGGCCGGCCGTCGAAGAGCCTGGCCCACCCCGGGCCAGAGTGTCGGCCGGCACCCCCACCCCGCCGCGCACCGGCGTGGAAATTGTTAGCAGCGAGGAACGGGACGGGACCATTTATCACGCCGTCCGTGACCTGCGCAACGGCAGTCTGATCAAAAATGTCACCAAATCTTCGGCACGTAAATTGTGGCACTACGCCATCAGCCAGGCAGAGGCCGGAACTCCCGCGCTAGACCGGATTAATTGGCACGGCAACATGGCCCTGATTGAAGAGCGCCGGCGTGACAACTACGTCTGGTATGATCTGGCTATGCGCGACGAGGAGGGGGTTCACGTCTATTACGGGGTAACAGACAGCGGCCTGAACGAGGAGTGGCTGGAACTGGTACAGGCCCAAAGCCAATCATAGAAATTGAGATTGGAGATTGGAGATTAGCCAATCTCCAATCTCTAATCTCTCTTGAGGAAGTACCATGAAAGTTGGCATTCTAACCATCAGCGACCGTGGGGTGCGCGGCGAGTATGAAGACCGGAGCGGGCCACTCATTACCGAGATTATCGGCCGGCGTACCTCCTGGCAGGTGAGCCACCAGGCTATTGTAGCCGACGACGTGGAGGAGATTAAGGCGGCGCTGTTAGCCTGGTGCCAGGAAGGGGTCCACCTGATCCTCACTACCGGAGGCACCGGCTTTTCCCCCCGGGACGTGACCCCGGAAGCCACCCGCCAGGTCATTGAAAGGGAAACGCCGGGCATTGCCGAGGCCATGCGTGCTGAAAGCCTCAAGGTTACCCAGCACGCCATGTTGTCCCGCGCCGTAGCCGGCATTCGGGGCCAGACGTTAATCGTCAACCTGCCGGGCAACCCCAAAGCCGTGAAGGAAAACATGGACGTGCTGCTCCCGGTCTTACCCCACGCCCTCCAGCTCCTCAGCGACCACCCCGGCAGCGAAAGCGAACACCGCACAGTCTAATGTGGCGGTGGCCAGAGGTAA
>JAKEFB010000273.1 GCA_022616275.1 Chloroflexota bacterium
AGCCGGAGGTGTACATGACGTAGGCCAGGTTTCTGGCTGTGGCCGCGCTGATAGGGTTCTCTGTGCTTTCTTGAGCGATGGCTGGCCAGTCGGCATCCAGATAAATGACGTGCGGCACTGTCTCAGGCAGCAACGCCGCCGACTCCCTGGTGGTCACCACGATGGACGCCTGCCCATCGACCAGCATAAAGGCCAGCCGCTCCGGCGGATAGCTGGGGTCCAGGGGCAGGTATGCGCCACCCGCTTTGAGGATGCCCACAGTGCCAACAACCATCTCTATCGAGCGCTCCAGGCACAGCCCGACCAACGTATCCGGCGCCACGCCCAGGCGTTGCAGGGTGTGGGCCAGTTGGTTGGCCCGGCGATTGAGCGCCGCATACGTCAGGCGCGTTTCGCCAAATAGGACGGCTACGGCCTCCGGGGTACGGGCCGCTTGTTCTTCAAAGAGCTGGGCCAGAGTCCGCTCGCCGGGATACTCTGTCCTGGTGTCGTTCCACTCAACCACCAATTGTTGTCGCTCTGCGTCGCTTAATAAGGGCAGTTGGGCCAGGCATTGGGCTGGGTTGGCCACAATTCCCTGGAGCAACTGCTGGTAATGGCCAAACAGGCGCCGGATCGTCCCGGCCGCAAACAGGTCGGTCCGGTACTCAATGGTTGCCTCCAGCCCGCGCTCGCTTTCGCCAAGAACCAGGGTCAAATCAAATTTAGAAGTTGTCTGTTCAAATTCCAGCAGGCTCAGGCTAAGTCCCGGCAGTTGCAGGCTGGCCAGAGGCTCCGCATCCTGGAAGGAAAACATGACCTGGATCAGTGGATGGTAGCTCAGGTCCCGCTCCAGGTTCAGTTCCTGGACCAGTTTTTCAAAAGGCAAATCCTGGTAGGTGAAGGCGTCGAGCATCTCCTGCTTGACCTGCTCCAACAACGCCAGAAACGGCCGATCACCCCCTAACCTGGTACGAATGGCCAGGGTATTGACGAAGAAGCCGATCAAGTTTTGCAGCACCGGCAGCGGCCGGTTGGCGATGGGAATCCCCACCAGGATATCCTCTCGCTCAGTGTAACGATAGATCAGGGCCTTAAACGCCGCCAGCAGCGTCATAAACAAGGTCACCCCCTGTTGCTGGCTCAACTGCTTCAACGCCTGGGCCAACGCCGGCGGCAACGTAAAACGTTCCATCCGGCCCTGCGCCGCCTCCAGCGCCAGCCGCCGGCCATCGGCCGGCAACTCCAGGAGAGCCGGCACATCTTTCAGTTGCTCGCGCCAGTAGCCAAGCTGCTCCTCTAGCCTTTCCCCTCGCAGCCACTCCCGTTGCCACTGGGCAAAATCGGCGTAGTGGATAGAAAGCTCAGGTAGGGGCGATGGCAAGCCCTGCTCAAAGGTGGCGGCCAGGGTGACGACCTCCCGGATGAGCACATCTATAGACCAGGCATCGGCGATGATGTGATGCATGGTTAACAGTAAGACGTGGTCCTCGTCCGCCAGGCGGACCAGGGTCGCCCGCAGCAGAGGGCCCTGGCCCAGGTCAAAGGGGCGCTGCGCTTCCTCGGCCGCCAGCCGGGCCACTTCTGCCTCACGCTCGTCCTGCGCCAGGGTAGTCAGGTCAATGAACGGCACGGACAGCCTCATATCCGGCGACACAACCTGGTAAGGGGTCCCGTCAATCGTAGTAAAAGTGGTCCGCAGCGATTCATGGCGCTGGAGAAGGACGTTAAAGAACGCTTCCAACTGATCCCTGCTCGACATTGGTCCCTTCAGGCGGAACGCGGGCGCCAGGTTATACATGGAGCTTTCTGGGGCCAGTTGGTGTAGCAACCACAGGCGCTGCTGGGCAAAAGACAGGGGTGCCGGGCCGGCATCCATGCGCCGGCGGATACTCTGCGGTTCGCCCTGATCCGCTTCGATTCCTTCTTCTGCCAGAAGGTAGGCTAAAAGCTCGTACCTTTCAGAAGAGGAATCCCCAATTTCTAATAAAGAGTTCGAGATTGCCATCAACCACTACCCTTAGAATAACCTCCCGGAGGTTAAGCGATCCCAATCGCCAACCTCCGGGAGGTTGCCAAACGCTCAGGCCATTTTCTTCTTTTGCAAAGCCTCGCGGACTTCCTCAGGAGACATGGCCTCGACCTGTTTCAACAGCCCGGCAACTTTCTCCACCTGCCCCGGCTTCTTCTCGTAAGCGGTCAGCGCCTGAGCATATTGGGCCACTGTGGGCGCTTCAAAGAGCGTACGGACGGGGATTTCCATGTGGAAAGTGCTGCGCAATAAAGCCGTGGTCCGAATGCTGAGGATTGAGTCGCCGCCCAACTCAAAGAAATCGTCGTGAATGCCAACCCGCTGGACGTTGAGCATCTGTGCCCAGATGCCGGCGATGATCTCTTCCACCGGCGTGCGTGGGGCCGCGAAACTCTCCTCCGGCCGGGCCCGCGCCTGGTCTGGAGCTGGCAGCGCCCGGCGATCCACCTTGCCGTTGGGCATGAGCGGCAGGGCGTCAAGCATGATGAAGGCCGAAGGCAGCATGTACTCCGGCAGCCTGGCGCTAAGAAACCGCCGCAAAGCGCGCAACGACGGCGTAGCGCCTGGGTCAGGCACAAAGTACGCAACCAGCCGCTTTTCTCCCGAGGCCTTCTCCTGGACCGTGACGACGCACTGCCTCACTTCGGCGTGCTCTTGCAGCGCCGCCTCGATTTCCCCCAGCTCAATGCGATGGCCCCGGACTTTGACCTGGTAGTCGGCCCGTCCCAGATATTCAATTCGCCCATCGGGCAGGTAACGGGCCAGGTCCCCAGTATGGTACAGGCGCGAGCCTGGCTCATGGCTAAAGGGGTTGGGAATAAACTTCTCAGCCGTCAGCCCCGGCCGGTTCAGGTAGCCCCGCGCCAGAGCAGCGCCGCCAACGTATAACTGGCCTGGCACACCGGCCGGTGCAGGCTGCAGGTGCTCGTCCAGGATGTAGAGCTGGGTATTGGCAATCGGCCGGCCGATAGTCACGTCGCCGTCCAAAGTGATAGGGGCGGCGCTGGCATTGGCTGTTGCCTCAGTCGGGCCGTATAAGTTCCAGATTCGCAGGTGGGGCAACGATCGCAGGGAGCGTCGGACCAGCTCCGGCGTCAGCGCTTCGCCGCCAATGAGCAAGGTGGTCAACGGTTGCCCCAGGGTCGGGTTCTGGGCGGCGTCTAGCGTGTCTAACAGCGCCTGCCACAAGGACGGGACACAGTTGAAGGCCACCGCCGGCCGGGATGCAAACGCCTGCCACAGCCCCGCCGGCTGGGTCACCAATTGCTCAGCCAGGAGCCAGACGGCGTCCCCTCTCAGGAGGGGGGCAAAAAGCTGCTTCAGGGCCGCGTCAAACGTCGGCTTCGTTGTCGCCGGCAGATTGCAACGCTCACCACCCAGCAGAGTGGCGTTGACCCAGCACAGGTAATTGACCAGGCTGCGCTGCGAAATCATCACCCCCTTCGGCCGGCCGGTAGAGCCAGAAGTGTACATAACGTAAGCCAGGTGGCCGGCCGTCACTCCGGTTGCCAGGTCTTGCTCATCCTCCCGGGCAATGGGTTCCCAATCCGCATCCAGGCAGATCATGGTTGTATCCAGTTCGGGGAGGTTTGCCAGGATCCGTTCCTGAGTTAGCAAAAAGGGCAGCCGGGCGTCCTGAACCATGAACGCCAGCCTTTCCGGCGGATAGGCCGGGTCCAGGGGCACGAACGCCCCACCGGCTTTCAAAATACCAAGCAGCCCAACGAGCAGCTCCGGCGAATGTTCCAGGCAAACGCCCACCGGTCTCTCTAACCCTATCTCCTGCTTCTGGAGGTAATGAGCCAGTTGGTTGGCCCGGCCGTTCAGTTCCCGGTACGTCAGGTGGCGTTCACCCCAAATAAGCGCCGCCGCTTCCGGCGTCTGCGCGACCTGGGCGGCAAACAGTTCGGGAAAACTGGCGTCCTGGGGATAATCAAAGTGCGTGGCGTTCCAGGCTACCAGTACTTCCTGGCGCTCGGTTGGGCTAAGAACATCAATATGCTCTACCTTGACATTTGGCGCCTGGGTCACCTGCTCCACAACCCTGATGGTTCGCTCTGCCAGGCGCTGGACGGCCGGGGCGGATAAGCTGTTGGCGTCGTACCACCACGTCGTCTGGATCTGCTCACCCACCTGGTTGCACACCAGCTTAACGGTAAAGCGATCAAAGCACGTCTGGCCCCATTCCAGGCTGAAGGTCAGCCCTTTGACCTCGGCCGCCTGGCCTAGCTCGACAAAGTCGAAGCAGTAGGGGAAAAAGTGCGGCGCGTCACGACCGTTCGTCTCCGGGTGAATCACTTCCCAGGCAAAACATTCCTGCCACTTGTGAGCTTCCTGGCTGGCCTTATGGACCTGATCCAGCAGGGTCAGAAAGGAGTGCCCCGGCCGGACCTGGCCCCTTACCGGCACGTGCTTGGCCAACAACCCCAGCGCCCCGGCCAGTTCGTCGTACTTCCGGCCGTCAACCGTCACGCCGACGACAACGTCAGCCTGCCCGCCGAGCCGGGAAAGTAACAGTTGCCAGCAGGCCAGCCAGACCGTCGCTGCCGGTACTTCGACCTGTTGGGCCAGCGTCGCCACCTGGTTGGCCAGATCCTGGGCTATCGGATAAGAAATGAACTGGGGGGTGAAGGCGCTCGTTCCCCTGACCCGATTTTCAAAGGGCAAGTTCAGCGTTTGCAGCGCTGCCAGATCTTGCCCCAACCAATAAGAGCGGCCTGCTGCCATGTCCTCGTCTTCTAACAGGTCATTTTGCCACTCCGATAAGTCAATGTACTGCACCGGCTCGTCATCTGGCGCTTCCCCTGGCTGGCCGGCCTGGTATGCGCGGCCCAGCTCCCGGACCAGAATCTTCAGCGTGGCCGCATCGGCGTATAGGGAAGGGATGTCAACCAGCAAGAGATGCTTCTGCTCGGCCAGGCGTGCCAGCGCCAGCGATAATGGCCCGGCCCCAGCCCCATTGGATTGATGCAGGCCGTTCTGGTTCATCTCTTGCCACAGGGCCTGAAGCCCCACTTCCTGGGCCTGCCTTTCCAGGCCACGCAGATCATACGCCTTGAGAGATACCTGCGGCCGTTCCCCGACGACCTGTAGCGGAATATTCATCCCCGGCAATTGTTGAAACGTCGTGCGCAAAATCTCGTGGCGGGCTGCCACCTGCGCCAGGGCCGTTTGCAACAAAGTGGGATCAAGGGCCCCTTCGACGGCAATAGCGCCCTGGGTTCGGTAGAAACGGCTACCGTCTGACTGCTGCAATTCCCAGAGGTGCCTTTGTTGAGGTGATAGTCGAAAACCTTCTATTGTTTGTTCGATCATGGCGCCACTAACCATTAAACGCTTCAGACATCGCTACGACGATCTTGCGCGGCCCTTCAAACGGGTTCCGCGCGTGGGCGACGAGCATGTTATCCAGCATAAGCACGTCCCCCTCCTGCCAGGGGAAGGCCACCGCTTCCTCCCGGTAGACCCGGCGGATCTCCTCCAGGACATCGGCTTCGATAGGCGAACCGTCGCCATAGGTAACATTACGTGGCAACTCTTCCTCCTCGAACTCGGCCAGCAGCACCTGGCGGATCGTCTCCGGCAGGCTGGTCACGTGGAACAGATGGGCCTGGTTGAACCAGACCTGTTGGCCGGTTTTTGGATGCGTGGCCACGGCCTGGCAGACCTGGTAAGTCCGCAAGCCATCCCCATCCTTCCACTGGTAAGAAATACCGGCCTCACGGCAGTAGGCTTCAACCTCTGACCGCTCGCTGGTTTGAAACACGTTTTGCCAGGGAAGGTCAAGGCGGGGACTATAATTACGCATGTACCTGACCTTCTTCTCAGCAAACCGCTGCCGAATGGCCGGGTCAAGGCCCTCAAATACCTTGCGGCTGTCAACGATAGGCGTCTCCCCACCTCGCTGGGCTGCCTGGACACAGAAAAACCAGATTTTCATTGGCCAGGAGGTGGCGTAAGACTTTTCGTTGTGGTAGGGAATAAATTGGTCGGCCGGATACTCCGTTGACGTGTAAATCTTGCCTTCCACTTGCTTGCGTGGCGTAAAGCCATAGGTGTACTCTAGCAATTCGGCCGAGAAGACCTCGACAAATCGCTGAAACTCGGCCAGGGAGCCGGCCTGGAAACCCCGGAACAGCAGCCCGCCATGTTTCAAGAGGTGGCTTTCCAGAAAGTCGCGATTACCGGCCGCCCACGTGCTCAACTCCAACCCATCCACGACGGGCGAGATGAGCAACGGTAGCGGCGATTCTGGATAGAGTGGTTCAATTCTGGCCAGGCTGTTTTCGGAAACGCGAATCGCTTTACGCCGGTCACTACTGCGCAGTTTGGTCAGGTCCGGTTTGCCAATAACTGGGGTGCTCATAATGCTCTACTCCTTCTTATGGCTGTGCTTTGTGGACAGCCTTTCGTCTAACCTGTCTGAGCTTCTTCAGGCTACTCGCTTCACTTTTTCTCTCTCTCGCCGCCCGAAACTGTTGCTCCGACTCCTCCAGCGCCTGGCGCAATTCCGCCACCCCGGCCTCTGGCCGCGCCACCAGATACTCCAGAACCACTCTGAACTGGGCCAGGACGTGGTCGATCGTGGCCACCTCAAAGCGGCCGGCCTGGTAGAGGATGTGAATTTCCAATTCCTGCCAGGGCACAACCTTCACCGTAAACGGGAAATTATTACGCACAAACGCGTCAGCCAGCTTCGCGCGCCGGCCGTCAAACCCAAGCTGGGCCGGATCAAACATGGTGGCGCTTTCAAAGACCAACATACTCTCGAACAGTGGGCGCTGCGGCGCAACCTGGCTCCAGCGCTGGATCCGGGCCAGAGAGGTATATTCGTGCTGGCGCATTTCCACCTGGTAACGCTGAATGCCGGCCAGCCAATGCCAGAAAGAGCCGCCGGCCGGGAGTTGGGCGCGCATGGGCAGAACGCTAATGAAGGGGCCGACAATGGACTCCACGCCGGCCAGGTCAACCGGCCGCCCCGAAACGGTGCAACCAAAGACAACGTCGTCCTGGTGGCTGTAATGGCCAAGCAGGATGGCCCAGATTCCCTGGAACAGTGTGTTCAGCGTCACTTCGTGGCTCTGGGCCAGGGCTTTCAGGCTGGCCGTTGCCGGGGCGGGCAGCCGGGTCCGCTCCTCGGCAAAATGCCGCTCGCCGTTGGGCGAGACACGCTGGCCGATAGGCAACGGCGTCGGCTCGCTAAAGCCCCGCAGGGCTTCCCGCCAAAATGTTTCCGAACCGGCCGGCTCTTGCCGTTGCAGCCAGGCGACGTAGTCCCGGTAAGGGTACGCCCGGCCCAGGTCGGCCACCTGCCCTTTAGCCAGCGCCTCGTAGGTGGCAAACACCTCTCGCAACAAGACAGACAGGCTCCAGCCATCCAGCACCACGTGGTGTGTGCTCCAGGCAAAATAGTAAGCCTCGTCGCTCACCCGAATGAGCGCCAGGCGCATCACCGGGGCCTGGGAGAGGTCGAAGCCCCGCTTTCGGTCCGCCTCCAGGTCCGCCTTCCACCGCGCCTCCCGGCTCCCGGCCGGCAAGCCCCGCCAGTCCTCCTGCTTCCAGGGCAGAGCCACCTCACGGTGGACCACCTGTAGCGCCTCGTCAACCCCTTCCCAGACAAACGAGGTGCGCAAAATCGGGTGCCGGGCCACCACCTGCTGCCAGGCCTGCTTGAAGGCCGCCACATCCAGCGCGCTGGAAAGTACCAGGTTAGACTGGCCAAAATACACTTCCGACTCCGGCTGGTAAAGGGCATGAAAGAACATCCCCTGTTGGGCCGGCGTCAACGGGTAAATATCTTCCATGTGGGGGGACGCCGCCGCCAACTGGTCTAACTGGGACTGGCTCAGCCTGGCCAGCGGGAAATCAGCGGGCGTATAGCCGCCGGCCGCCGGCGAGAGGCAGAAGGCTATCAACCCCTGCAGCGCCTCAACGAACGCCTGCGCCAGGCCTTCAATGGTCGTGCGTCGGTGGACGTCCTGGCTGTAGATCCAGTCCATCCGCAGCCGGCCGTTTACCAGGCTGCCGACAACTTCCAGGAGATAAGGCCGCTGCCCTCGCAGGCTTCGCATCGGGCCGGCCGCTTCTTGGGCCAGCCCAAACAGGTCCGAGATGGCCAGGTTCTGGTCAAAATGCCCCAGGTAGTTGAACAAAACGTCCGCCACCGGAAGTTGTTTCAGCTTATGGCTGATACTCTCGTTCTGGCTAAGGCTGCGGAGCAATCCATAGCCCAGGCCACGGGCCGGTATCCGGCGGAGTTGCTCCTTTACCGCTTTAATCGTCTGGTCTGGACTGGTGGGATCCGGCGTTTCCAGGGACACCGGAAAAATCGTCGTGAACCAGCCCACCGTACGGGAGATATCTACGCCGTCAAACAGGTCCTCCCGGCCGTGCCCCTCCAGGTCGAGCCGCAGGCGGCGCTGGCCCGTTTGCCGGTTAAGTGCCTGGGTCAGGGCCGCCAGCAAAAGCTCATTCGTCTGGGTCTGGTAGGCGCGCGGCGCGTCCCGCAGCAGCAGCTTCGTCTCTTCGGCGCTGAGCCAGACGGTCACCGTCTCGGCCGAAGCTTCCCTATTGGCTTCAATTCCCTCGGGGAAATCTACCGGCAGGCAGGCTGGCGATGGGTCCAGGTTGGACAGCCAGTAGGGCAACTCCTGGCCCAGCGCGTCTGACTGGGCGTAGGCAGTCAGTCTGTCAACCCACGCTTTAAACGAGGTCGTCTTGAGCGGCAGTTGGACCGGCCGGCCCTGGCGTAGTTGCTCGTAGGCCCTCGCCAGGTCTTCCAACAAAATACTCCAGGAAACGGTATCCACCGCCAGGTGGTGAATGACAATCAGCAGGCGACCCGGCCTGTGCCGCCCCAGGTTAAAGAGGACCGCTCGCAGCAAAGGACCCGCGCTCAAATCCAGGCTGGCCTGGACCCCGGCCGCCACTTCCTCAATGCGCCGGCGCTGTTCTTCCGTCGGGAGGCCGGCCAGGTCTATTTGGGCCAGCGAAAATGGAGCGCCAACGGCGGCGTTAAATTGCCGCCACGCCAGCCCGTCACGTACAAAACGCAGCCGCAAGGCATCGTGGTGCTCCAGAATGTGCTCGAAAGCCTGGGCCAGCCATTGCGCGTCCAGTTCCTGTTTCGTTTCCAGCAAAACGGCCTGGTTGTAATGGTGCGGTTCGGACAGCTCCTGCTCGAAGAACCAGCGCTGGATGGGCGTCAACGGGACCGGTCCCGTCACCAGGCCCTGTTCGCCGTGAGCGGCCGGAGCGGCGTCTACCACGGCGGCCAGCTTGGCAATCGTCTGGTGGTCAAATAGTTGCTTGGGCGTCAGGCGCAGCCCCGCCTGGTTGGCCCGGGCTACCACGCGAATAGTCAAGATCGAATCCCCGCCCAGCAGGAAAAAGTTGTCGTGAATGCCGATCTCTTCCTGGCCGAGCACCTGGCTCCACACCTCGGCCAGCAATTTCTCGGTGGGCGTGCGCGGCGGCGCGACTGGCGCTTCTGGCTGCGCCTGGCCGTAATCGGGAACCGGTAACGCCCGGCGGTCCACCTTGCCGTTCGGCGTCAATGGCAGCGCCTCCAGCATGGTAAAGGCGGCCGGTATCATATAGCCGGGCAGTTTCTCACTTAAGAAGGCCCGCAGGGCTTCGGCCGTGAGCGCTTCCCCCTCCCTGGCGACGACGTAAGCTACCAGGCGCCGGTCGCCGGGCGTATCCTCCCGCACCAAAGCGACCACCTCGCGGATGTGCGGGTGCTGTCCAATCGTTATCTCCACCTCCCCCAACTCGATGCGGTAGCCGCGAACCTTGACCTGCTCGTCGTCCCGGCCGAGGAACTCGATCTCCCCATCCGGCCGCCAGCGGGCCAGGTCCCCCGTCTGGTATAGCCGCCCACCCGGCTCGGCGCTGAACGGGTTGGGGATGAACCGTTCCGCCGTCAGCCCCGGCCGGCCCCAGTACCCCCGCGCCAGACTCTCGCCCCCAATGGTCAACTCGCCCGCCACCCCCACCGGGACCGGCTGCAAGGCCGCGTCCAGCAGGTAGACCTGCACGTTGTCTACCGGCCGGCCGATGGCCGGGGCGGCCACCGCCTCCCTAAGGCCAGCTTCTGGCCCGCCGGCTTCTGGCCCGCCGGCTTCCGGCCCCACCACCCGGCCGAAGGTCGTCACCACGCTGTTCTCCGTCGGGCCGTAGTTGTTCACCAGGGCAAAGGGCAGCCCGGCCGGCGGGTAGCGGTGCAGCTTGTCCCCACCGGTCAGCAACAGCCGCAGCGCCCCCTCCGCCGGCCAGGCCAGCTCCAACACCGCCTCGGCCAGCGGCGTGGGCAGGAAGCTGAGGGTAACGCCGCTGGCCACCAGCCAGTCGCGCAGCCGCTGGGGGTCGGTGCGGGTCTCCTCGTCGGGGGCCAGGTGGACGCTGGCCCCGGCCGCCAGGTACGGCCACAGCTCCCAGACCGAGGCGTCGAAAGCCAGCCCGGCGACCTGGGTCGCCCGGTCCGCCGCCGAGACGGCAAAGGCCCTCTGGTGCCAGAAGACCAGGTTGAGCAGGCCACGCTGAGGGACCATCACCCCCTTGGGCCGGCCGGTGGAGCCGGAGGTGTAGATGACGTAAGCCAGGTTGTCGGCCGTGACTGTGCTGTGAGGAGCTTCAGCGCTGTGCCGGGCAATCTCCGGCCAGTCACGGTCCAAATAAATCAATTTAGGCGAGTGTGGCGCAGCGGCAGAATCCAAAATCGAAAATCTAAAATCTAAAATCCTTTCCTGGGTCAACACCACGGCCGCCCGGGAATCGGCCAGCATGAAGGCCAGCCGCTCGGCGGGGTAGTGGGTGTCCAGGGGCAGGTAAGCACCGCCGGTTTTGAGGACGCCCAGGATGGCCACGACCAGGTCCAGCGACCGTTCCAGGCAGAGGCCGACCACCACCTCCGGCCCTACTCCCAGCTCGCGCAGCGCGTGGGCGAGTTGGTTGGCCCGCCGGTTAAGCTCGCCATACGTTAGCCGTTCGGCCCCGTGGGTCACCGCCAGCGCTTCCGGGGAGCGCGCCGCCTGCTCCTCAAAAAGCTCAACGACGCTGCGCAGTTGCTGGGGGCGTTCCTGCTTCAGGCCGTTAAAGGCCACCAATACCTGGTGGGCCTCGGCCTCGGTTAACGGCGATATTTCCGAAAGCTGCTGCTTAGGATTGGCGACCATTCTTTCCAGCAACGTCTGGAAATGGCCGGCCATCCGGCCGATTGTTTCCGCGTCGAAGCAATGCGAATCATACATCAACTCGATGGCTAGTCTTCGCCCTGGCTCCACCCAGACAGCCAGAGGATAATTCGTCTTGTTAATCAGGTGATTGTCCTGGATCGCCAGGCACTGGTACTCTTCTAGCAGGGCCCGGTCCACCGAGGCGTTGGTAAAAGTCAGGATACTCTCAAACAACGGCCGGTCGGGTGGCAGTTCGCTCCACCCCCGGACCTGGGCCAGTGAGCTGTAGTTGTACTGGCGCGCCTGCGCCTGCTCTTCTTGCAGTTGTCTGAGCCAGGACAGGACCGATCGCTGCGGGTGAAGTTGCGTCCGCAGCGGCAGGGTGTTCAGGAACACGCCAATCATGGCTTCTGCGCCAGGCAAATCCGGGGGACAACCAGAAACAGTAGCCCCAAAGACGACGTCTTCTTCCCCGCTATACCGGCTCAACAGCAAAGCCCATCCCCCCTGGACCAGCGTGCCCAGCGTCAACTGCTGCTCCCTGGCCAGCGCCTGGAGGGCGGCCGTCGCCGGCTCCGACAAATACACCCGGTAGTTGGGATACTCGCCGTCGGCCCGATCGGCGGCTCCGCGCCTGTCTACCCCTGGTGGCGTCGGCGCACCAAAGCCCCGCAGCGTCTCTCGCCAGAACGTTTCGGCCTCGGCCGGGTTCTGCCTTTGCAGCCAGGCAATGTAATGTTTAAACGGGGGTGGCTGCTCCAGGTAAAGGTCGCGCTCTTGCGAGAAGCCCTCGTAGTACGTGAGCGCCTCTTGCATGACCAGCGAGAGGCTACGCCCATCCAGCAAAGCGTGGGACACGCTGAGGATAAAACGGTAGGCGTCCTCGGCCACCCGAATGAGCGTCAGGCGCAGCAGCGGCGCGCGGGAGAAATCAAAGCCCCGCACCCGGTCCTGCTGTAGCCACTCCTCCAGCCGGAGTTGCTGTTCGGCCGCCGGCCGATGTCGCCAGTCATATTGCTCCAATGGCGCTTTGACGGTCCGGGAGACTAACTGCAGCGGCTCGTCGGCCGATTCCCAGTCGAAATCGGTCCGCAAGACGGCGTGGCGGTCTATCACCCGCTGCCAGGCCTGCTGGAAAGCAGCCAGGTCAACGTTTCCCCGGAGCAGGCAATGGAACTGAACCACATACAGGCCAGATCCCGGCTCGGCCAGGCTGTGGAACAACAGGCCCTGCTGCATGGGCGACAGCGGGTAAATGTCAACAATGTCTCCGGTCTTCATCGTCAAGGTGCTCTTCGTCAACTACCTAACAAAACTTCCTTGTTTGCCCTTAGCGAGTAAACCGGTTGCTGCTGGGCCATCGCCCTGGCCATTTGCTCCAGGGCTTCTTGTTGAATGAGCTGCTTCTGTCGCTCAGGCACGTAGGCAACATTCAGAGCCATCAACCGGTTTGCTCCGGTCACAAACTCCTTAAACTGGGGCAGCGTCACCCCCTTGCCCAGAATGTAAGGAATAAACCAGAAGTCGAACGACCACTGTGGCAACCAGGTCGCTCCGCTGACAGACAGGAACGTCCGGTCTATCCAGTCCATCGCTTCCAGGCTGTCCATCGTCTCGTGCTCCCAGCGGAACCCTTCGCCAAGGATGCTGTACTGGTCGCGCTGGTTATAGATGGGCGTGCCCGGCTCGCAATACCACAACTGGGTGCGGTAGTAGTCCAGCCCGGTCTCCTGGATGAAGTCAATCGTCTCCTG